>JAKEIB010000218.1 GCA_022614705.1 Planctomycetota bacterium | reverse complement strand
GCTGTTTGAGGCCCTCACCGCCAAACATCAACCGTTTCCAGAATCCTCCGACCCTAACCAACTGAAACTGTTCGACTTATAGCCGGACACTACTGATTTGCTGCCAATAACCATGCTAGCGACCGCTTGCGGTTTAGCTACCCCAAAGGTCACAAGTGAACATGGGGTGCCATCCCCACGGCTCGGCGTGGGCATGTTACGAAATCGCAGCATGGCCACTCAGAGCAGTGGCCATGGCACGCAAAATCACCCCGTCAGCCCTTCGAACAAGGGCGTCGACAAATACCGCTCGCCCAGGCTCGGGATAATCACGCAAACCCGCTTGCCCTTGTATTCAGGCCGCGCCGCCACTTTGGCCGCCGCGCTCATGTTCGCGCCGCTCGAAATGCCGGCCACGATGCCTTCTTCTTTCGCCAGCCGGCGCGACCACTGAAACGATTCCTCGTTGGTCACCTGGATGACTTCATCCACGAGCGACGTATCGAGGTTCTTCGGGATGAAGCCGGCGCCGATGCCTTGAATCTTGTGCGGCCCCGGTTTGCCGCCGGAGATCACTGGCGAGTCGGTCGGCTCGACGGCGATCGCTTTGAAGTTCGGATTCTTCGGCTTGATGTACCGACAAACACCGGTGATCGTGCCGCCCGTGCCGACGCCGGCCACGATCGCATCGATGTTGTGGCCCGAGTCTTCCCAGATCTCGGGGCCGGTAGTTTTTTCGTGGATCGCCGGGTTGGACGGATTGTCGAACTGCTGCGGCATCCAGGCGTTCGGCGTCTTTTCGACGAGCTCGGCCGCCTTGGCGATCGCGCCCTTCATGCCCTCAGACGCGGGCGTGAGAACCAGCTCGGCGCCCATGAATCGCAGCAGCGCGCGCCGCTCGACCGACATCGACTCGGGCATCGTGAGAATCAGCTTATAACCCTTCGCCGCGGCCACGAACGCCAGCGCGATGCCCGTGTTGCCGCTCGTGGGCTCGATGATTACCGTGTCCTTCTTGACTTTGCCTTCGCGCTCGCCCGCTTCAATCATCGAAACGCCGATGCGGTCCTTCACGCTATTAAGCGGCTGAAAGAACTCGCACTTCGCGAACACGGTGGCTTGTCCTGGCGGAATCAGCTTGTTGATGCGAATCATCGGCGTATCGCCGATTGCCTGTGCGATGTTATCGTAAGTCTTATTGCGTGGCATGCTGCACCTCTTCGGTGTTTTGAAATGGTGATGGATGCCGCGCCGATTGCCGGCATCCGCAGTGTGCTGGCGGAAGGGTGGCACGCCCTGAGTCGGCGAAGGGCGTGGTTCGTGCCAAATACACCACGCCCATCGAAGACTCTGGGCGTGCCACCCAATACGGGATTTCGCCTTGGATTATCGCGATTCATCGAATTTCCACAAGGTCTTTCACGTCGGTGAGCCATTGGTCGAGGTGTCCTCAACCAGCCGCCATCGCAGCGCCACCGGCCAGCTCGCGGCCTTCAATTCCTGCCAGCTGGCGTAGGGCACGGCCGGCACGGCAATGCACTCGGCCGGGAGCGATATTGGCGCTGTCCTGCAAGGGAAGGGGTGTACGCCGACCGACCAGCTAAGGGCCTCGATCCGTTCGTCGTGCGAAAAGCTTTTTATTTCAAACTCCTGCACAGAGAATTGAAATTGGCTGAACAACATGTCGGTCTGCAGCTTCATTGCCGATTGGCCGAGGATAGTTTCCCGGTTACGGTCTGTCGGAGAGTCGCAGCACAACCAAAGGCTGAATAAATCGGCGACGAGCAGCATTTGTTGGGCGCGCTTGGCGTATTCGAGCGTCTGAGACGGATCGGCGCGGACCCACTCATCCAGCCAGCCGGTGCGGTGCTTTCGCTTGGCCGTGAGCCAGGCGACGGCGAGCGGATCCTTCGCGTGCTCCGAATTGTTCAGTAGATTGTAGAAATGTCCGGCCACGATGTACGCCGCGAGCGGCCCGAATTCCCCGGCCGCGGCAATCGAATGATCCCAAATCACCAGCGCCGCCGGCACCGGCATTTCCAGAAACGAAAACGGCGCGCCGGTCTCCGGGTTAAGCTTCGGTTCCGCCTCCCAGGCGGCCCACCCGTCGTCGTGATGCGCGATGGCATCGACGACGTCGCGCGTAAACGCCTCTCGCCAATGCCTCGCGAGCTCACCGCTCATGTGCGCGTGCTCAACCTGCGAAACGAGAAGCCACAGCTTCGCACCATTGGCGGTCGTAATTTCGCGCCGGATCATTGGTTCTGGGCTTTCAGTTCGCTCAATGTCCGAAGTGAATCATAAAGCGAGCAGTCAATTTTAGCGAGCCGGCTCGCTACGAATTTAGAGCCCCAAATCCACCGCCGCCCGGCGTTTCAATCACAAGCACCTCGCCCGCTTCGACCGGTATCTGCGTGATTCCCGGCAGCGCGACCTGCTGTCCATCCGAACGGATCAACAGATTGCGCCCCACGGCGCCAGGTTCACCGCCCGCGGCGCCGTACGGCGGATGCAAACCGCGACGTTGCGTCAACAGCGACAGCGTCAACGGTTGCAGGAACTCAAGCCGGCGCACGACGCCGTTGCCGCCACGGTGTCGGCCGTCGCCGCCCGATCCGCGGCGGATCGAGAACTCGCGCACGCGCACCGGGTAGCGCCGCTCCAAAATCTCGGGATCGGTGAGCCGCGTGTTGGTCATGTGAACTTGTACCGCACTCGCGCCGGGCCCCTCGCTCGTCGCGCCGCTGCCGCCGCAGATCGTTTCGTAATAGCCAAACGTCGCGTCGCCGAAGATCACGTTGTTCATCGTCCCCTGGCTAGCCCCGGCGACACCCAGCGCGCCGAGCAGCACATCGACCACGCGCTGCGACGTTTCCACGTTGCCGCCCGCCACCGCCGGCGACGTATCCGGCGTCGCCCCCGGCTCGGGATTCAACAGGCACGTCGGAAGCACAATCTCAATTGGGCGCAACACGCCGTGGTTAAGCGGAATGTCTTCGTCCACAAGCAGCCGCAGCACGTAAATCACCGCCGCGGTGACAATCGCCCGGTTCGCATTGAGATTGCCGTCCACGACTGGCCCGGTGCCAGTGAAATCAATCGTTGCCAGTGTGGTCGTTTCGCTCCGCGAAACGAATCCCTCTCGCGGAGCGAGAGGACTACATTCGCGAATCGTCCACTTCACTGAAATTGGCACACTGCTGCCTTCGGCCGTTTCCATATAATCCGTGAAGCTGTGCTCGCCAACCGGCAACCGCGCGAGTGCCATCCGCACCTTCTGCTCGGCCGCGTCCTGCACGAGGTTCATGTATTGCTCAACGACGGGCCACGAGAATCGCTCCACCAGCACCAGGAGATCGTTCGCGCCCTGCCGGTTGGCCGCAATTTGTGCCGCGACATCGGCGAGATTTGTGTCGACGTCGCGCGTCGGAAACGGCCCAGACAGCAGCACGTCGCGGAGCGCATCGAATCGCGATTCTCCCTCGGCCACGATCTTCAGATTGCGAATCAGCACGCCCTCCTGGGCGAGATTGATCGACAGCGGCGGCATCGATCCGGGCGCCATCCCGCCAATCTCCGCATGGTGCGCGCGGCTGGCCGTGAAAAAGAGCAGCTCGCCCCCCTCTCCTAACCCCTCCCCACTTGGGGAGGGGGCGTGAACAGGCGTGATGATGGTGATATCCGGAAGATGGGAGCCGCCCGCATACGGATCGTTCGTGGCGATGACGTCGCCCGGCCGCAGGTCGGGGTTAGCGGCGATGGTGTGCCGCACTGTTTCTTCCATCGCCCCCAGGTGCACCGGCACGTGCGGCGCGTTGGCCACGAGCCGCCCATCGGCCGTGAAGATCGCACAGCTGAAATCGAGCCGTTCCTTGACGTTCACGCTGCTTGCAGTATTGCGTAGCGTGACTCCCATCTGCTCGGCAACGCTTGCGAGCAGGTTGTTGAAGATTTCGAGAAGAACGGGATCGGCAGTTAGATTCTCGAAGCGAGCCGGGGCGTCCTCGCCCCCGAGTGGGAAAGTCGTTATTCTCGGGGGCGAGGACGCCCCGGCTCGCTTCGCTTCGTGATCCACGTCTGCCAACAGCATTTCACCGCCGCTCATCGCCTCCGCCCGCCACCCCGCCTCAATCACCGTCGTCGAAATGTCCTCAGTCACAATCGCCGGCCCCTCGATGCGATCGCCAGCAACGAGTTCGCTGCGATCAAACAGCGGCGCATCTCGTCGGCCGACCTCGAAGTAGGCATTCACAGTTTGCTTCGACGTGTGAGTTCGCGTCGCCGCTCGTTCGCTTCGCGGCAACTCGGCGGCGACATGGCCCACCACCTCCACCCGCGCCGCCAGAATTTCTAGCGGCCGATTGTCGTGCGTGTATCCGTAACATTTGCGATGCGCCGCCGCAAATGCCGTCGCAAAATCGTCTTCATCCGGCCAGGTAATCGTGAGATAGCTGTCGATGCCGCGGTACCGCAAATCAAGCGACCGCGATGCGGTGATTCGCTCAGCGGACACGCCTTCGTCGAGCAACTCCTCGGTCGCCTCGCGCTGCATCGCGTCGAGCTGTTGCCCGGCAAACACGAGCGATGCATCATTGAGCGGCCGCTCGATGCCGCGCGAGCGGTGGCGAGTCACGTCGGCCAAGCCGATGCCGAGCGCGCTCAGCACACCTGCTTCCGGATGATTGAGCACCTGGCGAATCCCGAGTTCGCGTGCAATGGCACATGCATGTTGTCCCGCCGCCCCACCAAATGCCACCAGCACGTAATCCGCCGGATTTGCCCCTTTCGCGACCGTCACCAGCCGAATCGCCGCCGCCATCTTCGCATTCGCCACCCGCAACAAGCCCGCCGCAACCTCATCCAACCCCAATGCCTTCCCCGACGGACTGGCCGCTTCAGCGGCCAATTCTCCCAAGCGTCGCTCCGTCGCCGCGTGATCCAGCGGAAACGGAAACCGCTCCGCCACGATCCGCCCCAAGTAAAAATTCACATCCGTCACCGTCAGCGGCCCGCCGCGCCCGTAGCATGCGGGGCCCGGATCGGCCCCGGCGCTCTCCGGTCCGACGGTGAACTTCACGCCGTCGAACCGACAGATCGACCCGCCGCCTGCCGCAACCGTTTCGATCGCCATCGTGGGAGCCACGAGTCGCACGCCCGCTTTTTGAGTTTCATATTCAAGTTCGTATCGGCCGTCGAAGCGCGATACGTCGGTGCTCGTGCCGCCCATGTCGAAACCGATTGCGCGCTCAAAACCGGCCGCCTGCGCCACGCGCGAGAAACCCACGACGCCGCCTGCCGGCCCCGAAAGAATGCTGTCCTTACCGCAAAAGTGCTCGCCGCCCACGAGGCCACCGGCCGACGTCAACAACCGCAAGTGAGTGCCAGGCAACTCGGCGCGCAGCCGTTCGACGTATTCACGCAGCACGGGATTGAGGTACGCATCGACGACCGTCGTGTCGGCCCGCGAAACCAGCTTCGGCAGCGGCGCGACGGCATGCGACACACTGATCTCGCGAAAGCCCAGCTCGCGAGCCAGACTTTCCACGAGCCGCTCGTGCTCGCAGTGCCGATCCGCATGAAGCAAACAAACGGCCAGCGATTCGATGCCCGCATCTCGAAGCGATTGCAACTGCTGCCGCACGGTTGCCGCTTGCGGCTTAGCGAGCACGGTGCCATCATGCGTCAGGCGCTCTTCGACCTCTACGACGACACTTGTCAGTGTCGGTGGCTTACGAATCGTGAGATCAAACAACCGAGGCCGCGCCTGGTACCCGATTTCCAGCACGTCACTGAAGCCGCGAGTCGTCACGAGCGCGGTACGTGCGCCACTGCGTGTGACGAGCGCGTTCGTGCCGCGAGTAGTGCCCAGGCGCAGCGAGATGGATGGCACGGGGATCGCCAGTGGAATCGCCAGCAAATAGCGAATAGCGACGACGGGCGCTTCCAGGCCGCAGCGCAGCTCATAGGCGGCGCTTGGGGCCGGGGAGTGCGAAAGGCCGCGAAGACGCAAGCGATTCGCCGCGACATCGAAGCCGACGACTTCAGTACGCTCGATCTCGCGGCCATCATCGCCCAAGATCGAAAGCTCCCAGCCCGTCCAGAATTCAGGTGGATCGTTGAGGCGCGCACCATCAACAATTTCCGACCGCGTCGACCCGTTGCCCACGCGGCCCTTGGTAACGCCGCTACTTAGTAGCTTGTGCCGTCGAATCCAGCCGTCAGGAAGCCTGACCAAACAGTCGGTGAACGTCCCACCAACGTCGATCCAAAATTCCCAGCGCTCAGCGGCCATCGTCGCATTGTAGCCGCCGAAAAGTAGCAGGCACACTCCGTGTGCCGTTCGCCAGAACAACAGCTACGGCACACCGACCCGCCGCGGCGGGTGCCCGGTGTCTGATACAACGCGTGTCACCGCGACGCATTCGCTCGCGAGTTAGCCGCCGACCGCTGATTTGGCGACTGTTGCCGGGTCGTGCGATTTCGCATCGTCTGTGGCTTCTTCGCCGTTTGCGGTTTCTTCTTGATGCGGTACAGATTCGCCGCCGTCTGTCCTGGCGGCGGCTGCACGAAGATCTTCGGATCGTCGATCACCCACTTCGTTGACCAGCTCCGACCGTTTTCCCAGTTAGCCACGTTGAAGAAGAAGTTGTTGAACGTCATACAGCGCATGCTGTACGGGAAGCTCGACATGACGTAATCGTCCGACGTCAGGTCGTCGATGCCCTCGCTGGCGTAGTAGTGAACTTGCCCGTCGGACGTGAACGACAGGCCGAGCGTCCACCAGCCAGGTTCGGCGATGTCGATTTTACGGATGTCGTGGCCGAGCCGATCGCCGCGCACGGAAATCTTGGCCGAATCTGTTTCGACGTTGCGGCTGGTCTCGCTTTGGAACAGCAGGAACATGCCGGGCCAGTAGGCTTCCACGCTGCCGTCCGGGTTGCGGCCCGTGCAGTCGCAGCGCATGCCGAACTGCGGGCCGGTGCGGTTCTCCCACTCCTCGAACGGCGGCAGATAGACGCGAGCGGTGCAGCTCGGTTGCCAGGCGATCGGAATCGAGCGGCCAAGCCGGCGGTCGAAAAGCATCAATAGATCGTCCTGCTGCTGCGAGTTGGCGACGCGGCCCGGAATGCCCGAGTTGCGCGTGGCGAACATCAACGCCCCAGTGCTCCCCGGGATGCCGCCCAGCGGCGTGTCGACGCGCTTCACCAAATCGGGCGTGCCGCGCTTGCCGCCTTCGTGCCACAGGTTGTTGTTCGAGCGGCCGCCCGGGCTGCGCTGCCTGTCGTCCTGCTCGTGGCTGCTCTTGGGATGATTGTAGCGGTAGCTCCAATTGGGATTCTCGAAGTCGTCGCAGCAGTCGCGCAAAAACTCGCCGGTTCCGGGCACAAACGGCGCGGCGGCTTGGGCATTGGGCGCCGTTAGCGCGATGGTGGACAACAGCAACACAATACTTTGAGGAAATCGATACATTGGATTCCTTCCTTAGAAACGCCTGTGGTTGGGGACTGTGACCCCGGCCCAATGATGGCATCCCTAGCTAGCGACCTGTGACTTCGTCAGTGCTGGCACTCCGGCCTCGCAGAGGCCGGCTACAGTCCGCGAGCGCGTAGCGATGGCGGATCATCTGTCGGTTATATCGGCCAGGCCGACCGCAACGATCAAGTCGAGTTGCTCGCGCCGCCACGAAGCTGGCAGTGGTCGGTGCCAGCACACAGCTCGCATGCGTCGGCGACGCCCTGCGTGTGCGCCAGGCAATGCTCGATTCGCTGCCGCATGATCTCCGACATCAGCGGGTGCAGCCCGAACGGCGCGGTGACGAGATAGCGAATGCCTGGGTGCTGTCGCGCAGCCGCCGCCGCTAGCCGCGGAATGTCCTCATTCCAATGCCGGCCAGGCGAGAGTAAGTATGGAAACACGACCACGGTCGTCGCCCCTTGAGCCACGCAACGCGAAAACGCCGTTTCGATCGACGGCTCCGCCAGCTCCATGTGCGCCGGCTCGACGATCGCGAAGCCGGTGGCCGCCTGAAAATCCCGCACGACGTCGAGCAGCATCTCATTGCTCTCGTCGCGCCGCGACCCATGATCGACAAGAATAACGCCTAAACGCGCTCGTTCGATGTTCGACGTTGTTAGACCTTCACCCATCGCTTGCGGCTTAGCGAGACTTGGCGCTTTAGCTTCCCGGCCGCCGCACATCCGCGCGCGGCCCTACCGTAATCGTCGTATAGCGACTCAGCGGAAACTTCCTGAGCACCGCGTGTAGGTCAGCGATCGACACGTCGTCGAGCGATTTCAAATCATCCGCCACCGCGCGATACTCGCGCCGCTGCAGCCAGTTGCCGCCCACATTGAACAGCCGGCTTTGCGGCCGCTCACTGCTCAGCACCACACGGGACTTAACCTTGTTCTTCGCTTGCCGCAATTCGTCCTCGCTGAAGCCGTCTGCTTCCACTTGCTCATAAATTGCATGCAGCCGCGCTAGGTTTTCCTCGACAAGCTCGGGTTCGCACGCCAGCCATGTGTAAAACATGCCGACGCCCAAATACTCGTAGTGCCCCAGACTCGCCGTTTCTGCCAGCCCGCTGTCAACCAATTCCCAAAACATGCGGCTGCCCGAATCGTCACCCACGATCGTGGCCAGCAGCTTCGCGGCGTAGCGATCCGCATCTTCCGAGGCCGGCGCGTCGGCCAGCTCGAGCACGTATTCCTGCGTGGCCGACGGACGATGCACGACCTCGAACCGAGGCTGCGAAACGGCCGGCGGCGTGTCGCGTCGCGCCCCGGCCGGCTTCCAGTCGCCGCAGCGCGCCGCCACCTGCTCGACAAGGGCGTCGAAATCCACCTTACCGGCCGCTGCCACAAACACGTTGTCCGCGCTATAGCGTGACGTGAAATAGTCGCGCATTCGCTCGGGCGTCAGACCGCCCACGCTCGCCGAAGTACCCAGCACGCTCCGCGCGAGCGGATGCCCACTCAAATGCAGTTGCTTGATCCGGTCGTCCATCCCGAACGGCGGCTGATCGAGATACATTTGGATTTCTTCCAGGATGACCTTCTTTTCCATGTCGAAATCATCCGGACGCAGGCTCGGCCGCAAAATGTCAGCCAGCAAATCGACGCTCGGCTCCTGGTATTCTGGCAGCACCGAGGCGTAATAAGCCGTGCACTCCTCGCTCGTAAACGCGTTGTAATGCGCGCCGATTTCGTCGAACTCGCGGTTCACGTCATCCGCCGATCGCCGCGGCGTGCCCTTGAAGCACATGTGCTCCAAAAAATGGCTCACGCCAGCGACATCATCCGACTCATCGCGCGCACCCGTTCGCACGATGAACGCCACGCTCGTCGAGTGCGCATCGTCGTTCGTCTCGGCGATGATCTCCAGCCCGTTCTCCAGGCGATGATTACGAAATTCCAACGCTAAATCTCCGTTTACTGCTTCTGAGCGAGCCGGGGCGTCCTCGCCCCCGAATAGGGCTGTCGTAGCTCTCGGGGGCGAGGACGCCCCGGCTCGCATCAATTCAACTTTGGTATCTTCAACGCCTCCGGCCCCAATGTGACGACCAACAAGTCCCGCGGCGGGTTCGCCCGCAAAAACGCGTTGATGCTATCAGCCGACAACGCGTCGACCATTGCGCCAACCTCGTCGAGCGTTCGCACCTTGCCCAAATGGTACCAGTCGCGCGCCAGGGCTCCACTGCGCGCACTGGTCGATTCCTGTTGCATGATAAGCGAACTCTTGATCCGCGCTTTGAGCCGGTCGAGTTCGCTTTGTTCGATGCCACTGCCCAGCCGCTTCAATTCGCTCAATGTAACGTCAAGCGTCTCCTGTGCCCGCTCGGCCGTCGTGCCCGCGTAACACAACACGCTCGCCCGATCCCGCTGCGTGTGCAGCGAGGCGTACACGGTATAGCACAACCCGCGGCGCTCGCGAACTTCCGTGAACAGCCGCGAGCTGGAGCCGCTCGAAAGCACGCCCACCGCGGCCCACGCCTGAAAATAATCAGGATGCTTATACGGAATCGTCGGATACGCGATGCCGACGTGTGACTGGTTCGACTGAAACGGAATGTGATTGCCCGCCGGCCGGCCGTTCGTCGCGCTCGGTTCGGTGACGTTGTTCGGCTTCCAATCGCCGAACAACTGCTCCACGAGATCGCACAAGCGCTGCCAATCAAAGTTCCCGGCGACGGCCAGAATCGTGCCGCTCGGCCGATAGTGCTGCTCGTGAAATCGTCGCACGTCGTCGATCTTCGCCTTGCGCAACGACGACTCTTCGCCGTGACTGGAACGGCCCCACGGATCCGGGTACTGCCGCCGCCGCAGTTCGATCATCAGCTTGTGGCTCGGCTCGTCGTCGATCGCGCGCAGCTCCTGCAGACAAGTGTTGCGGCCCGCGTCGAGCTGATCGGCCGGCAAGTGCGGCCGCCGAATCATGTCGGCGAACAAACCGAGCGCGGCCGGCAGATTGTCGCGCAACGTGGCGCCGTGAACCGTGGCCTGTGCGACGCCCACCGATTCGCCGCGCTCGACGCCGAGGTTTTCCAGATCCGAAACCCACGTCCGGCTATCGCGCGGCCCGGCGCCGCGGACCATCATCTCATTGGTCAACGTTGCCAGACCCGCGCCGCCCGACGGATCGTAACAACACCCGGCCGGCAACAGAAACGTAAACGCCGCCGACTCCACCGACGCGATCGGCTCGCCGATCAGCACCATGCCGTTGGCCAGAGTGTGTGAAAGTATAGTATTGGACACGCGCTTATGTGGTCGACAAAGATCTGTGAACGTCCGATTCCGACATTGACATGCCTACAATTGCAATCGTCGCTTCACTTCATCCAAGGGAAAGGTGGTCGTTTGCGAAGCTCGCGCTTCCAACAAGGCCATTAATCGCGAATTCTGTCTGCTCTTAGCGACTTCCTGGTCGAATTCATCAAGCGCAATCAACAGAAATTCGCTGCCATCGGAAAGGCGAACCACCAAATCATTCTCCCGCGCTTCGTCCAATAAACGGGCCACATCACCCGTTGTGTTTGCGATATCAATGGTCTTCATAATTCGTATTCTTCCCCGCGAATGAACAGCTTGCTGCCTTTTTTCTCGCCAATGGCGACTACCCTGACAATCCCACTTTCTGAAAAGGCATCGTAGTAAACGCGGAACCTATCCACCCGCAGCACCGACTCCGATAGCTTATTCGGTCGTAACCGCTTTCGGTTTCGCGACTCGACCGTGGCGTCGTGGATAAGTTGACTTTCCAACTCCGACATTACGCGTGCCTGATCGAATCTTCGGAGCCACGCGAGATCGTCGAGGGCCTCTGGCGTAAACTCGATACTGTGCATGCCAGGTGGCTCGCAATAAAGCTCAACGACACGAGTTCATTATATTCACACTCCTAGCGCCGAGCACCGCTTCATGATCTTGCAAGTGCGCCTTTCAATCTCGCCTGTGTTGCCTCAAGAATAGGCGAGTTCCACCGCCTTGAATAGCGTCTTCGTGCGGCGGAAGCCCAGCCGCTTGTAGAGCCGCACGGCCGAGTCATTCTGCACGGTCACTTCGAGGTACGCATGCGTCAAACCAACCTGCTGAAACCCGGCCAACGCGGCGGCGATCAGCGCCGTGCCGACGCCGCGGCCGCGATGCGCGGGCGTGATTCCGACGTTCTGAATCGCGCCGTACTTGTTCGTGACGCGAATGCCTTGAATCGTTCCACAATATTCGACTTCGCCGTTGTGCGAGTACGCGGCCAGCCACGTCGCTTCGGGCAAGAATCCGTCCTTCAGAGAGATTTCCTGCATCAACCGCTGGCAGCCTTCGAGCTCGGCCAGGCAGCTAAATATGTCCGCGTCGATCTCGTGGCGGAAGCTATAAAACTTCGCCAACGCGTGCTCGGGCAGCAGCTCCGGTTCCCACGGCAGCAGCCGATAACCGCTCGGCACGAACAGCGGCACGAACCGCTTTCCGCGCACGTCCAACTCCATCCGGAAGCGTTTGAAGTAGCTTACGCCCATCGGACGCCGCACCTTCGTGCAATGTAGAGCCATGCCCAAGAATCGGCCATGTAACTGTACCGCGTGCCAACACGGCCGTCAAATTTTCTTGTGACGGCGTAACGACTTACGTTCATCAAGTGCAGCATGCGACGGTCGCCGGCGCGCGACGTTGGCGATATGCGGATCGCATCGCCGAAACCAGCCTCCGCGCGCGACAAATCTGGCGGCCGCTGACTCCCTCCAGCCGGTCAATCTTGACACACCGACCCGATCAGGCAAGAATTTTGATTAGTCAAAAAGTCCCCCACCGCTCGGTATGTACAGGCCGACGCGGAAGGTGGGAATCGTGTCGCGTTACCCCATTAACCCCAAATAGTATCTCATGTTACGTCAACTATCATTCTGTGCTTGCGTCCTTGTCTTGGGTCTCAGTTTAGTCACAGGTTGCACCAGCAAACCAAAGACCGAAAAAGACACGATCGATGTCGTGTGCACCACCGGCCCGGTCGCCGATATTCTTCGCAACATTGGCGGCGCGCGCCTCAACGTGATCGGCCTGATGGGCCCGGGCGTCGACCCGCATCTCTACCGCGCGGTCGCTGCGGACGTCGAGCGCCTCAACGACGCCGACATAATCTTTTACAACGGCATGCATCTCGAAGGCCGCATGGCCGACATGTTCGAGCGGCTGGCCGAGCGCAAACCAACGTTCGCGGTGACTCAATCGCTCGTCGATGCGAACAATCCGAAACTGCGCAAGCCGCCCGAGTTCGAGGGTTACTACGATCCTCACGTGTGGCATGATCCCAAACTTTGGGCGGAGTGCGTGAAGTACGTCGCCAAGGTGCTCGGCGAAAACGATCCGTCGCATCGCGAAGTTTACGTAAAGAATTCCGAAACATATCTCAAACAGCTCGAAGAGGCCGACGCGTATTGCCGCGAGCAATTGGCAACGATCCCCCCCGAACAGCGCGCCCTCGTATCCGTGCATGACGCGTTCAACTATTTCTGCGCGG
>JAKEIB010000004.1 GCA_022614705.1 Planctomycetota bacterium | reverse complement strand
GCGGCGTTCGGTATGCTATCGCCGCCGGTGACGAAGATTCCTGTTAGGGAAACCTTGCGCTCGGGGCCCGCCATGCAAAGGGTTGTCATCGACGAACCGTACGAATTCGTTCCGCCTGTCTATTCCGACTGGTGGCCGTGGCTCCTGCGCTTCTATTTGCGCCGCTATCTGCGAACGGCGTTCGGCATCCACTCGATCGAGTGTCGCCACGTGGAGCGGCTTCGCGCGTCACTCGCGGCCGGGCACAGCATCATGCTCACGCCGAATCATTGCCGACTGGGCGACCCGGTGGTGCTCGGCATTCTCGGCATGGAAGCCGACTGCCACTTGTTTGCGATGGCCAGTTGGCACGTGTTCAAGCAGAGCCGATTTCAACGGTTCATGACGCGCCGCATGGGCGCGTTCAGCGTGCTCCGCGAGGGCAACGATCGGCAGGCGATCGACACGGCGATCGACATCCTCGTCGCCCGCCAGCGGCCGCTGATCATGTTTCCCGAAGGCGCGATCACGCGGCACAACGATCTCATCGAAGAAATGATGGAGGGGCCGTCGTTCATCGCGCGGCAGGCGGCCAAGCGGCTGAAAAAACTCGACCGGCCGGGCGGAGTCGTCATTCATCCGGTCGCCATCCGCTACGCGTATCAAGGCGACGTCGCCAAAACGCTCGAACCGGTGCTGGAGCACTTGGAGCGGCGATTGTCGTGGCAGCCGCAGAAGCATCTGTCGGTCGTCGATCGAATCGGCAAACTGGGGCAGGCGCTGCTGACGCTTCGCGAAGTCGAATCGCTAGGCGAGGCGCGCAGCGGCAACCTGTATGAGCGCGCCGAAAACCTCGTGCAGTATTTGCTTGAAAAACTGGAGTCCGATTGGAAGATCAGCGACACGTCGGGCAGCGCGATCGCCCGGGTCAAGCGAATTCGCACGGCCATTCTGCCCGACATGGCGGCCGGTCGTGTCACTGCTGAAGAGCGCGCCCGCCGCTGGCGCGATTTGGCTGACGCGTACTATGCGCAGCAGTTGTCGCACTACCCGAGGGATTACATTCTGCGGGAGAAGAACCTGCCGGAACGAGTCGTCGAGACCGTGGAGCGATTCGAAGAGGACTTCACCGACCACATGCGTAAGAACGAGCCGTTTCACACGGTAATCCAGGTAGGCGAGGCGATCCCTGTGGGCACGCAACGCACGCGCGACGAGCTCGGCGACCCCGTCATGGCCGAGATTCGTAGACAACTCCAAACAATGATCAACCAACTCGCGGCGGAGCGGACGCCGGTGTAAATGAATCCTGAAGGGATTCGATATTTCAGCCCAAGGGTTGCGGCGCAGCCGCTACCCTGGGAACAAATACCATTGCAAGACGGCAACCCTGAAAGGGGTTGCAGAAGCGTATGCAACCCCTGCGGGGTAGTTGTACGCCATGAACTCTGTACCCAGGGTAGTTCGCTGATGCGAACAACCCTTGGGCTGAATTATGCAATCCCTTCGGGATAGGGGGCGGCTTTCGTTATGCGCCATCGCCCCTTACAATGCGCGGCGGGTCTTATCTGCTTATGCTTCTCGATGGGGGACTTTCCATGGTTGTGCTTACGCTGCCGCTTTGCGAAATGAATGAGGGCCAGGAGGCCGATTTTTTTGCGCTGCTCGCCGAAAAGCAGGAGCTGACGACGCGCGACGGCAAGCCATATTACCGCGTCACGTTTCGCGACGCCAAACGCGAGGTTGGTTTCCCAATATGGTCGGATTCGGCGCTTGCCGAGCCGTGCCGGTCGGAGTGGGCGACCGGGCAGTTTTACAAGTTGCGTGCCGTGCTGCGGCAATCGAACTACGGGCCGCAACTTGAGATCAAGAAGATTCGGCCTGTTGAAGACGCCGATCGCGCGGAAGGTTTCGACCCGATGATGTGCCAGCCCACGTCGCGGTTCGACCCGGTTGAGATGTTTGCCGAGTTGATGAACATTGTCGAGTCGCGGATCGAAAATGTCCCGCTGCGCGAGCTGGTTGCCGACATACTGGAGCAAAACCGCGAGCAATTGCTCGTTTGGCCGGCGGCGAAGAAGAACCATCACGCTTTTGTCAGTGGCTATCTGGAACACGTGCTCAACGTCACTCGCACGTGTTGTCACCTAGCCGAAAAGTACTCCGATCTCTACAACGACCTGGACCCGCCGCTCAACAGGGACGTCGTCGTGGCGGGCGCCGTACTGCACGACATCGGCAAGCTTCGCGAACTGGCGACGACCGCGGCCGGCGCCGACTACACGGCCGCCGGCTGTCTCATTGGCCACGTGCTGCAGGGCCGCGACATTGTGCGCGAAATGGCCGCGGGACGGTCGATCGATGCGGAAATTCTACTGCGGCTGGAGCACGTGATCGTATCGCACCAACGGCTGGCCGAATGGGGCGCGCCGAAACCGCCGATGACATCCGAAGCGCTCATCGTCCACTACGCGGACGATCTGGACGCCAAGATGAACATGCTCGTTTGCACGCTCAAGGAAGACACGACCGACGGACCGGTGACGACGAAGCGCAACGCCATGGCGCAGGGGTTCTATCGCGGCGGAATGTAGCAGGCACACTCCGTGTGCCGTAGCAGAATCAGAAAACGCGCCGCAAGCTGAAAGGCTACGGCACACCGACCCGCCGCGGCGGGTGCCCGGTGCCTGCTACTTTGTGGCTTGCACGACACGCGCGTGGCCGGCTAAGTCGCGAACTGTTGGTTCGAGTTTCAGACCCGATGTACTGCGAATCACTTGCTCAACCTCGGGCGCGATCATTGGGCTGACTTCGATCAGCAAAGCGCCGCCGGACCTAAGACGCGTCGTCGCTTGTTCGATTAGCGGCGCAATGACGTCCGTGCCGCGGTCGCCGGCGTGAAGGGCGATTTTCGGCTCGTGGTTGCGGACGTCTACCGCCAATTGGGCCATCTCCGCCGTGGAAACGTACGGCGGGTTGCTGACGATGTAATCAAACTGGCGATTTGCCGGCACGCTGGCGAAGAGATTGCTTTCGATGAATTCGATCCGCTCCGCGACTCCATGCCGCGCCGCATTTCGCCGTGCGACGGCGAGCGCCGCCGGGCTGATGTCGATAGCGGTCACGCGCGAAGTGGGCACATACTTGGCCGCACACACGGCCAATACGCCGCTACCGGTGCCGACGTCGGCGATTTCCAGACTCGTGTCACTCGTCGGCCGTTGCTTCACGTGGTCGAGCAGCGCGATGACGACATGCTCGGTCTCCGGCCGCGGGATGAGTACGTCGGGCGTGACCTCGAACTCAAGCGAATAGAACTCGCGCCGGCCGACGAGGTAGGCCACCGGAGTGCCGGCTGCGCGGCGACGGACCAGTTCGCGGAAGGCGGTGCGAGTTTTTTCGTCGGCGGTCTCGCCGTATGCGGCATAAAGATCGATCCGCCGGCAGCCGCGTGCTTCGGCTAAGAGCACCTCGGCGTCTAAGCGCGGATTTTCGGCGCCGTGCTTTCCGAGGTAGTCAATGGTCCATGTGAGCAGGCGGCCGATCGTCCAGGGTTCTTCGGGCTGCGTCATGGTGAAAGCAGGGAGCACGGAGCGAGGAGCACGGAGTAAGAAGCAACTCTTAGCTCCCTGCTCCATGCTCCCTGCTTCTCAGTCCAGCCCGCCCATTTGGTCGCGGAGTTGTTGGCGGTCGTAGTCGATCAGGGCGTCGGTGACCGGTTGGAGGTTGCCGGCGATAACCTGGTCGAGGTTGTGCATGGTGAGGCCGATGCGGTGATCGGTGACACGGTTTTGCGGGAAGTTATAGGTGCGAATCCGCTCGCTGCGGTCGCCCGAGCCGACGAGGCTTTTGCGTTCCGCCGCTCGCTTGGCCTGCTCTTTCTGCAGCTTGAAATCGTAGATGCGGGCGGCCAACTCGCGCAGCGCTTTAGTCTTGTTTTTGAGCTGGCTCTTTTCGTCCTGGCATTGCACGACGATGCCCGTCTCGAAGTGGGTCAGCCGCACTGCGGAGGCCGTCTTGTTGACGTGCTGGCCACCGGGGCCGCTCGCGCAAAATGTGTCGAGTCGGTAGTCGACTGGCTTCAGGTCGACTTCGACTTCTTCGGGCTCCGGCAGCACGGCGACGGTAGCGGCCGACGTGTGAATGCGCCCTTGAGTTTCGGTATCCGGCACACGTTGCACGCGATGCCCGCCGCTTTCGTATTGCAGCTCGCGGTAACTGCCCTCCCCTTCGATCGCCAGCACGATGTCTTTGAAGCCGCCAAGCTCCGTGGCGTGATGGCTGAGGATCTCGGTCTTCCAACCCTTCATGTCGCCGTGGCGGCGGTACATTTCGTACAAGTCGCGGGCGAACAGCGCGGCTTCGTCGCCGCCCGTGCCGGCGCGAATTTCCATGATCAGCCGCGAGCGGTTGGCGTCTTCGCCGCCAACTGTCAGATCCAAAAGCTCGCTCCACAGCGTCTCGCGTTCCGCGCGAAGCTCGGGCAACTCCGCCTCGGCCAGTTCGCGCATGTCGGCATCATCGCCATCGATCATCTGCTGCGCTTCGGCGATCTGGCCGGTGATCTGTTTGAACTTGCGATACTTCTTGGCGAGCTTACCGAGCGATCCGTGCTCGCGGGCGACGGCCGTGATGCGGGCCGGATTGGCCAGCACCTCGGGATTGATAAGATCGCTTTCGAGCTGCTCGAACCGGGCCAGTTTTTGATCGAGTAATTCGCGCATAGCGGTAGGCAAAAATTCTACTCAGAACAGGCGAAGGCGGCTACGCTGGCGCATAGCCGCGACCCCAACGGGTCGCAGGAACGTACGTTAGCCCGCGTAGGTCAGGCTGTGCCTGACGACCGAAAAACGCAAGATGTCAGGCACAGCCTGACCTACTTTTCCTTCTTGCCGCGCTTGAGGCTGGCATAACCGGCGGCGGCGAACTTGTTCTTGAACTTCTCGATCCGCCCGGCCGTGTCGACGAACTTCAGCTTGCCCGTGTAGAAGGGATGGCAAACGTTGCAGATATCGACCTTCAGCTCCTTGCGCGTGCTGCGCGTGGTGAACTT
>JAKEIB010000217.1 GCA_022614705.1 Planctomycetota bacterium | reverse complement strand
CCGGCCGTGTCGACGAACTTCAGCTTGCCCGTGTAGAAGGGATGGCAAACGTTGCAGATATCGACCTTCAGCTCCTTGCGCGTGCTGCGCGTGGTGAACTTGTTGCCGCAGCCGCAGGAGACCTGGGTCACATAGTATTCGGGATGAACGCCGTCTTTCATGGTTCGCGGTCCTGTATTCGGTTGGACCATCATATCGAACGACGCCGACGGCGACAAGGCCCGTGAAATGCATGGTCGTATTAGCGCACTCGTGGCGTTCGCCCGGCGGTACTAACGAGCATAGCAATAACTAGGTTTGCCATGATGCCCGGCTCAGGAACAACACTAATTGACGTAATTGTAGGTAATGGTTGTACAGTGAACGAGGACGCAAAATCCGTCGCAATCGCGTGAACCAGTTGAATGTCTTCCGTATCAAACGTCAGATCTCCCAACTCGATGGAGAATTCGACGTGTCCAGCTTCATTGCTTTCAAAGAGCGTCCCGAAATCGACAGTCGTCACCGAACCAAAAGTAAACAAGCTGTCCGCCGACCTCCAAGCGCCGGCTGGATGTAATCCTATCGCGCCCACAATATCGCCAGCCAGCGACGAAACGTATTCCCCAATCAAGGTGGAACCATGATAGAGCGACGCATGGTGGGAACCGATTGCATTGGCGATTGGAGAATCCGGTCCGAAGCCCAGCCAAAACACGTCAGGTGTTTGCGAAAATGGCCCGTTGATTTGGAAATCAACTCGGAGTACCTGGTTGGCTGTCAAAGTTACGGGCACAGCAGAGGCTGGTCCCGCGAGAAAAAGCACGATAAAAATTCCGACATACTTTCGTAATATCATTCTGGCGTATTCCATCGTTTAAAGATTGCTTATTAACAAGTTCTAACCGAGTGCGATGGGAATCGCAACGAATCGTAACCCGTGCCTTGGCGTGGCTCTGTTAGTTAGTGTCAGGCACTACGGCTACTCGATTTCCGAGATAATCCGATCCGGATCACGTCGCCGAACCTCATTTCGCGTGCAGTCGACAATCAGGTCGAGCTCCTCAAGAACAATTGCGCCGATGAGTGCATCCTGGCGATCCGGTTCGACAATCGCGCTGAAAACCGAACCGCGGCCGCAGAGTTCCAGCCAAACATCTCCCACGATCGGCCGTCGCGTCGTTCGGTAATCGGCGTAACGGACGCCGGTCTCGCCCTCTTGGCGTAATTCCAGTTCTTGAACAACGCTTGGGGGAAGAACGAGTCGAGCGGCGCCTGAATCGACGATGCCCGACACCAACGTTCGACGTACTTCGTCCGGATTCAGCTCGCCACGTCGCGCACGTTGCACGTCCCAATAATTAGCTAACGGAACTTCAACCGTTACGCGACCCATCTCGCTAACTCCGATGGTTCTCATAATGCCCTTTCTCATAGGCGGCGATGATTGATATTATACGCGATCTGGAACCAATCAACCATCGACGCTATCCGATTGTTGTACCGACGCCGAAAACCAGCGGCAGAAGCAGCCAACACACGAGCGTTACAATCACCACGCCGATGAGATTCAGCACGAAGCCGTAGCGTACCATGTCAATGATTCGCACTTTGCCGGTGCCGTACACGATGGCATTGGGCGGCGTGCCCACGGGCATCATGAAGGCCAGACTATTGGCCAGCGTGGCGGGGAACATGAGAAGCGCCGGGTCCATGCCATTTGTGACGGCGGCGGCGCCCAGGATTGGCATGAGGATGTTGGCCGTGGCCGTGTTGCTGGTCACTTCGGAGAGAAATGTCGTGACGAGGCACAACACGGCGATCAATGCGATGGTGGGCCAATCTTGAATTCCGGTGACGGTCCTGCCGATGACCTGCGAGAGACCGGACGATTCAAATGCCGCGGCGATGGCGATGCCGCCGCCGAAGAGGATGAGCACGCCCCAGGGAATCGTGACGGCGGTCTTCCAATCCAGCAGTCGGCTGCCATCCTTCTCACCGCTGGGTAGTAAAAACAGAATGAGCGCGGCGGTCACGGCCACGGTCATGTCGCCGACTGCCGCGTGGCCATCGATTTGCGGCAGCCAACGAGACCAACCGCCGAAGGGGACTTCGCGCGTGATCCAGGCCAGCGCCGCCAGGCCAAAGACAACCAGCGTGCGAATTTGTGCAGGCGTCCATTGATCGGTAGATTGAATGTGAATCGACGATATGCCGCGAATGCTCCACGAAAGCACGACCCACGCCGCTCCCATCATGAGCATCGCGGCGATGGTGCCCACAATGATCCATTGGTGAAACGGTATCGTGTGGCCGGTGATCTCTTTGTAATTGAACTGGAAAACGCCGTTGGGCGCCGTGCCGATCGGCGTGGCAATGCCACCGATGCTCGCACAATAGCCGACGCCCAGCAGCAGTGGCACAGCGAGCTTGCCCGATTTGTCGTGTTCTAACGCCGCCAGTGCCACGGGCAGCATCATCAGGGCGATGGCCGTGTTGTTGATCCAAAAGCTGCACAGCGTGGTGGTCAGCATGAGCGCCAGCAAGATTCGGGGCCCGCTCGTGCTGCCGATCCGAGCCATCATGGCATGGGCGAGGCGGCGATGCGCGCCCCAATGCTCGACCGCCTTGGAAACCATGAACGCGCCCATGAACAGCAGGATGACCGGGTCGCCGTAGGCGGCGGCGACTTCGCGCTCTTTCAACACGCCCGCGAATGGAAAGACGACGAGCGGCACCATCGCGGTGGCGGCCGAGGGCAGCGCCTCCGACACCCACCAGGCGGTGCACAGCACGGTGACGGCGGCGGTCCAAGATTGAGCGGATGAGAGACCAATTCGCCATGTGAGCCAATACGCCACGCCGGCCAGAGCTAAGCCGCCCAACGTGGACAACGTGCGAAGCGTCATTGTAATTGATTCTGCAGACTTTACAGAGGAGTGTTGCCATTCTGAGCGAAGCGAAGAATCTGTCGCGCCATCACGGTAGATCCTTCGCTGCGCTCAGGATGACAGTTTAGAATCAGCTACAGCTCGGGATCCAAGCCATTCACATCGTCGCGTTGCCGCAGCCAGTCGGCAATCAGCGTATCGATCACAAGCTGTGCCGCATGGTAAGCGACCATCGGCAAGATTGCCAGAGGACCGACCACCATGGCCAGGTAAGTGCCCACCATGAGCGTCTTCTGGCTGCCGGCGAAAGCGACGGCGATGGCGTCGGCGGGAGCGATCGAGAGCAGTCGCGAGAAGGTGAAACCCAGCGCGACGAGCACCACGTGCAACGCGATCACGCTGGACAGAAGAATGGCGACGTTGGGCACGGAAACGATCGAATTGCCGTCGACCGCCGCAAGCCGATCGCCGCACATGACCGCGCCGACGAGCACCATCGAGAGCACACCTATTTGCGCGATGCCGCTCAGCAGCGGCTTGTGCCGGGTGGCGGCTGCGCCAACCGGCGGCCACTGACGCAGCAGTTGAGCCACGATGATCGGCAGTACAACCAGCAGGATCAAACCGAGCACGATCTTGCCAAAGTCGACTTCGGCCCGAATTCCGATTAACAAAGTGAGCCAAGCTGGAATGACCAAGAAGCAGCCCAGGTTGGTGATCATCGTAACGAGGAACGCGACGGCATCGTTGCCGCCGGCGCGACGCGTCCAAACAGCTGCCGAAGCCAAGGTAGTCGGCACGGTGGCGGCCAGAACCAACCCAACCGCCAGTTCCGACGGCAACAAGAGGCTGGCGAGCCAGCCCAGTGGCGGCGCAATTCCACTGTTCAGAACGGCGCCCAGCCAGGCTGGCCCCGGTCGGCGCACCGCCCGCCACAACACGCCGGTTTCCAGCGGCAGGGCCATGATGAACGTGACGATGGCGAGAATCGCGTCGCCCGACATGCGGTCAACGACCGGCCGCATCGCACCCGGCCAGGCGATGCCGGCAACCAGAGTGGCGATGAGAACGATGAGGAACCAGCGCTGGCGAAGGAAGGAGAGCATCAGGTGTGGGATTTCGGATTGCGGATTTCGGATTGCGGATTAATTTCAAACAATCCGCAATCCGAAATCCGCAATTCGACTGGCTCACTCGCTCTCCTTCTGCTTCTCCGCTGCCGCCCGCGCTTTGAGTGTCCGCGCCCGCAGGCGGTTGCCGTGTCGTTGGGGCGAAGTGTCCTCCTCGAGCAGCTTGATCGCCTCGTTGAATTTGTTTTGTACTTCGAGCGTCCGCGCCAGGTTGTAGCGTGCGCCGGACGACCATGGCGAATCGTCCTCACTCAATTGCGGGCGACTGAGCCAATCGGCGGCCACTTCGTATTTACCTTCGTCGAACGACAGCAGACCGATCCAATAGGTGGCGTCGAGCTTGGCCGTGGAATTGACGCGGCGTTCCTCGGCGGAAGACACGCGGGCGATTTTGGCGTCCGTCGGCCGAACGGATTTGCTCGTGTAAAGCTGGGCCGCTTCGCGGTGATCGTCGATTGCGTCATCCTGCGATTTGTTGTCGGTCTCTTGCCGACCTTGGAAGTGACGCATTCGGGCTTTCCACAGTAGCGGCCGCACGGCGAACGGCTCGAATGCTAATGCTTCACGATGACGGGCCGGTCTACCGAGCGTCAATTGATTGAGGAGCGTGCGAAACGGCGTGTCCCACAGCGCAACTCCACTTACGCCTTGAATCGATTTCAATTGCTTCGCCACGTCGCTGGGCACGACCGTCAAGACCAGATGGTCGTCGCCCGTGAGTTTCGATTCGAGTTGCCGTGCTCGCCGCGACAGATCGAAGGGCGAAGCCACGATGCCCACAACCACTTTCTTCGCCGCGTCGGACGTCACGGGATACCGCGCATCGTCCAAGTCAAGCTGTCGCAAAAGCGCGTCGTCTTGTTGCACCTCGGCGAGCGTCGCGACGCCTTCGCCGCCGGGGCCGGGAATGGGCAGGCCGAGGCGGGTGTCGAACAGATAAAGTTGGCCGTTGAGCATGAGAGCGGGAAGCCAGAATGACGGAGGGCGGAGGGCGGAGGGCGGAGGGCCAGAAGCTTGTTGGGCTTCCGCATTGCTCTCTTCCGTCTTACCTACTGCTGCCGGCAGCTCCAGCATCACGACATCGAGCGCTTGCTGGCGGCACAACAGCGCAAACACCCACGCGCGCTCCTCGGCCGTGCCGCGGCCATCGACCAGAACGCGCCACGGTCGATGCGGCGCCGCTCCTTCATCCGTTTCGAGCTGGATGTTTCGCACGACCCAGTCAAACAACGCAATGGCCCGGGCCAGGTCGTTAAAATTGTCGCCCTGCGCCCAACGGGAAATGTCGCGGAGCCACACGGCTTCCTGAATCAGCCGGCCGTCGTAGGGCTCGAAAACTACCGCGGCGAGCGCTTCAGTCGAAAGGTATGGCTTGAGCTGCTCGTCGGACAGCAATTGCGGGTCAAGCGAATTGAGCAGTGGGTCGCGCTTCCAATCGGTTTTCGGCTCGCTTTGCCGCAGCCATTGGTTGAGCCAGGCGACCACTTGAGTGAGCACTTGCTCATCGGCACTCGGCTCCCAACCGACGGGCGGCAGACGGCGCTCCGCGTATCGCACGAGCTTTTCATTGATTTCAATGAGGCGGTCGTCGAGGTTGCGCCAAATTTCGATCTTGGCCGGGATCGGCACCTGTTCTGGGAGGCTGCCTTCAACCAAAAGTGCGTTGTCATCGATCACCTGCGCGATGGTCAACTCCTTGGCGAGCTGGCGCGCAAGCCCGGACAGCCGGCGTTCCTCGTCGACGGTTTCATCTTCCACGATGTAGTACTTCAAGATGTCGCCCGACCGCACACCGAGACCTTTGAACCGGGCGTTCTGGGTCGTCACGCCGACGATGTTGATCGGGTTGCCGGGCACGTTTGGATTGGCGGCCGCGATGGCCAGCACGTCCTGACGGTTGACGCTCTTGGTCGAATCGAGAATGACCGTGGGCGCACGGAGCTCGGTATCGACCGCCGACGGCAAGTCGGCGAGCTGAGCCGTTGCCGCGTCGATCAGCGCTTCGCCGCGATCGGCCCGTTGCAGGATCGCTTGTTGAGCGCGCGTGTCCTGCGTCGCTACGGGCTCGCGGCAGCCGGGAAGTAGAGCGACCGATGCCGCGGCGATCAACCAAGTGCCGAGCATGAACAACGGTCGGAAATTGCGGATTGCGGATTGCGGATTGCGGATTGACCGCGCATCAATCCCCAATCCGCAATCCGAAATCCGAAATCCGAAATTCTTATCGCTCAACTCTTCGCTCCGCCGACTGTTAACTCGGCACGATTAACTTGGGCGACGACGGCGCGAATCTCCAGCAGCCGGCGCAGCATCGGCCCGAATTCGTCGAGCGGGACCATATTCGGGCCGTCGCTCGGCGACTTATCCGGATCGGGATGGGTTTCGCAGAACAGGCCGTCGACACCGAGAGCCATCGCCGCGCGGGCCAGCGGTTCCACCATGGCTCGATTGCCGCCCGTGGCGGTACCCAGCCCGCCTGGCTCCTGCACGCTGTGCGTGGCGTCGAAGATGACGGGCACACCGAACGCCTGCATCTGGGGGATGGCCCGCATGTCGTTCACCAACCGGCCGTAGCCAAAAAATGTGCCGCGCTCGCCCAGAATGACATCGCGACAACCGGCCGCGGACAGCTTGTTCACGACGTGCCGCATGTCGCCCGGCGCCATAAATTGGGCCTTCTTCACGTGAATTGCCCGGCCCGTGCGCGCGGCGGCGGTTAGAAGATCGGTCTGACGTGAGAGGAAAGCGGGAATCTGCAACAGCGCGCACACTTCAGCCGCGGTGGCCGCCTGGTGCGATTCGTGAATATCGGTGGTCACCGGCAGCCCCGTAGCCTCGCCGACCCGGCGTAACACGCGTAGCCCTTCGTCCATTCCCGCGCCGCGGTAGGAGTCAAGGCTCGTACGGTTGGCCTTGTCGAACGACGCTTTGAACACGATCTGCACGGGCAAATCGCGCGTGATCTCTACCAGTCGCTGAGCGATCGAAAGCGTGAGCGATTCGTTCTCGATGACGCACGGCCCCGCGATAACGAGCAGCTTCTCGCCGCTGCCGCAACGATATGGACCGATGTTTGCGGGATTGTTCAGCATGATGCGTACGTTAACCTTTCCAGGCTGACGCTTATCCTATCCAGTAGCTGACGCTAGGGGTCAGGCTGGCAAGCCTAACCTACGCCGGCAGTGCGAATCCTAACCGCTTCGCTGCCTCGCGAGAGACCAACAACCGCAGGTCGCCTGGCAACACTTCGACGTCCACCGGCAGCGTACCGCCATAATCGCCGTCCAACTGGTACGCGATGTTCGGCGAGTCCAGCGCCTCCAAACGAAAACGCCGGCTGCGAAACATGGCGGTGTCGGCCAATCCCAAATGGGCGCGACGCCGCACGTGCCAAAAATATCGCAGCACGCTCCATGCAGTGCCGTGCGCGAACGCACACACGTCCAGCTTTCCATCGGTGGCCAGCGCGTCGGGTGCGATCGGCAAGCCCAGCGCGTACAAAGGCAGGTTAAATCCAAACAGCCAACGACAGTGGTGCGGCTCGCTCGCCACACCAGCTTCGTCAGAATATAGCCGCATTTGCGGATATCCGTAACTCCTGATCGCTCGCAGGGTCGGCAGAAAATACGATCGCCGCGTGATGTTCCCGCGGCGATTCTCGTGCAATGTGCGAATTACCTCGGCATCGAAGCCCGCACTGACCATGAGCAGAAAATGTTTGCCGTTCGCGCTGCCCAGGTCGAGACCGACGATCACCCCTTCCGAAACCGTTCGGCAGACTTCCTCGGGATGAATGGCCTGGCTGACGTGTTGGCCGAGCAAATTTTCGGTCCCCATCGGCACGGGCAGCATGGGCACGCACAGCGGCACGTGATTTCGCACGACCGAAGCCGTGCCGTCGCCGCCAACGGCGATGACGGCCCGCAGGGCGCCGGAATCCAATCCTTCGACGGCCAGGGCCGACAACTCGCCGAGGTCGGGCGTCATGCGCACGTCGAATCCGGCTCGGCTCAACGTATCGCCAATCTCCTGTACGCGATCGTGACACGATCGTGAACCCGCGCGCGGATTCAGGCTGATAAGAACGGTGCGACTATCCGGATTGGGAAGTGCCGCCGTTCGCGACGCTTTTCCCGTCGTCTCAAGTTGGGATGCAATCGACATGGAACTAGCGACCGCCCAGTAAACGATTTTCGAACCGTTTCACATCTTACGCTGTGGAAAGTCATTGTAGCGTGGCGACTTACGTCCTCGAATCGGGAAACGAATCTCATTTTGGTGCGCCGCGGCGGGTGGCAATTTGACGCGAGCGGGAAACGTCTACATTGCAGCGACTTGCGTCAGAAAGCGGTAGCAGTTGCCGCATCCTGCAACGTCGCGGAATAACCCATTGCGATCGTGGCACGACCCGGAAGTGCCGCGGAACCACGCACGTCGTCTCACACTAAAGCACGATAGCCAAAGCATTTAGCGAGCATCTATCCGTTTGTACGCTAGCGGCCATTGTAGGGTTTGGCATGGCAACTGCCGAACGAAGAAGTCGTCGAGATTCGGCTGCGCAAGTAGCCGAAGTCGACCTAATAACCTTGCTGGCCCGCGGGGCCTCGAATGCGAAGTGGCACAGCGGTTGCCTTGCCCCTGACCGCTGTGTCGAGTCAATCTTGTGGTTGGCTCATTCGAGGCCCGCTTTTTTGCGCCAGGCGCTAGCTAAGCGCGTTGTGGTCAGGACAAAGCGCTCCGCTTCACATCGCGGCTAAACGGCCCACGCGGCGATGGGCGGTAGTAACTTCAGACGAGGTTCTTGCGCACCGCCCAAACGGCGGCTTGAGTTCGGTCGGAGACACCGATCTTGCGCAGGATGTGCTGCACGTGCTCCTTCACCGTCTCATAGCTGATGCCCAGCGACTGGGCGATTTCCTTGTTCGTGAGTCCCAGGGCTAACTGCTTGAGCACTTCGCTTTCGCGTTTGGTGAGCGGAATGTCGCCGTCCGACCCGTTGCGCGGGGCGACCAGCGCGCCGGTCACGCGGCGGAGGTCGTCGCGCGACCAAATGCTCTCACCGCTGGCGGCAGTTTGAATCGCCGAAATGATTTCATTGCGACTGGCACTCTTCGAAAGATAGCCGGCCGCGCCCAATGCTACCGCGCGGGCGACGTACGTCGGATTATCGAACGAGCTGAACATCACGACCGGCGTTTCTGGCTGGTCGAGCTTGATGCGCGCAAGGCAATTCAACCCATCGCCATCCGGCATCCGCACGTCGAGGAGCACGAGATCGGGCCGGTGCTTCATCGCGAGCTTGTGTGCCGAACTGCCGCTGGTAGCCTCGGCGACAATTCGAATGTCGGTGCCGTCGATCAGCGATTTCAAACCCGCGCGCACGACTTCATGGTCGTCCGCGATGATTACTTTGATAGCCATGGACTGCGCCCTTCTCTTGCCGTGAAAACCTGCGTTAGGTCGACCGCAACCTAACCCGAACAACCATCGGTTCTGCGATCGACCGCTCACCGAACGAACAAACGATATGTCTTGGCACCATCCACGGTCGCCGCACCGGTTCTGTGCGCGCCTTGCCTGTTAGACGATGTACCACGCGACCGCGTTTTCGATGCGGCGACACTCGTGCGCCACGGTCGTCGAGTCCCCCACCCGACGCCAAGAGAGCCTCTCCTTTCGGTCTTCCTAATATCCACCTTAACTCACTGGAGTTCGTCGGTAAAACGGGGGAAGAGCACTTTCCCACGTAAGGGGTTTCCCCCTGCTCGAACTTCGCAAATTGGGGGACAACCCGCACGCGGGTTGTGGAATCGCGCAGATTGGAGAAATTCAACAGCAGATGATCGCGACGAACCAAAAGAAGGGTTTTGACCGTGCAAAAAAATCGTCGATCGTGAGTCGAGACACATTCGTTCCGGTACATTCGGTAGTTAGGAAATCACTGGACTCCTCGCGCAAGCGCAACTCCATGCCGCTGGCTGAACGGTGAACGTTGCGCGCGGGCGCGAATCGAGGCTGTTCGGCATCGCGACGCCGTGCTTCCAAATTGAACTTCGATGTCGCTTAACCTGATCGATCTTCAGCCACCGACAAAGTTGACGGTTCGACCGTCGATAAGAAAGAACTCGCGATTGTCAACGCGAAGCGAAACGCGGTGCTAGCATTGATCGATTTGGAATCGCGCGCTTAACGGTTGCATTTTTCAGCGGAAAACGAATAAACCATCGGCAAGCGTCGCATTGGCCTAACTCCGCAAAGCGCGCTCTTTGCGGGCGATCGCTCCATCCAGCTTTACACACGCTGTCGCATGTCACATACTCACTCCTCGCTGCTTCGGACATCCCCACAATGGGTGTTTCACCATACGAGGACCCGCATTCATGACGCTGCTTTCGATGAACGAGATCACGACCTTTCGCTGGTCGTTTGAGCAGGACGTCGAAAACTATCAGCAAGCCGGTTATCGAGCGATCGGCGTGTGGCGTCAGAAGCTGACCGACTGGGACGAGAACCAGGCCGTCGAGCTGCTGGCGGGCAGCGGACTGGCCGTGTCGAACCTACTGTGGGCCGGCGGCTTCACCGGGAGCGACGGTCGGACGCCGGCCGACAGCATCGGTGACGCCGCCGACGCCCTGCGACTTGCTGCCGCCATCGGGGCCGGGTGCCTAGTGGTCTATCCGGGCGGCCGAAACAACCACACTTTTCGTCACGCGGGCCGCTTGCTGCGCGGCGCATTGGATGAGCTGCTGCCGCTGGCCGAAGCGGTCGAGGTTCCGTTGGCCATCGAGCCCATGCACGTCGCGTGCGCCGCCGATTGGACGTTTCTGACGGATCTCGATTCGATCGTCACGCTGCTCAACGAATACCGCAGCCCTTGTTTGAAGCTGGCGTACGATACCTATCACTTCCCATTTGAATCGCGTCAGCGGCCCATGCTCGCGGAACTGGCGCAGCACATCGGCATCGTTCACTTGAGCGACCGCAGTGCGCCGCCGACGCTCGACCAGGAGCGTTGTCTTTTGGGCCAGGGACGATTGCCGCTACGCGAAACCGTAGCCACGCTGCAAAACGCCGGCTACACGGGCGCTTTCGACGTCAAGCTGCTTGGCCCCGAGGTCGAATCGCACGATTATTGGACCGTGCTCGAGCAATCGCAGCTCGCGTTCAGCGAGTATGCAGCGGCCGTCGGGTTACATTCATGGGCGTGACGTTTCTTTGGCGCAAGCGGTGGCAGAGCAACTTCGAATCAACGCGCAGCTTGCCATTCCTCGGCGCGAGTTGCGTTTCACGTTCGTCCGCAGCTCGGGACCGGGCGGACAGAATGTCAATAAAGTCGCGTCCAAGGCAGTGCTGCGTTGGTCGGTGACAAGCAGCGCGTCGATTCCGGAAGATGTTCGCGGCCGGTTACTTGCGCGGGCAGCGCGGCAGATCAACGACCGTGGTGAGTTGGTTCTAACCAGCCAGCGTTACCGCGATCAGGCGCGTAACATCGACGACTGTCTAGAAAAATTGCGTCAACTAATTCTCGCGGCGACCAAAAAACCGCGACCCCGCAAAAAAACTCGGCCCACCAAGGCGGCCAAAGAAGCGCGCCTCGGCGCCAAACGGGCGATGGCGGAAAAAAAACGCCGCCGCACGCCGCCTTCCGCGGATCAATAAACTTATCGCACCCCTACCCCAAGCACCCCAAACTGTGCGTTCGGCACACGTCTTGCACCACAGTCCCAAGACATTTCGCCTCGTCAGCCAGGTATCAGGATGGAACCGTCCGGCAAAGGCGTTATATTGGGGGTGTTGCCTTTTCAGGCGGGGATTCATTTCGACAGTCGCTGGATGCACTGACCGAAGTTATGGCTCATCCGAAAAAATCTGCAACACAACAACGGAAGAAGATGCCGCGAATTAGCGAAGGGTTATTGGACATACGTGTGAGCTTGCTTTGGGT
>JAKEIB010000216.1 GCA_022614705.1 Planctomycetota bacterium | reverse complement strand
TCACACGTATGTCCAATAACCCTTCGCTAATTCGCGGCATCTTCTTCCGTTGTTGTGTTGCAGATTTTTTCGGATGAGCCATACGTGGCCAGGAACTTCTCCAAGCAGACCGCACCGTCTGAGAGGGCAATCTGGACCTCCGCTTGTGTCCAGCCGACGTCCATCGCCTCCTGGTGCAATTGCCGTCCCAAGTCCGTGAGGTCGTACAGGCCCGCTACGTAGCGACGGTCTTGAATATTCCCCTGTTTCTCACGCGGCGGCGGATTGTAGAGCATGCCCACGTACGCCATTCGGCCTTCCGCTGCGCTTCCGCCAGGCCCTTGTTGCCGCACGCCCGTGGCATCGATACTCACGTACGCGCAGCTGCGGCCTTGGGCATCTTGGTGCCAGTCCCACGCAGCCGGTTTTTGAAAGTGGATCCGCTTCTGGAGCATCCCTGCCAGACGCTCGCCGGCGTCCTCGGTCGTGCGTTGCACGGTCGACTCGCTGAGCCGCACGCCGGCCAGCTTGCGGAGTGTTTTGTGGGCCGCTTCTTCGAAGCCGCTCAACACACCCGCTAAGGCCACCAACTCTTCCGCCGCGACAGTCAAATGTCGCTGGCCCACACGCAATGAGCCTTCCCACGACCTGTCACTAGCGCCGCATTGCCCGCAGTGATAGTACGGACGAATAAGCACCACCTCGCCCAGCGAACTGACGACGCGCCGCTCGCGCCAATTCACAAAACGAGCCGACGAGCCGCAGCCGCAGGCCGTGCTGCTCCCCTGGTACCCTTTTTTTTGCACGCTCGTTGGCCGCCGCTTCGAGCGTCTTGGCGCCCAGCCGATGGACCGCGTCGCGGAGCGCGAACTCGGTCTTACCCAACAGATCGCTGTCGGCACTTTCCGAAAGCATCCGTGCGACCGCGTCCGCTTCCTCCGCGGCTGCTTGCAGAAACAACTCTTTGAAGCGCGCAAGTTCCTCTGGATTCACACTGATAGTCATGGTGGGCCTCCTTGCCCTGGGGCGGAAAATAGGAAAGCTGGCACACGCTATCAAAAAACGTGATCATTTACCACCTACATTCGTGACGCCCACCCCCGCGACGCCAATCGGCCATGCCTGTCTGGACACAACTCCCAGCGGCCATTACAAACCGCCGGACGCCGTTATGAAATCCTTCGCTTGCCGATGCGCCGATGCGCCATCGAATTATGGCATCAAAGCGTCATCCCAAATCGCCGTCCTCGATGCAGGTGGGATTACGCCAACTTGCCCACTTTCTCGTACGCCAACGAGCAAGAGTTCTGCTGACAGTCATCGTTGCGTTGTCCGTGGATTACGTTGGCGGCCGCATCCTGCAACACAATCTCGCCGGCGTCCGCGACCCGCTCGTTTTTGTCGGCTTGGCCTGCGTTCTGGCCGGCTGCGCACTTTTTGCCTGGTCCCATGGATCAACCGACGGTACGCTTCAATCGACTGAGAATTCCGCAAGCATCCTTATCAAAGAGCCGCGGTACATAAGCCTTCTTCTAATGGTGTTTGGTCTTTGTCTGCTAATCGATGATCCGCGGAACATTTGCTTACTTTTCGGGCCCTTAATTCTCTTGGATTTGGTACGCGCCCGGCATCAGGATCATGGCGCCGTACCCACTTTCGTTTCAAAACAGAATCGCTTAACGCGGCCGTCCATTGCAGCGCGGCCGCGAGCCATTTTCGCGCTTGAGGCGTCACTCCGAGACAATTGGCTGATTCGGTTCCGTAATTACGTACCGTTATTGATTGTCCCTGTCGTAGTGATCGCCGTCACCGGCTATGCTTGGCCGTTCGACAGTTTGGAATTTCACGAGACCTGGGAAATTCGTTGCCTGCTGATTTCCTTCGTCGGCCTGGCAATTCGCATGCTGGCGGCAGGCCAACTGCTTGACGCGTCATCCGGCCGAACAAGCCAACATCGGGCGACATGCTTGGATACCGACGGCGTGTTCTCAATCGTGCGCCACCCGCGTTACCTTGGCGACTACTGGATTGGCTTGGGCGTCGTTCTCATTCCGTTTGTTTGGTGGCTGCCGATCGTGTACTCGGTGGCATTTTATTTCTACTACAAGCGGCTAGTGATGATCGACGAACGAAGCTTGCGCCGCCAGTTCGCTGAGAAATTCGTCCAATGGGCGTCCGTGACCCGTGCATTCATTCCTCGACTGTCCAATTGGCGTCCGGCGCGCGGGCCATATTCATTCCGAACGGCGCTCAAGCGCGAGCATACCACGCTGTTCCTGGTTATTGCGCTTCATTCGTCCGTGGAATGGCTCGAGCACTTAATCCTGGAACGACGAATTATGTTGGAAGTGTTCTGGGCAGTCCTAACTTTGGCCGGACTGACTGCATACGTTCTGGTCCGACATCTTACGAAACACACTCGTCTCTTGAATGTTCCAGCGCGGTGAAAAAGGCTGGTCGTCGACGCCGTGCCGCCATCTTTGAAACGGCGCCGCGCGCCCACGCACGCTCAAAACGGGCAACGCCGGCAGGCGTGTTGTCGACGACCTAATCGGTACATCCGGTAAACTCCGCACGGCAGTTACAACACGTCCCGGCGTTGCGAGTTTGGCACCGTAATTGATACGTGATATTAAGCCCCCCATTAGTCATTTCCGATTCAATAGGTGCGATTGTCACGGATGACGACCCATTCGCTTGGCGAGGGAGTGCTGCGCACATGTTCTTTCCGCTGGACGAATTCGCGTCGGTGCTCGCACCCGAAAGCGTCTCCTGCCTGGTGATCGCTGGTTCCGCCATGCGGACGTACGCCGTCGTCCTGCTTTTCGCATTTGTGGCCGTTTTTGCGGCCGCTCCGCGGGCTAGCGCCCAGCAACTTTGGTCGGCCGACGATTCGAGCGGCATTCTGTTCGTTTCCGACGCGGGCACCGAAACTCGTTGGTTCGAACTGCCGCGAGTCCAATTGCTTGCCTTCCGAGACGAGTGGTACGCCCCATCGCACGTGCTCGCCCAGTCTCAGCCGGCGGGCCCTGCCGCACCCAGTGAAGAGCCGCTGATTCTGCCGCCCCAGGCGGGGACGATGACTGCTCCGACGGCCGACGTCGATGCAGCCAATCCCGATCAGACCGAAGAGATCCCTGGAATTGTCGCGCAAGTGCCGGCGGCGGAGCCAGAAAAGAAAGAGGAGGACAAGCCGGCGATCCCGGACCTAGCCAAGGGGATTCTCATTGCGTCCAACGACGGAGACCTTACCTTCAAGCCCGGCCTGCGCATCCAGCCTCGCTACATGTACGAATCTGGGAACGACAACCACGATTTTTTTATTCGTCGCTTCCGTCTCAAAGGCGGCGGCAGTGCGTACGACGTCGCCAAGTATGGCGTGGAGCTGAAAATCGACAATGACGGCCGCTTTGCGGCCACGCCCAGCGCCAGAGTCGAAAACGCCTGGCTCGACTTTCCCGTCCACACGGACCTGATGTATCTACGTGCCGGCTTGTACGACGTCCCATTTTCCAGAGACGCTTTGACGTCCGACTCCAAACTTCTGTTCATGGACCGCACGCTCATCAAGGAAGAGGTCACCGGCGTGGGGATGGCGGATAACGGGATCGGCCTGATGCTCCATGGCCGGCCCTATAGCGGCTACCTGGAGTATGCCGTCGGTATCTTCGACAACGTCACGTTCGAGAGATTTGGTGTCGCCGGGACGCGCGAATCGGATAAGTTGATGCCGGTAGGGCGGGTCGTCGTAAGCTTATTGGATCCGATGACACCGCTCGACGGCTACGCGGATTATCAAGAGTCGTACATCGGCAAGGGACAACGACTGGAGATTGGCGCCAACGCTGCCCACTTGAGCGAGGTAATTGACGGCGCTGCCTTATTTGATCTCAGCGCCTGGGGCGTGGACCTCTTTGCCAACAGCGGTCATTACACATTTCAGACCGAGTACGACCAGATCATCGAAAACATTTCCGGGGCGGCCGACATCATCGCCGACGGATGGTACGTGCAAGCCGGCTATTTGTTTGACGTCTGCGACCCGTGCACCGAGTTCGCGGTTCGCTATCAGGAACTCGATCCAATCGTTGGGAACGATACGCTGCGCTGGACGTCGATCGGCTTCAACTTCTACATTCGAGAGCACAATCTCAAGATCCAGACGGACTACACATTCCGTAGCGACACGGTCGGCGTACCGCTGCCCGGCGGCCTCGGCTTGTTCGACGAGGACGTGTTCGAAGTCCAATTGCAGCTCGATTTCTAGAAACTACAGCGCGCTGCGGTCGCAACAGTCAGTAGGCTTCAGCGGCGGCGGCTAGGCCGCTGCGAATTCTCACGCGTAGCCCCCACGTCGACGTGGAAAACGCCGTAGGCCGGCCATCCGATAACTTGGCCGCGCAATCGATGTGCGCGCTCTAATCGATTTTCCATATGCGAAAGTCTCCGTGTTGTAGCGATTAAACCGGCAAAAGCGGTTCAAACTTCCCGCCCTGCTGGTTATTATGGAGGCCAGTTATCATCACGCTGGTTTCTGAGGTTCATCATGGCTGTGCGGCGGAATGGCGGCGGTTTCACACTCATTGAACTGCTTGTCGTCATCGCGATCGTCGGCATTCTGGTCGCGCTCCTCATGCCCGCGATCCAAGCCGCCCGCGAAGCGGCCCGTCGCATCACCTGCACGAATAATCTCAAACAAATAGCGCTTGCACTACACAATTACCACAACAACCAAGGCCAGTTTCCACTGGGGGCTTATGCCGCCGTTGAGGAAGACCACCCAGCCGAGGAGGACGGTCTTGGCTGGGCGACACAGATCCTCCCGCAGCTTGAAGAACAAGCGCTGTACGACCAGCTCAAGAACAACAAGGTGCCTGGTTACCAAGGCAATCCTTGGATCACCAACCACCCCAGGGGACAGCGCGGGATCTTCAAGGTGGCGCACGACAATGGCTTGCGCCCGATCGCCGGCGGCGACTCGGTGCTCAGCGCATTTCTCTGCCCGTCGGTCGAATTGCCGACGCACGTGCCCACCGGCGACTACTTTGGCCTGTCGTCCGTCCCGTTCGTCGCCACGGGTTACGCCACGGCCCATTACAAAGCTTCTCGCGGGCATTGCGACCGCGGAATGTTCTGGAAGCCAAAAGAGGGAGCGGCCGAATACGCCTGCCCCTACGACATCGACGGCGACGGTGTCATGGACTCCGTGCCGAAGAAAGCAATCTCCCGGGTCCGCATCGATGACGTGACCGACGGCACGAGCAAGACAATCCTTCTCGGCGAGTCCGCGTACTTCGTCAGCTCGAAGGCATTTCCCATTTGGATGGGAATGTACAGCGAGACCGGCAACACAATGTTTGAGACGGAGGACGAAATCAATTGTGGCATTGGCGGCGTGCGATCGTTCCCGCTGTCCGCGCCCGATCTGGAGCGGGCCGTGTTGGTAGGCGGGCCTGAACCAACCGATTGCTCATTCAGCTGGCACACCGGCGGAGCGTACTTCGCCTTCGTCGACGGTTCCGTTCGCTTCCTCACCGAAAACCTCGAGCGACGGACACTGTGGTTGCTCGGCGATCGAATGGACAACGAAGTGATTCGCGAACTTGAGTAACCGCCTGTAGCAGAACCAAGCGAGCGGCGGGGTTCATTCGCACCGCGATAAACCTGGCGGCTCGCATCGCGGGCTAGTTTAACTGCATCTCAGCCAAATTCGGTTAATTCTCATGGTTCGATCTCACAAGTTTGCAATTTTGGTTCTGCCGCTCATTCTGAGCGGATGCGACCGTTCCCTCTACGAAGTGGCCCCGGTGAATGGCATGGTGACGGTCGATGATAAGCCCCTCTATCAAGGTGGCATCATGTTCTCGCCCATTGCAAACGGCGATAACGCCAGTTCCGGTAAGGCCGCGGTAGGCAAGATTCGATCGGACGGCACCTTCCGGCTCTCGACATTCGAAGACAACGACGGAGCCATTGTTGGCGAACATTGGGTCACCATCGTCAACCACGACGAGGAGGATTTGCCCGACGGCGTTCCGGCATTTGCCCGCATTCAAGTTCCGGACAAAAAGACGGTCGTGGCTGGCACGCAAAATCAGATCGACATTAAGCTCTCCCGCGACCAGGTCCGCAAGTATCGCGAAGATGATCGCTAAGCGCGCGATGGCGCTACTCGCCACCCGTTTACTGAGGGCTGCGCAGAGAATGAGCCGTCTCCCATTTGGGTGGCATGCCCACGGCTTTGCGTGGGCATGGGAATCTCGCTGCAAGCATGGCCACTCAGAGCAGTGGCCATGGCACCCTACGGCTCACTGGCAATGCAGAGATCAATAAGAAGTTCCGTCAACGGCCACGTATTGTTCGTCAGCCGACGGGATTCGGCCAGCCGCGGCGATATTCTTTCGTCAGCCGGGCCGTGGCGTCTGCGTGGTGCGTGAATTCGCCGCGGCGGGTGTCCCACTGCAGCTGTTCCTTGGGAAATCGAATGGCGATGACACCGAGCAGCACGGCCTCCGCCAGCGGCCCCGCGTAGCCGAAGTGCGACGTCGTCTTACCGTCGCCCAGGCACGCGTCTGCCCAGCTCGTGTAATGGTTCACCTCGCCCACCTCCGGCATCTTGTACTCGCGGAACTTGTCCTCGGGAAATAGCTGCGGCATCGACCAATGCGGAATAACCATCGTGCCCTGCTCGCCAACTAGAACCGAACCCGCGTGCGGCAAATCATATTCGTCCGGCACGCCGAGCCCCTCGCGGTTCGGTTTGTGTCCGGCGCCGTCGTACCAGGTGACGGGCAGCACTTCGCCTGCGGTCCGCGGTGTGCCCGGGAACTCGTACGACACCGTCGACTTCGGCGACCAAATCTGGTCGTCGATCGCGGGCGCTTCGGCTTCAATCGTCGTCGGCGCCGTCAATTCCAACGCCATAAACACCGGATCCAGAATGTGGCAGCCAAAGTCGCCGAGCTGTCCCGCGCCAAAATCCTGCCAACCGCGCCAGTTTTTGGGGTGATACAAGTTTGATTTGTACGGTCGCTCCGGCGCCACGCCCAGCCACGAATCCCAATCGAGGGTTTTCGGTATCGGGTCGGAGTCGGTGGGGTGACTATTTTTTGGCAGCCAGTCCATGCCGCCGCTTTGCCACGAGTGCACCGCGCGAACTTTGCCGATGGCGCCGTCATGCACCAACTTGACCGCCGTGCGGTAAGCAGGATGCGACTGGATTTGGTTGCCCATTTGCGTCACGATCCGATTCTGCTTGGCGACCTCGCGCATCCGTCGCGCTTCGTTCACCGTGTGCGTGAGCGGCTTCTGGCAGAATACATGCTTGCCCAACTGCATGGCGGCCACCGCGATGGGCGCGTGCATGTGGTCGGTCGTCGAAACGGTGACGGCATCGAATGTGGCTGCTTCGTCCAACAGGCGTCGAAAATCCGCGTAGCGTGCGGCCCGTGAATACTTCTCGGCCGCCCAACCGAAATGGGATTGCGACTGATCCACGTCGCACAACGCAACAACTTCGACGCGCGGGCTAGCGGCCACGTTGAGCAAATCGTCCTGCCCTTTATTGCCGGTCCCAACCGCCGCTAGGCGCAGCCTGCTATTAAGGTCCAGCGCCCGAGCATTCGGTCCAATCAGCAGGTGGGCCGCGCCGGCCGCCGATACTTGCAGGAAAGCACGCCGATTCACTTGCCACGTCATGGTCGTATCCTCCGCGCTCTCAATGTAACCACGCTCTAACGCACTTTGCAACCATCGGTAGTGGTACAGTTTGCCTAATTCTGCATCGTGTCATTCCGAGGTCCGCCGAGGAATCTGGCCAGACCCCTCGGCGGACCTCGGGGTGACAGAAGTAAACTGTACCACTACCCAACCGTCCGACCGCTTCCCGCCGCTAGTTCCCGTTGTTTAGAATCACAGACTCCGAACTTCAATTTTCGACTCCAAGGGACGACCACATGCGACCCAATCACGACGCGCACAGTTTCTCCCGCTTGCGGCTTAGCGCCCTAGTCCTATCTGCCGCGTTCTCATTCACCGCGGCCCTGCACCCCGCACTCGCCCAGGAAGACAACAACCCTGCCAAAGGCTTCACCGCCCTCTTCAACGGAAAAGACTTCAACGACTGGACGGGCGGCGCGACCCGCGACCCGCGCGAAATCGCCGCGCTGCCGGCCGACAAACGCGCCGCCTGGGACGACGAAATGAAGCGCGGCATCAACGAGCATTGGCGCGTCGAGGACGGCATGCTCATCAGCGACGGACACGATCCGTATCTCGCGACCAAGCGCGACTACGGCGATTTCGAAATGTGGCTGGATTGGAAGATCGGCGCCGGCGGCGACAGCGGCATTTATTTGCGAGGAACTCCGCAAGTCCAAATCTGGGATCCCGCCGACCCAAGAGTGAAAGAGCACGGCGCCCCAAAAGGTTCCGGCGCACTTTGGAACAACAAGAAGGGCGAGCGCTTTCCCACCGAGCTCGCCGACAAACCAATCGGCCAGTGGAATCGCATGTACATCCGCATGGTCGGGCCGTACGTTACCGTTACGCTAAACGGCAAGAACGTGGTCGACAACGTAGTCATGGAGAACTATTACGACCCCAAGATTCCCATTTACGCGACGGGCCCGATTTATTTGCAAACGCACGGCGCGGAAACTCGGTTCCGCAACGTGTTCGTTCGCGAGATTCCTACCGATGAAGCGGATAAGCTGCTCTCGGAAATCAAAGCCGATGAAAGGGAATTCCGATCGGTGTTCAACGGCAAGGATCTCAGCAACTGGACCGGCGCCACCGACGACTTCGAAGTAAAGAACGGCGCGATCCAGTGCAAGCCGGGCCGCGGCGGCAATCTTTTTACGAAGGACACGTTTGATAACTTCATCGTGCGCTTCGAATTCAAACTGCCGCCCGGCGGCAATAACGGCCTCGCCTTAAGGGCGCCGATCACCCAGGATCAACTTGCCTACGCGGCCACGGAAATTCAGATTCTCGACGACGACGCGCCGCAGTACGCCGATCTGCACGATTATCAGGTACACGGCAGCCTGTACGGCCTGGCCCCGGCCGCGCGCGGCTATCTGCGTCCCGACGGCGAGTGGAATTGCCAGGAGGTGACTTTGGACGGCGATAAGCTGAAGGTCAACGTCAACGGTTTTGAAGTGCTGAACGTGAACGTCGCCGAAGTTCGCGAAAAGCCGCTTGATGGCAAACAGCATCCGGGTGCCAGCCGCACCAGCGGTCACCTCGCTTTCTGCGGCCACAACGACCCCGTCGCCATCCGCAACATCCGCGTCAAACGGCTACCGAAAAGCTAGCGAGCCGGGGCGTCCCCGCCCCCGATCTGGAACGAACACGCATCGCAGCCGTCGCCACGCATAGCACGTCCAAACCTGGCTTCGTACAAACCGTATGGGGTTTAACGGCCGCGACCATCGAGTATGATGGGCGCCATGAGACAAACAGTAAGCTTGATTCTCCGGCTGATTTTGTCATCGCTTGCCGTCTTCGCGACGATGCTCGCCGCCGCGCCTACAACAGCAGCTGCCGCCGAGACCGCGTACGCGGTCGGCGTCGCGGCCGTGGACATCACGCCCAACTATCCGATTCGCCTCAATGGTTTTGGGCACCGTCGCGAGGAATCCGAAGGCGTCACGCAGCCAATTTGGGCGAAGGCAATCGCCATCGGCGCCGACGACCAGCGGCCGCTCGTGTTGATCACGATCGACAGCCTCGGCATTCGCTTGCCCATGGTGGAAGAAGTCGCCCGCCGCCTCAAGGCGAAGGCCGGGATCGAACGCGAGCGCCTGGCCGTGACGTTCACCCACACGCACACGGCGCCGAAGGTGAACGGCGCAAGCGAAACGATCATGGGCTGGCCGACCCCGCCCGAGCATCAGCGGCACATCGACCAATACACGGGCGAATTAACAGACGCACTGGAAAAGGTGGCCCTCGCCGCGCTTGCCGATCGGAAACCGGCGCGCTTGGAATGGGTTATCGGGAACGTGAAATTCGCCATGAATCGCCGCACGCTGGGCGGTCCCGTAGATCACGATTTGCCGATGCTCGTGGTCCGCTCAGCCGACGACGATACGATTCGCGCGATTTACGTCACCTATGCGTGCCACTGCGTGACGCTTTCCAACAATAAGATCAGCGGCGACTGGGCCGGCTACGCGCAGGCAGCGATCGAGCGCCAAAACCGCGGCACGATCGCGCTGGTGTCGATCGGCTGCGGGTCGGATTCCAATCCAACATCGGGCGTCACGGGCGACAACATTGCCGCTGCAGCCGAGCAAGGCAACGAAATTGCCAGCGAAGTCGCCCGGTTGTTGAAGGGGAAGCTCCAACCAATCTCTGGCGAACCTAAGGCGACGCTGCGCACAATCGATCTGCCGCTCAACGAGCTACCCAGGCGTGAAGAGCTAGAGCAAGCGGCCTCAGCCGACAACCCCGCCGGCCACAACGCTAAATATCAACTCGAGAAGCTCGATCGCGGCGAGGCGCTGCAATCGACGATTGTTTATCCGATTCAAGTTTGGTCCTTCGGCGATTCGTTGTCGATGGTATTCCTCGGCGGAGAAATCTGCGTCGACTACGCGCTGCGGCTCAAAAAGGAGCTGGACCCGACGCGCATTTGGCTTCACGGCTACTCGAACGATTTCGGCTGCTACATTCCCTCCGAGCGTCTGCTGAAGGAAGGCGGTTACGGCGGTGGCGCGGAGATCGTCTACTTCGTTTTGCCGACCACGCTGAAAGCGGGAATGGAAGAGAAAATCGTTGCCGAGGTGCATCGGCAAGTGCCGACGCGATTCCGCCGAGCGGCCGGTGGAAACTGAACCGCATGACATGCGTCGCCGTCACGCTCGTGAGGCGGCCTACGGCAGCGGCTTGACCATCACTTTGCGATAGTGCACTTCGCTGTCCGGATCGTGCCCCTGCAGCGCAAACGTCCCCGATGAAATCAGGGCCTGTTCGAAACCCGGCTCGCGCTTCAAGTCCTTCGGCTGAGTGTAGTCGTTTACGACCTTGTCGTTCACCTTCACGATCACGTGCCGTCCATTGACGATCACGTGCTGCGTGAACCACTCGTTGTCCTTTGCCGGCGAGTCGTTCATGACGTCCTGGGCCCGGTACAAGCTGCCCGTCTTTCGCGGGTCGCCGTGCGTGTTGTTGACTTGCACTTCCATGCCCTTCGCCGGCCAGCCGTCGCGTTGGTATTCCGTGTGGAAGTACATGCCGGAGTTCGAATTCGGCTTGGTGAGAATCTCGCACTTCCACTCAAAGTTCTTGAACTTCCCTTTGTTGACGGGCCCGTCGTAGAAAACGTGGCACCGCGGGCCTTTGATGACGATCTCGCCGTCGACAACCGCGATCGTGTCTTGGTTTTCCTCGGCCTTCTTCCAACCCGTGAGATCCTTGCCGTTAAACAGGCTGTACCAGCCATCGGCGTCCGGGCGCGGGGCATCGGCCTTCTTCGTAACGGCCGCGTCGGCGAACGCCGTCGTACAAATGACTACAAGGGCGAACAATGACAACCGGTGAGTTTGGGTCTTCATGGGATCGTGGACCTCGCTGTAGTGACTGCCGCTTGCGGCTTAGCGAACTGAATTCGTGCGAATCGGCGAGTGCTGTCATTCTGAGCGAAGCGCAGCGTAGAATCTCGCAGTGGGGAGGGTAGATCCTTCGGTCGCCGGGCCTCCCTCAGGATGACGGCGCGGTTTTGAAACTGGTTCTAGCAATTCTTGAAACTTCAATTAACGGCCGTGCGGCGTAATGAGCACTTTGCCGTCCGTCATATTGTCCACATACTGTCGCAGGCCGTCGACCACCTCGTCAAGTTTTAATCGCCGCTGAATTGTTGTCTCGATCCGGCCCTCAACGAGCAGCTTTTGCACTCGCAGGGCGGCCCGCAACACACCGAGAGCCCCCCGCCGCCGCAGCCAACTTCCCAGGTAAAACCCGTGGATACTCTTGGCGTTGAAGATCACTTCCACGGGATCGATGCCGCCGCACGGCTGCTCCGATAGTGCCCCGTACAAATAAACGGCCGAGCCGCGCGGCATTGCGCTCACGAGCGTTCCCGTCATGTTGCCGCCAATCGCCTCAAACGCGATTGTGGCCCGAAGCCGCTTACATACGGCCATCAGCTCCTCAACAAATCCCTCGCTCGACGAGTTTAACACGTGTTCCGCCCCGAGCGACTTCAGCAGCTCGACCTGGGCATCTCGTCGAACAACGTTGACGAGCGGAAAGCGTGCCTCGCCCGCCATCGCCAGCAGCATACGCCCCAATTGGCTTGCCGCGGCGGTAGAAACGGCGGCGCGGTGCCCGCCGCGCCGCGCCGTCTCCAACAGGCCGATCGCGGTGAACGGGTTGACGATGAGGCTCGCGGCCTGATCGAACGGGACCGCGCGCTTGAGGGGAACGCACTCCGTCGCGTTGGCAACGAAGTACTCCGCCCAAGTACCATCGCGATCGCCGCGCAGCGCGCACGCCACGCGTTTGCCGTTGAGCCAACCGGCCAACAGCCCACCGCCACTGGCGACCACCGTGCCGGCGCCTTCCCAACCGGGAACCGAGGGGAGCGTCTTCAGCGACCCATACTTCCCTTGCAGGAGCAGCAAGTCGGACGGATTGCACGGCGCGGCTTCAACTCGCACCAACGCCTGCCCACGCCGAAGCGGCGGCACCGTTTGTTCCACAACCTTCAATCCGGCGATCGCATCGACGACGTCTTCGCGATACGCCTCCAACACGACGGCCCGCATTCGTTCCGGAATCGCACTGGCCATCATGTCGAATCCCCCTCCCTCTTAGGGAGGGGCTAGGGGAGGGTTCTATCCCAGAACGAGCTCGCTCAAATACTCATCAATCGATCGCTGAGATTCCGCGATTTTGCTCTCCAGCTCGCGGGCGTTCTCTCGAAGACGTTCGATCTGGTCCTCCTGATCGGTGAATTTCTTGACATATCGATTGTACAGATCGGTATTGCGGTCGATCGACCGCATATTCTCGCGGATTCGCTGCTGTTCCTGTCCAATCGTCGCGATTTCCTGATCGAATTGCTGTTTGCGCCGGCTAAGGTCGGCCAGCTCCGTTTTGCGTCGCACGACTTCGCGCAACGCGTCTTTCACCGTTTCCGAAACCACTTTGGCGCTCAAATAGAACCTGATTGCCTCATCGTTGAGGTTATTGATCGCCACATCCTGGCGGATGGATTGCTGCTCTTCGATTCTCAAATCGGCCGGCTTGCCCGGCCCGGCGGCCACGGCGAACCGGTACACGTCGCGAGTTTTTTCCGTCGGCTTCTTTGACGCGATCAATTCCCACCGCGGATCGAAGCCATACTCGATCAACACGCGCTTTTCCTTGTCGCCCGAGTTCTTCACCGTGTAGCGTTGCGTCCGCGATTGCTTATAGTTGGCGATGAGCACGCCTTTCTCGATGCGGACGCTGAGCAAGTCCTGCGGCCGCGAATCGCTTGTCGGAGCGACTTCGACGTCCAGGTCAAGCGCATAGCTCAGCAGCCGATCACTGCCGGGCGGCAAATCGGGAATCCGTGCGTCGCCCGCGTATACGCCGCCGTCGAACACAGTCACCGGGCCTTGCATGAGGTGCAAGTCAGACGAATTCTTGAGCTCGATGCCGTTGAGCGGATGCTTGGCATGAACGCCAACATTGTAAATCGAAACTTTCGTGCCTTCGATCTTGTCGTTGATGATCGGCAACATGGCCGACCGTTGCCGGGCGAGCGTCACAGCGTCTTTGATGTCGTACTGAAACAGCTCACCGACGTCGCCGCCCTGGGCGGCTGCTTGCACGCTCGCTTCCAAGCTGCTCCTGGTGAAAGCGCCATTGGTTGAGCGCCCGTCGTCTACCAGGAAATCACCTCCAAAACCACCGCCTCCGACTCCAGCCGCCCGACCAAATGCCATTTGGTCTTCCGCTGCAATCTCCGGCGCGGCCGGCGCAGCTGCGTCCCGTGCAACGGACTTATCGAATCGTTTTGCCAGCGACCTCAACTCCCCTTTTCGCTTAAGGTCCTGTTCGTACATCTGCGGCCGGAGCGATGCGAACAGTTCCGGCACCACAACCGGCCGCTGTGCGTACAACGGCGAATACAGATCCATCACGAACGAAATCGGCCGGCCGCTCACCAGGCTCAGCCGCACGTCCTGCCAGTCGGTGTCCGTCGTGTTCTCGACGATCGCCCAACCTTGCAAGAACGGCTTGTCTTCATCATCGAGCACCAGGCGGTAGCTGGTCTTCCACACTGGCGCTTCCTGAATGTATCCGACGCGAACGTCGCGCTCGCCTTCGCCAAGAAATTTTAGTGTGACCGTTTTTTTATCTGTGGCATGCCCGCGCGCCAGCACGGCGAGCGCTTGCCGGAACTCTTTGTCGAGCTCCTTGCTTGCCAGTTTGATGCGGCCGACCGAATCGAGCGCGATGCGTCGTAGGCCGTCGTCGGTCAGCACGTTGAGGTATTCGGTTTCGACAAACACCTTGTCGGCCGCCACGTACTCTCGCTTCTTCTCAACGCCGACAATTGTGCCAAAGATTTTGGTCGGCGCTTCAAGTTCGACGCGCTCGCCCCGTATTTGCGCCAGCAGTTGGCCGAGCGTCGGATTTTGCGTGAGATCGATGGCAAACGATTGAAGCGTTTTGGTTATCGGATCGCGCGAGCCATACGTGACGGTGGAAATCTGCCCGCCGTCAAGGTCCTGCAGCACCATGCTCTTGAGCAGGTCGTTGATGTCGTCCACGTTGAACTTCAGATCGACCGACGCGTCGCCTTCCACCTTTCCACTGTGCTCGATGTAGCCCACGCCGGAATTAAACAGCACCACGCGCTTAACCGGCACCTTGGCGTCACTACCCTCGCCAGCGTTCTCCGCTTCCTGGCCAAACGCAACGCCAGCCGGAACGACCATGACGGCCGCAACAAGTGCAAGAATTGTCGCACGCAACAACGCTCTAAAGCCAACGCATTGAATCAACATGGTTTTCGCCTCCTCGAAATAACACCTGGTCCCGAAACCGCCTTTCTGGTCGTAAGAAAGCTAAATTGTTGAACAGAAGGAAACAGAGGAAACGGAGAGATGACAGGATGATCGTCTCTGTTCTCTCTGTTATCTCCTGTTCAAACAATCAATCTTTGTGCGGCACAAAAGAGCGACGCCGATTGTTCGACGACCGACGCCGGTCAAAAGTTCCCAATAGCCGCTATTTCACTTTTTTCGGCCGGCAAAGTTTTTTCTTTTTGGCCGATACCACGCCGCAATCCTTACACCGAAAGTCGCCCGGCTTGGCCTTGCGAATCGGTTTGCCTTTTTGGCACGACATTGCGTATTTCCGGCAGCAAGCGAAACGGTATTAGTTCGAACCTGGCGTCCGGCTACATAGCTTTTTTGCACGGATCCTCGGAGGGCACTGGTAATCTAAGTAATGGGATCAAGAGTGAATGCCATCAACTTAGCGCGTAACCTCCGGTAATTGCGTGAGTTAATTACGCTAGCGTGAGGTCTGAGATGGGTGGCTCGGAAAGAGCCGGGTCTG
>JAKEIB010000215.1 GCA_022614705.1 Planctomycetota bacterium | reverse complement strand
TGAGCATCGTCGGGCCCTCCAGGGTATGTGGATGCCCCTGGAACACACGATAACTCACCGCCTCCATTTCCAACGATAGCAATTCAAAAACACCCTCTCAGTTGGTTAGAGCGGTCGCCCCGCCACGGTGGGCAGGCAGCGGCGACAGATCACAGTTTCAATTCAATTTTTTGGGCGCTTGGCGCAGTTGGCTAGCGCGTTTCCTTGACATGGAAAAGGTCACAGGTTCGAGTCCTGTAGCGCCCACTCACAATCTATTAATTCCCACAATGCCGCGACCGGTGGTCGCGGATTGGGTTCGACCGCAATCGATTACCGGTCCATTCCTGCTGCTCGCCGAAAAGTCGCGTCTGTGAGATGGCCGCGAATTTTTTGAGACCGCGCGAAAAGCGCAGCTCTACCCTTGACAGCCGTAGCACGGGTGCCTGATGTCTCAACTCGAACCCGTGGGCGTTGTCGGAACTGGGCTTTTCGGCACTGCCTTGGCCGAGCGCTTGCTGGCCGACGGATTTCCCGTGGTTGTTTACAACCGCACACGGGCCAATGCCGATCCGCTCCTTGCGCGTGGTGCCGTTTGGTCTGATAACCCGCTCGTAAGTTGCCAGCGAGTGATCTTCAGCTTGTTTACGTCCGATCAAGTTGAGCAGGTTTTCGAACGGATGAATTCCCAGCCCTTAGCGGGGCGGATCGTCGTGGATACCAGTACCAGCGACCCGCAGCTCACCGTGGCGGTGGGAGAACGATTGTCCCGGAGCGGTGTGCGTTACCTCGAAGCGCCGTTTTCTGGCTCGAGCGAACAGACTCGCAACCGCCAATCCACCGCGCTCGTTTCGGGCGACCGCGCCGTCTTCAACGCTTGCAGCGACTTATGGGACTGCCTGGCCGCAAAGACGTTCTACGTCGGCCCGTGGGGAAACGCGGCCAAGATGAAGCTCGTCACCAATCTGGTGCTCGGGCTCAATCGGGCCGTGTTATCCGAAGGGCTGGTGTTTGCGAAATCGGTTGGGCTCAACACGGATGACGCCCTCGAAGTGCTGCTCAATAGCCCCGCCTACTCGCGCACCATGGACGCCAAAGGCCCGAAAATGGTGAGCGGCGATTTCACACCCCAGGCTCGGCTTGCGCAACACATTAAGGACGTGCGGCTGATGCTGGCCGAAGCCGCCCGGGGCGGCGCTACGCTGCCAATTTCCGCCGTGCACCTGGAACTTCTCGAACGGGCCGAAGCGGCCGGTCTCGGCGACCTCGACAACAGCGCCATCATTCGCGTGATTCAAGACCTGAAGCTGGGTGCCGCGCCGAGCCCATCGTAACGGTGTTTTGCTTTCAGGAGGCGGAATGATGACTGTCACCACGGCGCGTGCATTGATCATGAAAAGCTTCAACCCGTCCGCCATGATCGCGACAGCCTTCACAATTGTTCTGGTAATCGGGCCGTCTTGTGGCGCGGAAACCGAATCTGTCTCCGTGCCGGTCGAGTTTGCCCAGGGCGACGGCCGGGTCACCGTATCGATCGACGGCTTGCCTGTCGCCGTGTATTGCTATCGCGACGATAAGATCACGCGGCCGTTCTTCTCTCATGTCCGCGCTCCCGGCGGCGTGCAAGTGACGCGTCATCACCCGCCGATCGAAGGCCAAGACCTCACGGACCATGACACAATGCACCCCGGAATCTGGATGGCATTTGGCGACATCAGCGGGTCGGACTATTGGAGGAACAAGGCGCCAGTTCGGCACTCTGCATTTGTCGAACCGCCAAAGGGCGGCGCCAACGGCGAAGGTTCCTTCGCTGTACGCAACGAATACTTCGACCAACGCGACCCGTCGAAAATCGTGTGTCAGGAAATCGCTCGCTACACGTTTGTCTCCCGCCCGGCTGGTTGCTACCTGCTGTGGGATTCGGATTTTTCTTCGGATCACGAATTCGCATTCGGCGACCAGGAGGAAATGGGGTTAGGCCTCCGCGTGGCCACGCCGCTGCGCGTAGGAACTGGCGGTAGCGGCGACGACCTGCCGCCGGGGACCGGTACCATCCTCGACTCCCAGGGCCGCAAGAATGGCGACGAAGTTTGGGGCAACTCGGCCGAGTGGTGCGACTTCAGCGGCACGATGGCCGGCCAGCGCGTGGGCATGACGCTCTTCTGCCATCCCGACAACTTCCGGCCAAGCTGGTTTCATGCGCGCGACTTGGGTCTGTTGGAAGCCAATCCATTCGGCTGCCGGGCGTTTGGAAAGGGCGAGAAAAGTTCCGTCGTTGTGCGATCGGGTGAGAAGCTGCGTTTGCGTTATGGCATCCTGATCCACTCCGGTCCGCCAAACACTCAGTCCGACCATGCCGACGCGTACCAGGACTATTTGCAACTCGCAGGGAAGTGAGCGTGACCGGGAATCGGAATTATAGGGTGGCGCACGCCCCGAGGCTCACACGATTATGCATGTTGTAGCAACCCCATTTCGCCGCAACGCAGCGACCGTTAATAGCCAGGGGCGTCAGCCCCTGGAAGCGATGTTTATTGAAACGACAGCCCCAAAGGGGCGGCAGTACGACGATCACTGTCGCCCCGCTGGGGCTTGTTGATCCTTACTGGTACTACCAGGGGCTGACGCCCCTGGCTATTGACTGCCGGCCCTTCGGGCCTGACTGCCAGCGTTCGCATATTCGTTGCTCAGCGAAGGGCGTGGTGAGCCGCGCGATGCGTCCAACACGCCCTTTTAGGGCGTGCCACCCGAATTCCGGGACGCGTTCCGGAAAGTGACTGCATGTTGACGCCAGCGACTGAAACCGCCGATCTTTCGCGCGCGGCCCGTTGGGCCGTGCTTGCCGCCGCGTTTTCGGGTCTGGTGTTCGACGGCTTCGAGCTGGGCCTCATGCCGGTGGCGTCGAATTCCGTCACGATAAGCCTGCTGGCCGCGAACAACACCGAGATCGTCGGCAAGTGGTTCGCATATTTTACGGCCGCGTTGATGCTCGGCGCGGCTGTTGGCGGAAGCCTGTTGGGCAATCTCGGCGACCGCATCGGCCGGGCCCGGGCGATGGGCGTCAGCATCCTGTTTTATTCGTTGTTCGCGGGACTGGGCGCATTCGTCACTAGCTGCCAGCAAATGCTCGTGCTCCGATTTCTGGTCGGTCTCGGCGTGGGCGGCATGTGGCCCAATGGTGTCGCCTTGGTCGCTGAGTGCTGGCCAAATACATCGCGGCCAACCGTTTCGGGCGTGTTGGGCGCGGGCATCAACGTCGGCATCGTCGGCCTTTCGGTACTAGGAAGTTATCACCCCATCACGCCCGATTCTTGGCGCTGGATTTTCAAATTGGCCGCGATTCCCGCAATCCTCGGCTTGATCGTCCTCACGCTACTGCCCGAGTCGCCCAAGTGGCTGGCCTCACGCGGCCAGTCAAAAAAACTGGCCCCGCCGCTGCGCTCGCTGTTTCGCGGTGAGCTGTTGCGGCCGACATTGATCGGCATTCTGCTCGCGTCGATCCCGCTGGTCGGCGCTTGGGCCGGTAGCAAGTGGATGATTCCCTGGGCCGACGAGGTCGGCCGCAGTGCCAACGCCGACTACTACAAGTCGACGACTCAATGGTGGTGGGCGATCGGCGCTACCGCCGGCAGCTTTGTGGGCGCCCCGCTCGCTGCCTTGATCGGCCGGCGGTTGTCGTATTTCTTGATTAGCCTTGGCGCGACCGCGCTCACTTGGTCGATGTTCAAACTCACGGCCCCGCTTGAGCCGTCGTTCTTGCCAACCGTCTTCGCCCAAGGGTTCGTGGCGACACTTTTCTTTGGCTGGTTGCCGCTGTATCTGCCCGAGCTGTTTGCGGTGCAAGTTCGCGCCACGGGCGCCGGATTGTCGATGAACATCGGCCGATTCGTCACGGCCGCCGCCGTGCTACTGATCGGCGCCCAATTCAAAGGCGACTTCTCGGATATCGGCGCCGTATGCGCGTTGATCTACGCATTGGGAATGATCGTCGTTTTCTGGGCGCCGAATACCACCGGCAAAACGCTGTAGTCGGTTGTCAACTTGGCCGAAGCCGTTCAAGAGCGGCGTTGACCCTCGCTCGGCAAACCGTCTAGAACACGCCGCATGGCATTTCGAATCCATTGGCCGTTTTGGGTCGCATGCGCACTTCCGGTGCTCGTGATGCTGTGCGTTTCCGACGGCTGGCCACGCTGGCTGTTCATGTGGCTGCTGGCCGCGAGCATTTATTTCGCGTGCAAAGTATTGACGTGGAGCTTGGCGGCGGCCAACTGTGTTCCGCGCTGGCAGCAATGGGCCTACCTGCTCGCCTGGCCCGGCATGAATGCGGCGCGCTTTTTTGACGCCGACCGATCCAATCAAATCGATCCGCCAACACGCCGCGAGTGGGCCGCCGCAGCATTTAATCTGGCCGTTGGTGGCGTCCTATTTTGGAGCGCACGGATTTGGCTTCCGCGGTCGTCGTCGATCCTCCTCGGCTGGGCCGGCATGATCGGCACGGTCTTAATGCTCCACTTCGGCTCGTTCCATTTGCTGAGTTGCATTTGGCGGCGCATCGGCATCGACGCGCCGCCGCTGATGAATCAGCCGCTCCGCTCAACCAGCGTGGCCGAGTTCTGGGGCCGCCGCTGGAACGCGGCCTTTCGAGATTTGACGTACCAATTCCTGTTCCGCCCGCTTCGATCGCGCTTGGGTGCAACCACGGCGCTCGTCGTCGGCTTCATCATCAGCGGAATGGTGCACGACCTCGTGATTTCCGTGCCGGCCAGCGGTGGTTACGGCCGACCGACTGTGTTCTTCACAATCCAAGCTGCCGCCATCCTCGCCGAACGCTCGCCGCTCGGCCGATCACTCGGCCTCGACCACGGGTGGCGCGGCAGGTTGTTCACCGGCTTGGTCCTGCTCGTGCCCGTGCGGCTCTTGTTTCACGACCCGTTCGTCACCAAAATCGCGGTGCCGTTCATGCACGCGCTCGGCGCTGCGTAGATAGACCGTCAAGATCGCGGAGATCGCCATGCCAACATACCGGCTTCTCTGAATTTCTTGGCGCACTTGGCGTTCCTGGCGGTTCAACTTGTCAGGCGCTGAAATCACGCGAGGACATCATGCTGCGACAACACCTGCCCCTGCTGATCACCATCGCTGGCTTTGCCCAGCTCTCGGTGCTTGTCGCGTCCGCGCTCGTGCCGATCCGCCTCAACTGGCGCCGCGACTTGCAAGTGTTGAACCGCCTGCAGAGGCAAATGTACTGGGTGTACGGCGGCTACGTCGTACTGTCGATCATTGCCTTCGGCCTGATCTGTGTATTCAATGCCCGCGAGCTCGCCGCCGGCAGCCGTCTCGCGCGCAGCATGTGCGCCTACATAGCCGTCTTCTGGGGAATCCGCCTGGCGCTGCAAACCCGGCTCGACGTGAAGTCCCACCTCACCACCTGGTGGCTCACGGCCGGCTACCACCTGCTGAGCGTGTTCTTCATCTACTTTGCCGCACTGTTCGCAGTCGCGACCGTTGTGCCCTGAATTGTGGGAGGTGTCTCCGATGGCGATCCGGCTCACGAATTGATGCCCCGATCGGTCTCAGAGAGGCCTCCCACAGTTCGGTCCCGATCTCCACAGCATAACGCCTTCCAATCGACGCCCCGCGTGGTACTGTGGAGCCATGTGGCCCGATCAGGACGAAACTCGCGAACTGCTCGACGGTGCCCAGCAGGGTAACCGCGAGGCGGTCGAGCGTTTGATGGATCGGCATCGCGATTCGCTCAATCGCATGGTTCGCTGCCGGCTCAATCGCGGCCTGGCTGGTCGAGTCGATGCCAGTGACATCGTGCAAGATGCTCTGTTGACTGCTAGTCGCCGATTGACCGAATACCTCGAGAACCCGCGGCTACCGTTTCACGCCTGGTTGCGCCAGCTCGCCCGCGACCGGCTGGCCGACGCTTACCGCCGCCAGCTTGCCGACAAGCGCGACGTCGCCCGCGAGCAACCTGCGATGGCCGGCGAGCGCTCGTCGCTCAATCCGATCGCCCAAATTCGCGACCCGGAGCTCACGCCGGCCGCGACGCTGCTCCGCAAGGAATTCGCGGGCCGTTTCCATCAAGCGGTCGAACAACTACCAGAGGATTCGCGAGATATCATTCTCATGCGTCACGCCGAGCAGCTCACCAATTTACAAGCCGCCGAGCTTCTGGGCCTCAGCGAGGCGGCCGCCGGAATGCGTTACTTGCGCGCGCTCCGCCAGCTAAAATCGTTGTTGGGCGAAACGCCATCGATACTCTTGGATTGAATCAAACCCCAGCGAGCCGGGGCGTCCCCGCCCCCGTTGTTACTCGCGGCGAACTCGAAAATAAGCCGCAACGCGGCGACCGTTAATAGCCAGGGGCGCGAGCCCCTGGAACGTAGTCCGTAGGAAGATCAAGCCCCAACGGGGCGACAGTACGATTAAAATCGAACTGCCGCCGCGTTGCGGCTATGGACTGTTCTCGCGATCACGAACCAGGGGCTTGCGCTCCCGGGCTATTGACTTCCGGCCCGTTGGGCCTGATGTGAGCGACCCGGACGTTGATGAATCATGGCGCACGACGAACAACTCGTGGAATTCGAATCGCCCCACGATGGTAACGCCTTGCGTGACATTCGCCTCGCCGAACTGATCGACAAAATCATGGCCGAGGCCCGCGCCGGCACGCCCGTCGACATTGAGCGCTGGGCCACCGAGAATCCGGAGTTCGCCGACGACCTACGCCAGTTGTGGGGCGTCGCCGAGGTGGCCGAAGAGTTCGGCAGCTTGATTCCTTCGTACGATGAATTGGACGACGCGGGGCGAAACGCGAAAGCCGACGGTGCTCCGTCATCCTTCGGGGCCGGCAGTTCGGCCCAAACATTCGGCGACTACGAGCTGTTCGAGGAGCTGGGCCGCGGCGGCATGGGGGTCGTTTACCGCGCGCGACAAAAGAGTCTCGATCGCATCGTCGCGCTGAAGATCGTCCTGGGCGGCGCCGCCGCCACGCGCGCCGACCTGGCCCGTTTTCGCGGCGAAGCGGAAACTGCCGCCCGGCTCAATCATCCGAACATCGTGCCCGTGTACGATGTCGGCCAGCACGACGGGCTGCCCTATTTCACGATGCGCTTCGTCCGCGGAACGACGCTCGCGCAGCGGCTCGCCGACGGCCCACTGCCGGGACGCGAAGCGGCCGAACTGCTCGCGCCCGTGGTGCGCGCGATCGCCAAAGCGCATCGACAAGGCGTGCTGCACCGCGACCTCAAGCCGTCGAACATCCTCATCGACGCCGAAGGACGCCCATACGTCAGCGACTTCGGCTTAGCGAAACGGCTTCTGCCGGAACCCACCGACGACCCGCGCACGCAGCCCCACCAAGCGAACACGCAAACCGGCGCCATCCTCGGCACGCCCGGTTACATGAGCCCCGAGCAAGCCGCCGGCCGCCGCGGCGTCATTGGCTCCAGCACCGATATCTACAGCCTCGGCGCGATTCTCTACGCCATGCTCACCGGCCGACCTCCGTTCCAGGCCGCCTCGCCCGTCGACACGGTGATGCTCGTGCTCGAACAGGATCCCATCTCGCCACAAGTGCTCAATCCGCGCGTCGACCGCGACCTAGAAATGATCGCGCTTAAATGTCTGCAGAAGCCGACCGAGCTTCGCTACGCCACGGCCGACGGACTGGCCGCCGATCTCGAAGCTTATCTGGCTGACGAGCCTGTCTCGGCCCGATCTTCGCGCTTCACGCAAATCCTCACCCGCGCGTTTCGCGAGACGCACCACGTAAGCGTCCTCGAAAACTGGGGCCTGTTGTGGATCCTGCACGCCGTAGTGCTATTAACACTTTGCATCATCACCAACGCGTTTCAGCTCAGCGGCGTGACCGCGCGCTGGCCGTACATTGCCTTATGGACCGTCGGCCTGGGCACTTGGGCCGCCATCTTCTGGAACCTCCGCCGCCGTAGCGGTCCCATCACGTTCGTCGAACGTCAGATCGCACACGTCTGGGCCGGCAGCATGATCGCCGACACGTTCATGTACGTGATCGAATTTCAGCTCGGCCTGCCCGTGCTCACGCTCTCGCCCATGCTCGGCCCCGTGAGCGGCGCCGTCTTCCTCATGAAAGCCGCGATGCTCTCCGGCAAGTTCTACATCTACTCCGCCGTGCTCTGCCTCACCGGCCTCGTGATGGCCTGGCTTCAAACCCAAACCTACATCCCGAACATCGGCCTCACCGTGTTCGGCATCGTCTCCGCCGTGTGCTTCTTCCTCCCCGGCTGGAAATACTACCGCCAAGTCCGCCGCGATCGTTGACGCCGGAAGATTAACCACAGAGACACAGAGGACACGGAGAAGAGTTCAGATAGGCAAACCTCTCGATATGTTCAGCGCGAAATGTAGAGTTCCGCATGGAAGCTCATCTCAGGTGCATCGACTTTTCTTCCTCAGTGTTCTCCGGTCCTCAGTGGTTATATGACTACTCGCGATCAATGGATTGTGGGCCTTCCATCCTCGCGTAGTAGATGATTTGAATCGTGGCGGCCGTTATCGATAAGATTGCCGAGGCAGCAGGATGCAACCGAGCGTGCCAATAGTACAGCTCGCTAACATTCAAGTTGGTCTCATGGAGGAGCATGAATAACCAATAGCTGTCCCACAGCGCGCAACATAGCCAAAACAATGGATTATTCAGCCATGCTACGCCAACGCTTATCAGTATCCACCCAATCCACAGCAAGAAGCCAAGCCAGAATATTGGAAAAGCGGTCGCCGGCAGCAGGCAGCAGCCGCTTACGGCAAGAACCAAAGCAAACACGCGCGGTATCCATAAGTGCCACATATGCTTCTTCTCCGTGCCCTCTGTGTCTCTGTGGTTAACAATCACCGCGCCGCCACTTCTTCCTGCTCGCGCCACGCGCTCACCTCCGACAGCCCCTGCACCGCCGCCGCGATTTGCACGACGAGCTCCTCCGCCCGCGCCGCCGGCGCGCCGCTGAACTTCGCCAGGTGGATCATCGTCACCAGCTCGCGGACCCACGCCAGCGTGCCCACCAAATCGGCGTGCATTTGGTTACGCAGCGCGATGAGCTGCCGGATGTTCCCCTGACGCACGTTCTCGCTCTGCCGCGCCCGCTCCACGTCGCCCCCTACCTCGGAGAGCGAATCGACCCGCGCCGCCGGCTCGCCTAACAGCCGATCGAGTTGCCGAATCCGGTCCGCCTGCAGCTTCCACGCCGTTCGCAGCTCTTCCAACCGGTGCTGTTCGCTGTTGAGCACGTCCTCGGCCCAGCCATCGAGACCGCTGAGTGCTGCGTCCAACTCCGCTTCCACCTGATCAATCGCGGCCGACAACGCGTCTGGTTCCTCAGCCTTGGCCGGATGTGCTGGCGACCGCGACGCTGTAGAGGCCTCATCAGTCGCCAGCAGCATCGGCACAAACAACGGCCAAAACACGCACGCCGCAACCAGCTGAAGAGCGGCGTTCACGTCCATGCGCCCGTCGCCGCGTATGTACACGGCCACCGCGACCGTCACGCCCAGCAGCAAGTAAAAAATCGTCGTCTCAAGTAGCAACATGGCTGGCCTTCTCCTTCAAGGCGCGCAGCTGGGCCTCGATTTCGGTATCAAAAGCCTCGCCCACCTCCGGCTCGCCGAGCAGCTCGAGTAGGGCCTCCGCCTCGGCCTCTGACTGCTCGACCCGGTGGCACATCGTTTCGAAATTCGACCACACCGTGCCCGCACACGCTTCATCCGGCAGGTTGTCGACGAACTTCCGCTGCGCCACCGCGGCCCGGTTGCGCGCCGTGATATCGACCAGCTTCCGCCTCGCCTCGGCCAGTTTGATCCGCATCGCCGTCACCTGATTGCGAAGCCGGTGACCGAGCGCGTCGGCCGTTTCCACCTGCCGAGCAAGCCCTTCAACAAGCTGCTGATGCTCGGCCCGATACCGCAGCTCGCGCCGCGCCGCCCCTTCGTCCCCGCGCGCCACCGCCGCCTCGGCCAGCTTCATGCGACGCTCGACTGCCGCTTGCTGCTCGCCCAACTGCCGCGTGAGCAGCTTGTGATGCGCGATCGCCCGCGCGGCCCCGTCCATCAATTGGCCGAGCGCGGTCTCCATCTCGCGCACCGCCTGCTTGAGCATCTTCTCCGGGTTCTCGCATTGATCGATCAAATCGTTGAGATTCGCCGTCACCAATCCGCTCATTCGTTTGATTAGTCCCATGGTTCACTCCAGTCTTTGAGTTAGTTCACCGCACTGTCACCCCGAGGTCCTCCGAGGGGTCCGGCCAGATTCCTCGGCGGACCTCGGAATGACGGCGCGTGGAATCCTCGCACCCGTATGCGTCACGCCACCCGCGACAATACCTCCCATGCCGAATAAATCATCACAGGCATCACGACCGAGTAGATGCCGGACCACGACAACACCAATCGGCGAAGGAAGCACTTGCGACGCTTGGCCCGATTCGGCGGCATCGTTTCGCACAACCGCGAAAACACCTGATACAGTGCCGCCGTGCCCCAAAACCCCGCGATGAACGGCAACACCAGGCCCAGCAGCATCGTCGCTTGAACGACGGGTTCGCTGGCGTCGAAAATCGTCACGCCCATCGCGATGGCGACGTAGATTGGCAGAATTCCCACCAGCGCCACGGCCGCCACGGCTTTCGACTTCACCGCATGCACGACGACCTCGACCATCGTCATCCGCACGCCTGCCAGCAGGCAGTAGAAATACAAGCTCGGCAAACACACGCAACTCGCCGCTACCAGGCCGAACGCATAGGCGAACACCAGCGCGGCCGCCTTGCCGTTCACCCACGGTGCCAATTCACCCAGCGGCGCTTCAATCGCCTCGAATGACAAAGGAGCGCTCGACGGCGAGTCGATCCAAGCCGCGATCGACGTGAGCTCCGGCCACTTGCCGGCCGCACTCATCACGAGCGCCATCGTTACGCCGAACAGCACAAACCCTGCCAGCGCGATCGCCAACAGCCATGGCAATAGCACCGCCGGCGCCGTCGGAACGCGAAGCAGCCGATACAACCGCCAGCGGTCCTTAAGCAGGAGCTCAGCGATCGCGAGCGCAGAAAAATCCCGCGGATCGTCCGGCTCGCCGATTTGCTCCAACTCAACCTCTTCGACTGCGGCGGTCGGAGCTGTGTCGGATTGGTGTTCCACCGCACTGCTCTTAAGGAACGCCGGCGGTTTACGTGGACGGAAAACTCGTTCAGAAGCGTACATTGAATTAACCTTTCATGTTGATGCACGTAGGCGCGTTTTTCCGAAACTCGTAGTCCGAGTGTCGGAGACACTCGACTACGTGGACGCGAACTGAAACAGCCCAAAGCAGTAAAACAACTCGGTCCCTATCACGCCCACGAGGACGAGCCACCACAGGGGCGCGAACTCGCGCTCCGGCTCGAGTCGTTCCATCACGCGACAAAAGACGTCGATCATCGACACGCCCACGCCCGTGAACACAACCAAGTTCACTAGAAGCACAAACGTCGGATGCGGCACCGTGGCCGTGAAAAACCAGTTGACCGGAATCGACGCAATCATCGCCAACCCGCCCCAACTCACTGTCACTAGCGCCGCGAGCAGCGTGCTGGTGGCCGGCAGCCGCGAGCCGGATAGGCTGTTGAGGATGTACAGCGCGGGCAGCGGAATGGCCCACGCCAGCCCCGCCGCGAGCGTGCAAACAAATGCTTTGTGAAAAATGTCGCCCGCCCCGCCCAACAATCCCATCGTCATGCCGTAGGTGGTCGTTCCCACAATGGCCGTCGCCAACAGCGCCACCCACACCGCCCACGGATACGCGCTCCGTCCCTCGTTCCACGCCACGGCAAACTCTTCCGGATCACGCAGCGCAAGGCCCACGTGATGCACTCCGTCCCGCAGTTGGTCTCGAAACATGATTTTGGTCTCCTGTGAGGATCAAATGCCCGTCCCCACGGGAAACCGCAATTCCGGCGAAGCCTTAACCGGGAAAGTTAAATCTTTGTGGAAGTCGATCAACTAGAATGGAGCTTCAAACTCCGCGGGCCGACACGGTTCCACCCGTCGCTCGGTAGTTTGCACCCATGTAGCGGCGGCGGCCACCGTTTACCCGCCACGGCGGGCCGCTGCGAACCCCAACCCGCGACGTCCTACCTCAACGCGAAAAATGCCCGGAACAGCCCGATGAATCAACGAATCATCCCGTATATCGCGATAGCCTCCGCATGTTGCACTTGTTTCTTCGCCGCTCCCGCCGTCGCCTGGAATTCCCCCGGTCACATGATCGTCGCACTCATTGCCGACGGGCAAATGAACGACGCGACCAGGGCCAAAGTGAACGAGCTGCTCCGCGCCCACCCGCGTTTCGAGGCACACTTCGAGCGCTTGATGCCGCGGGAAGTATCGAATGCAGACGAAGCCGACAAAGCTCAGTGGATCTTCGCCCACTCCGGCACGTGGCCCGACCTCGTGCGCGACACAAGCGCCACGGTCGATCGCGAGGACGTGAACCGTTTCAACCGTCCCTTTTGGCACTACATTAATCAGCCGGTTTTCCTGAACGACGCCGAAGGGCGCAAGCTGGAGCCGCACCTTCGCCTGTATGGGGGCCGCGAGCCGCCACCGGATCACGACGACCCAAACATGAACATCATTCAGGCGTTCAAGAACTCATCGCGCGTCGTCGGCGACGCCAGCGCGCCCGCCCAGAATCGTGCCGTACACCTCTGCTGGTTAGTTCACCTGGCCGGCGATTCGCATCAGCCGTTGCACGCCGCCTCGCTCTACACGTCGAACCGCTTCCGCCGTGGCGACCGCGGTGGCAACGACCTCGAAATCGAACACGAGTGGAAGCTGCACGCCTTTTGGGACAGCCAGGTTTGCACGCAAGACTCATTTGAGACGCTGCAACGCCTGGCCGCGAACGTCATCAAGAACGAGGAGAAAGCCGCCGCCGGCCGCAAGGCCGCCGAGTCGATCGACATCGAAACATGGATCGACGAAAGCAACGACTACGCGAAGCGTTTCGCGTATACCGAAGAGGTGCTGCAAAAGGTAGCCGCCCGCGAGGAGCACATCCACTTGGGTCCGCTCGACCTATCGCCGGCTTACCGGATCGAAGCCGAAACTCTCTCCGAGCGCCGCGCCATCGAAGCCGGCTTCCGCCTGACCAAACATTTAGAGATACTGCTAAATACCCAATAACAGTACCGCCGCTCGCGGTTCTGACCCCCGACACCTGACACCTTCCCTCCCCCATGCCCCGCATCACCGTCCCCGAGTTCACCGGCTTCAAGGCGGCCCGCCGCAAGATTGCGATGGTCACCGCCTACGACTTCCCGCAAGCCCGGCTCGTGGACGCCGCTGGCATCGAGGGCATCTTGGTCGGCGACAGCATGTCGATGGTCGTCCAGGGTCACGACAACACGCTGCCCGTCACGCTCGATGAGATGATCTACCACGCCGAGATGGTCGGCCGCGCGGTCGAGCACGCGCTGGTGATTGTCGACATGCCGTTCCCCAGCTTCCACCTGGGCACGCACCGGGCGATCGAAAACGCCGGTCGCATCCTCAAGGAAACGCGCTGCCAGGCCGTCAAGCTCGAAGGCGGCGTCGAACAGGCCGGCACCATCGCCGCTCTCGTCTCCGCCGGCATCCCCGTGATGGCCCACTGCGGCCTCCGCCCGCAAAGCGTCCACACCCTCGGCGGCTACAAAGTCCAACGCGACGAGCGCGAGCTGCTGGCCGACGCCAAGGCCGCCGAAAAAGCCGGCGCGTTTGCCATCGTCCTCGAATGCATTCCCCGCGCAATCGCCAAGAGGATTACGGAAACCGTCAACATCCCCACCATCGGCATCGGCGCAGGCGCCGACTGCGACGGCCAGGTCCTTGTCCTTCATGACCTATTGGGCATCACCACCGGCTACGTCCCGCGCTTCGTCAAACCCTACGCCGACTTAAAAACTGAAGTCACCCGCGCCGTCACCAAATACCGCGACGAAGTCCGCAGCGGCGCGTTCCCGGCGAAAGAGCATGGTTACGACTGAGAGTCTGTCCGAATACATGCATCGAGGTTTCAGGACCATTTTGAACGCACGCATCGCTCGATTTCATCAGACCCTACAAAATCAAGAGCCCGCGCTTGTTTGCTAGCACCGAATAACCCTGCAATTTCCGGGGTTTAGTTTCCGGACAGCCTCTGAAAAATGACCTATTGATCGTGACTGGAGACGCTTACGTGGACTGTCCATTATGCAACGGAACTCGAAGCTTTCGACGAAGCCCCTCGGCATACGGCGAATGTCCTCTCTGTGAAGGCAAGGGAACAGTTCCAGATGATCCCTCACGCAACGTGATATGTCCTGACTGTCGTGGCGCGGGTGTTATCATCACGACTGGCACATCAGGCTACTACCGCAAAATATGCGAGTATTGCTGTGGGTGGCGCAAGCTTCACGGGTCTGTCGACGGGCCATTCTACGTCCATGTCGAGGCTGGGAAACCCCGATTTGCACATCTAGCGCTTGAGCGGTTCTTCGAATCTTTATCCGGGGAGATAGCCGTTTGTGACCCCTATTACGCGAGTAGTAGCCTCGCACGGCTGGATCTATTGCAGCATTGCCGCCCGATACGATTTCTGACGCGAAAGCCCGACAGCGCCGAAAAAATTACAATCGAACAAAAGCTCAAAGAGTGGAAGCAGCAACACGGTTCCGTAGAGTTCAGAAAATCGGCACATGACGAACTCCATGACAGATTCGTTCTTGGCAAGAACGATCTAATCATTCTCGGCCACGAGCTGAAAGATATTGGGCAAAAGGATTCGTTTGTTATGGCTCATCCGAAAAAATCTGCAACACAACAACGGAAGAAGATGCCGCGAATTAGCGAAGGGTTATTGGACATACGTGTGAGCTTGCTTTGGGTGA
>JAKEIB010000214.1 GCA_022614705.1 Planctomycetota bacterium | reverse complement strand
GGCCGTTCGTACAGCCAGGCGCCGCGAAGCTTGCCCACCGATTGGACAGCGCCCGTCTCGCGAAGGCAATACGCCATTCGCTGGGCGATCCAGCGCTCGACACCCAAGCCGGCGGCGAGATGGCCCGTGTGAAACGGACGCGGCAGATCAGGCGGCAGCAGCCGACACAGATCGGCGGCCGTGCAAAATTCGTGGACGCACACGACTTCCAGCAGCCGCTGGTCCTCGACTTGATGATCGTTGTCGCGCCGCCAACGGCGTCGTCCGTGGCCCGGGTAGCGCCACTCTTCGATCTCGATCAGCGGCACTTCGAGCGTTAGTCGGCGATGCGGAAACACGCGCGTGAAGTGGACCAGCTCGTCGAAGATGTCGAGCAACGTGCGTTGCTTCGGGCTGCGGCGTCGCGACACGACCTTGCCACCCGCGCGGCGAAGCTTCACCAAGTGCTTGCGCACGACGATCGGCTTCACCACGAGCACGCGATGCTTCTTAAGGAGCGTGGCGATCTTGTCGCGAATCGCGGTCAGCGATGCGACTTGAATCTCCACTAATTGATCGGGTCGCACGACGTCGATGCGAAACCGGCCCAGCTTCTGTTCGACGAGCGCGCCGGCGGTCGTGTAGCGATCTTTCAGCTGGCGGTGGAGCGTGGTTTCCATGGGAGTCTTGTCATTCTGAGCGAAGCGTAGCGTAGCGAAGAATCTCGTAGGGCGACATAGATCCTTCGGTCGCAAAGCCTCCCTCAGGATGACGGGGGCCCCTTCGTCATCCTTCGGTCGCAAAGCCTCCCTCAGGATGACGAGGGGGCCCCGTTCTGAACTGCTTGTAGTCACGCCTCAATTTCAAAGTCCCGTATCGTGAACAACGTCGTCAACTCATACCCGCGTTCCGCAAACGCTTCTCGTCCGCCTTCGAGGCGATCGATGATCGCCAGCACGCGCACGACTTTCAGACCGACTGCTTCGCAGCGTTCGATGGCGAGTAAACTGGAGCCGCCGGTGGTGACGACGTCCTCGACGATCGCGATCGACTCGCCGGCGCGGAACGGTCCTTCAACAAGTTTTCCCGTGCCGTGCTGCTTGGCTTCCTTGCGGACCATGACGCCGCGAAGCGCGAGGTTGCGAGTGCCAGCCAGGGTGAGGATCGCGGCCGTGATCGGATCGGCGCCGATCGCCATGCCGCCGACCAGGTCGGGCAGGTCGTCGCCCAATAGGTCGAGCATTCCTTCGCCGATGAGCCGCGCGCCATGCGCGTCGAGGGTGATCTGCCGGCAGTCGAGGTAGTACTTCGCCTTCTTGCCGGAGGCGAGCGTGAAGTCGCCGAACTTCAGCGCCTTGTCGCGCACCAGTTGCTTGAGCGCTTCGCGGTCGTACATGGCGGATGGTCGAGAGTCAAGAGTCGAGAGCCAGAGCTCTTTCGCGACTCGCTGCAAATAGCCGCGATCCGGGCACCGCCCGTAGGGTGGTCGGGTCGCCGGCGCGTTGCCAATAACGTACTCTCGACCTCCGCTCGTTGACAACCGCGTTTTCTATCGCCGCGTGACCACGCGCGAGCCGATCGACAGAATATCGGAAAGCTCTTCGGCGTCCTTTGTCGAAACTGTGATCGTCGAGCCGTTCGCGGAATTCACCGCCAATGATTCGCTGGCGATGATTAGCGTGGGCGCAGGAGTGCCCGGCGTGCCGGCGTTTCCTTGCAGTAGAATGGCGCGTTCGGTGGCCTGCCCGACATGCTTCTGTCCTACCACCCACTCACCATCGCTTATCGACTGGCCTGGTGCGGTTGCTACTGGAAACTTACCCGCGTACCGGCCGTCGACCATCAGCGTCAACTGATTTCGGCTAAGCTCCACCACGGCGGAGAACGGGCCGCGCACGACCTTTAATTCCTGTCCGGCGCGAACTTGGTCGGCGGCCGGAATGCCGTTGATCTTGGCCAACAGTTGCCACGGCACGTTGTATTCTTTGGCGATCGTCTCCAGCGTTTCACCTGGCTTGACGACGTGGGCCGGAGCGAGCTGGTGCTCGGTCGAATACACGACCGTGCCCGCCAGTTGACTCAGCAGCGATTCGACGCGTTCGGCATCCGTGGGAGTGAGCGAAGGGTCGCCGTACCATTGCGACAGAAGTTTGTGCGCTTCGGCCAGCTCGCCGCGATCGAGCGCGGCTTGAATTGTCGGCCAACTTTCGACGAACGACGTCGCGACCGGTGTCGTCGTCGCGGCCGGCGTGATCGGATCCGTTGTGGTGAGAGCGCCAGCCGCGGCGTAGCGGTCTGGCGGCGACGTAGGTTGCGCCCCTTGACGCAGCGGATTCGGTTGCGACGCCAAGGGCGCTGTCGTCAATCCGCTTGTCGCAGTGCTGGCCGCGTTCAGTTGTTCCGGCGTTGTCGGGGCTTCTTGAGCAGCGAACGATGCCGAAGCGGTTAGTGCAGCGCTCGCGGGCGGCAGGGCGCCGATCGTCGGATTAGTTTGCGCCGTGGTTGGCGGTGTGACCGACGGCGCGGGCGGCGTATCGGCTTGCGTCGTCGTGCCGATCTCGGGTATTTCCGGAATGGCTGGAACGGCGGGCGGCGTTTGCGCCGCTGCGTTCGCGCCCGCGGGCGTTGCCTCGATTGTGGCGGCGGTCGGCGGTGCTGCGGTCGTTGTCGGCGCAGGCGCTGCATTTGTCGTCGGCGCGACGTCGCTAGTCGCAAGTGGCGGCACATCGCCGGGCGGCTGATTCCACGCGTCGCCGGCAGCGGGCGCGGGGCTGACCGCGCCCTCGTTGATCTTCACGTAAAGATACGCGCCCACGACGACCAGGATGGTGATCGTGACCAGCGGTCGAATGGAACTCATCGTTCGTCCTCCATGACGAAAAGAGATAGGCTCTCGGCTATCAGCTTTCGGCTGTCGGCAAAACAGCCGCGACGCCGACCACGCCTCCATGCGTGGTGCCCGGTCGCCGGTAAAGCGTGCGCGCAGCCAAAGGGTCGCGAATGTTAGAAAATCGCCGGTCGCATTGCTACTGCAAACCGCGATGGCCATCGCTGGGCTAGCTGCTAGCTACGCAAAGCGCGATGCCGTATCTTTAGCGCATGGCCAAGAAGAAAACGAGCCGGCAGTTTGCCACTGCGTTAGAGATCGAGCGGTCGATCCACGTCATTCGCGGACAACGGGTAATGTTGGATGCGGATTTGGCAAAGCTTTACGGCGTTCCGACGTATCGACTAAACGAACAAGTATCCAGAAACAAAGACCGTTTCCCACTCGACTTCGCCTATCAGCTTAGCCAGCAAGAGTTTACAACTTTGATATCGCAAAATGCGATGTCAAAGCGTGGTCGCGGCGGGAGACGGACGCGGCCCTGGGTTTTCACGGAACAGGGCGTCGCCATGCTGTCCAGCGTGTTGAAGTCGCCCACGGCCGTGCGCGTGAATATTGAAATCATGCGCACGTTCGTTCGCCTGCGCCGACTGATGGCAACGCCTGGCGAACTGGTCGAGCAACTTACCAAACTTGCTGAAACGGTTCAGCTGCACGATGACCAAATCAAAGTTATCTCGCAAGTATTGCAGCAGATGATTGAAACACCAGTTCCGTCGCAGCGGAGCATTGGATTCCATGCAAAGCACGATAACGATTGAGCATTATTCGCCACGCAGTCGCATGCGAATCTGTTTCAATTGTTCAGCCAGTTCCTTTTCGAATCCGCGGTCGGTGGGGCGGTAGTATTCGCGTTCGACGCCGAGATAGTCTTGGGCGGCGATTGCGTCCGGCGCGTCGTGGGCATATTCGTAGCCTTCTCCGTGGCCGAGGCGTTTGGCGCCGGGGTAGTGGGAGTCTTGCAAGTGGCGCGGGACGGGTAGCAGGCGGCCTTCGCGGATGTCGTGTCGCGCTTCGCCGATGGCGACTGTGGCCGCGTTCGACTTCGGCGCGCACGCTAAGTAGGTCACCGCTTGCGCGAGCGTGAGTTGACACTCGGGCAGACCGACGAACTCGCAGGCTTGCATGGCCGCGACGGCGAGCGGTAGTGCGTGGGGATCGGCGTTGCCGATGTCTTCGCTGGCCAGGATGATGAGCCGGCGCGTGAGGAAACGCACGTCCTCGCCGCCTTCGAGCATGCGCGCGAGCCAATAGATGCCGGCGTCGGGGTCGCTGCCGCGGATGCTCTTGATGAGCGCGCTGGCGGCGTCGTAGTGGTCGTCGCCGGTGGGATCGTAGCGGATGGCTTTGCGTTGGACGGCGTCGGCGATGAGGTCGCGAGTTAGTCGCAAGCGGGGCGACCCTCCCCTAGCCCCTCCCTGCAAGGGAGGGGAACTCTCGGTGGACAGCACGGCGACTTCGAGCGCGCCGAGCGCGCGGCGGGCATCGCCGTCGGAGATTTGGGCGAGGAACTCGAGTGCGTCGTCGTCGATGGTTGCGTTGTGTTTTCCGAGGCCGCGGTCAGTATCCATTAGCGCGCGGCGGACGACGATTTTGATTTCCTCGGCGGCAAGCGGCTGGAATTCGAACACGCGGCTGCGGCTGACGAGCGCGTCGTTCACCGCAAAAAACGGATTGGCCGTAGTGATGCCCACGAGGATCACGACGCCTTCTTCGACGTCCGGCAATAACGCGTCCTGCTGCGCTCGATTAAAGCGGTGGATCTCATCGATCACGAGCAGCGTGGGCCGGCCGCCGGCGGCCACCTCGTTGCGGGCCTGGTCGAGAATTTCGCGGACGTCCTTCACGCCGCTAGTGACGGCGCTGAGTTGGCGGAAGCGGCTATCAGTTTCGTCGGCCAAGAGCCTTGCGAGCGTTGTCTTCCCAACGCCGGGCGGACCGTAGAAGATGACCGAACCAAGCCGGCGCGCGCGCAGCATGCGCCACAGCAGCTTGCCCTGGCCGAGAAAATGTTGCTGGCCGACGAACTCGGCCAGCGACGCCGGCCGCATCCGCGCGGCCAGCGGTTGCACCTGCTCGAAATTCGCGGCTTCACTTTGTGCGAACAGATCGGTCATGACGAGGTAAGGAAATCGAACGTGTGGGAGCAAAGCGAAATCGCGATGCGGCTCGTCGAAGTTGTGTCGACGCTGCTGGGCATTCTGCTGCTACTTGTCGGTCCGTTGATGTGGACCGTGCATCGCATTCTGCGGCCGGTCGACCGGGCCGCGCGCGAACGCAACTTGCCGTTTCGGTTTTCGCTCGGCGATTTTCTGTGTTTGTTCTGGGTGGTGCAATTGCCGTTGGCGATTGTGTATCAAATCAAAGACGATGTGCCGGGAGACGAAACGCATCAATTCTATTGGATTCTAACAGCCGCCGTGTGGGCCGTCGCTCCGCTGGCTTGGTTCACGGTGGCGCGGGCACTATCGAAGGCCGGCGTTTCGGCCGGATTGCACCGGATGATTTTTCTTGGCGTCGTTTTGCCGACAGTTTATTACGGGTTGTTTCCGTTCATCGGGATGTCGATCGCCGTGTCGGTGGGGCTCAGTGAACACGGGCTACAGTACTTTCTTGAGAACAAATTTATGTCGTCGTTGTGGTTCGTTCTAGGCGGCTCATTGATTGCCTGCGGGTTTTATTCGCCGTGGATGATACGCCGGGCGGGGGACGCTGCGTCGGACGAGACGCGTAGCTGAATTCGCATGGATTCAGCTGCCCTGGTTCGTCTGAATTCTTGCGAATTCAGCTATGTGGGCATCACAATGCCTCCTTCGGGCAGCAAATCCGCCAGCGGGCAGGCGTCGCACTTAGGCGCGGAGCGGCGGCAAAAATCCTTCCCCACGCGCACCAACAGCGCATGATATTCATTGTAGAGCGGTGCATCGGCGGGCAGGCCGGACTCGAAGTGATCTTTGATCTCGTGGTAGTCGGCGTCGTAGCCGACCCATCCGTGGCGCGCCGAGACGCGGTGCGTGTAGGTGTCGACGACGAACGTCGGCAGCCCGCCGGCGTAGAGCAGGATCGCGTCGGCCGTCTCCGGGCCGATGCCGTGGATGGACAGTAGCTGTTCGCGCAGCGTGGCGACATCCGTGCGAAACATCGCATCGAGCGAGCCATCATATTCTTCGACCACAAACTTCAGCAGGTTTCGCAGGCGGCGGGCTTTCACTTGGAAATAGCCGGCCGGACGAATCAGCTCGGCCAGTTCTTCTGGCGGCAGCGCGTATAAGGCGCGTGGTTCCATGACGCCCGCATCGCGCAGGTTTGCGATCGCGCGTTCGACATTTCGCCAGGCCGTGTTTTGCACGAGCACGGCGCCGACCGCGATTTCGAACGGTGAATCACCGGGCCACCAGCGTTGGGGTCCAAACGCGGTTAGGAGACGATCGTAGGCGCGGAGCAAGTGTGACATTGATTGTGAATGGGTTGTCGGTTGTTCGCGGCCAGTTGTCCTTGGTCCGTGGTCAGCGGTACTTGGTACCCAGTACATGGTACGCAGTGCGTCAAACCGAGTACGCGGTACGTGCTGCACGGCGCGTTGGGCGATATGCGAAGATCGAATTGCAACGGACCGCTGATATCGAACCACTAAGCACCACTGACTACGGACGATGGACCGTAGTCGCCAGCAAAAGTCAAGTCTGAATTTGGAACAAAATCGTGGTGGCCAAATTCCGCTTTGTTGCTTTTTTTACGCCGGACTATGGCTCATCCGAAAAAATCTGCAACACAACAACGGAAGAAGATGCCGCGAATTAGCGAAGGGTTATTGGACATACGTGTGAGCTTGCTTTGGGT
>JAKEIB010000213.1 GCA_022614705.1 Planctomycetota bacterium | reverse complement strand
GCTTGCAACTCGTTCATGCAGAAGGCCAACCCAAGTACCGTGATACCGGTGATCATCATGTACCGGGGAAAGTAAAGAACCACGTTGACCATGCCGTTCATAAGCAAAGCGTCGCGCGGGTTGCGGGTCGCGAGAACGCGTTGCATATCGTAGTTCGGAGCGGGGCCGGCGAGACTCGCCAAAATGCCTTTGAAAAACATCAGGCCAAAGATAATCCCGAACCATTCGTTACCGTCGTTGCGAATGGCGTCGTTTACTTTTGGAAGAATGTGAGACCAATCGAGATCGAGTTTCAGGCCGAAGAATGGATTGCTCCAGCCGGTCGGAGCCGCATGCTCGATCATTGCAGGCGAAACCTTGTACATCGCGATGAGGCCGATCACGATCGACGTAACCGTAAGGATGGTGAATTGCATCACCTCCGTAATCACAACGCTGACCATGCCGCCCTTGATGACGTAAATCGAGGTCGCGAAGAGGATGATTACGGCATAGAGGTTTTCGTTCGAAAAGAGGCCTTCAGTTTGCGTCGACAACTCCCAGGGCAGCATCGTGACGGCGAACTTGCCGATCCCCTTGAAAGCGTAGGCCAGCATGCCGACAGTATTGACCAGCGCGAACACGACGACGCTGATATGCGCGAGATTGGCTCCGGTCTTGCTGCCGAAGCGAAACTGAATCCACTCGGCACCGGTGAGCACATTCGATCGCCGCAGCCAGGCGCTGAGGAACATCATCAGAAAAATCTGGTTAAAGACGGGCCACAGAAACGGCAGCCAGATGCTTTTGAGGCCGTAGGCGAAGAGCCAATAAACCATCAGCATCGTGCCGGCGATATCGAACATCCCCGAGGCGTCGGAGATTCCCAGTACGTACCAAGGCAGCGTTCTTCCGCCGAGGAAATAGGAATCTAAATCCTTGGAGCCCCGTCTCGAAACCCAGAGGCCGACCAGAATGGTGGCCACGAAATAGACGATGAGTACGGCAACATCAACGGGATGGACCGACATGAAACCCCGCCGCCACGTAGTTTCCGCGAATCAAAACACCAAACAACTAAAACACGTGCGAGTTCTCTTTGACGAACGCGATCAGCTTCCCTAAATGTGCGAACGCGAGGCAGCACGAGGTGTCGGCCGCACCATAATAGATGGCTAACCGATCGGCTGCCTTGTCGTGCAAGGCTGCACACGGGAAGACGACATTCGGCACGTGCCCCGCTACTTCGTAGTCGGCTTCGGGTGTGAGGACATGCTGATTGGTGCGATACAAAACTCTCCACGGCTCATCGAGGTCCAAGAGCGCCGCCCCCATACTGTAGACAAATCCGTTGCACGTATCCATCACACCGTGATAAATCATGAGCCAGCCTTCATCCGTTTCGATTGGAATGGGGCCGGCACCGATCTTGGTACGCTGCCACCACTGGCCGACTTCGTTGCCGCCGCAGCGCATGACGAGGCGATGCATGCCCCAGTGGCACATGTCGGGGCTTTGACTCAGATAGATGTCGCCGAACGGAGTGTGGCCATCATCGCTAGGACGGCTGAGCATGAAGAACCTACCGGCGATCTTGCGCGGAAATAATACGCCATTGCGGTTGTAAGGCAGGAAAGCGTTTTCCATTCGCTCGAACGAGCGGAAATCGCGAGTCGCGGCGAGGCTGATCGTCGGGCCGTTATGACCGCCGCACCAAGTGATGTAATATGTCCCATCGATTTTGCAGAGCCGCGGATCGTAGGCGTAATCGGCCGCTGACTCCGGATCGCCTTTGTCGAATTCGATCGGGTCCGGTTCAATTTGCCAATCGATGCCATCATCGCTCCAGCCCATGTGGAGATGTGGAAACCGGTTGCGTTTTTCCAGGCGGAAGATACCGACGAAGCCATCGCCATACGGCGCCACCGCGCTGTTGTAGACTCCTTGAACGCCCGGCATGTAATGCCGGCCAATGAGTGGATTGGCCTTAAAACGCCAAACAACGTCGTGGCAACCTGCAGGTCGATCCTCCCAAGGGATCGGTGCAGCGTGCTCCTTTTTTACGGACGGCGCGTCGTTTCCTTGACCGATGCGGCGCTCGGGTTGCGTCCGGGCTTTCGTTTCCAGGTAGCTTTTCATAGTGTTTGGCTTTGCCTTCCTGCTGATATAATAAGGAATCAGAGACCCTTGGTCGCGATTTGACTTCGGCGGGCAGCAACAACTAAACTAGTTTAGTCAGCCGGATTCGATATGTATACGGTCACGGACCTGTAGCTCGCAGGATTGCTTGTGGGGCGCCACGGCCATTGTCCGGTTCGGCTTGTTCCCAACCATCTGCGGCGGATTTTTTATGGCTCTTGGTCGTGTGCCGCGGCTGAAAGACGTGGCAAAGGCTGCGAATGTCTCGCTTGCCGCCGCTAGTCGCATTCTGCGCGGCGACAGGGAGCAGTTCGGCGAGGAGACGTGTCAACGTGTGCTCGAAACGTCGCGGCAGCTCGGCTGGCGACGAAATTTGCTCGTCAACGGTATGCAGACGGGCCGCACACAGACAATCGGTGTGATGATTCCGCCGAACGACTCTTACTGGGTGGAAGTGGTTTCTGGTATTCACGACGCACTGGCCGTGTGCGACTACCTGCCTATCACAGTGTGGACTGGCAGCCTGAGCGACATACCGCACTTTCACAACGATGAAGGAGAAGGCCTCAAGCAAATCAATCGACTGCTGGATCGGCGGGTGGACGGGCTCATTATGTGGCCGCCGTTCAGTGCGGAGTACTATCATCATTTTCCAGAGTTCGTCGAACGGCGCGTGCCGGTGGTGGTGATCGATCACCACTCGACCGTGGCGGATTCGGTTGAGACCGATGAGGAGCAGGCGACTTCGGTCATAGCCACGCATCTGCTCAATTTGGGACACCGGTGGATTGCTTGCCTTTCGAGCTGCGAAACGGCATCGCAAACTTGGGCTGTTAAGCGCCGCAGCTCGTTTGAAGACGCGGTGCGAAAATGCCCAGATGCGACCGTGAAGAGTTGGCATTTGAACGCACAATGGAGCGACGGTTTGGAAGTCGCGCGCCAACTGCTCACCGATGAACTCCGCCCGACGGCGGTCTTTGCCGTCACCGACCGAGTGGCGACGTTCGTCAATCAGGCTGCGGCAGAATTGGAAATGAGGGTTCCACGCGACCTTTCGATCGTCGGCTTCGCCGACCTCGACTTCGCTGCAACGATGAACCCGCCACTCACGACGATGCGACACAGGGCACACGAAATCGGGCGCTTTGCGGTGAAACTCATCATGGACCGCATCGACGGCGTCATCCCCAACGATGACGCGCCAACAACAATCAAAGTTGCTGCGGACCCCGTCATTCGCAATTCTACCACGAAGCCGCGGCCGGAGGCCCGCGAGATGATAGGCAGCGCGAAAGGGCCACAATTTGGCGATGCCGGCGAGCGAAGTAATGAGCTTCAGCAGCGCATTGGTCACATACTTGAGGCGGTTGAGCACCTGCACGCGGCGGGCATGTACGACGCGGCCGCCAACTTGACTTGCCAGGCCGGTCAGATGGCCGAAATGGCGGGTGTTACTCGGCAGTCCCACGAGGCCGAGCGAGACGGGGGCTCGCAGCCGGCGCGTTGATCCGAAGAACTGAGCCAGGCGTTACGCGACATGCGCTAGCAGATGGAGCCGATCGAAAAACAGATGCACAAACTGAACGAACGGATCGAGCGCTTCTAGCGGAGCATCGACAGCGAAAGATGCCGTAGCCCATGTGCGTCCCATATTCTTCTATCGCCAACCCTGATTTTGTCTGCCGGCTGATTTCACTTGAGATTGAAAGTATTTCGCCATTGCGCGGCGAGAATCGACGCCTTTTTGGTTCAATCGTTGAACGATCCCCAGTATGAGCGAAGGACGTCTTACGAAAGAAGATACGTATTTGCTCGCGTCACACCCATTAGCGGTCACCGCCGTCGAAGCAATCCGCAACGGCAACATCGTGGAGCTCAAGCGGCTACTCGATGAGAATCCCGATCTGGCCGCTGTTCGACTCGTCGACGACACAAATCTCGACCGCTGCACAACGTCCAGCACGCTGCTTCTCGTAGCGACCGACTGGCCCGGCCACTTCCCAAAAGGGGCCGAGACCGTGGCGATACTTGTCGCTGCTGGGGCGGATGTCAATGCACGCTTCGCCGGACCTCACACGGAAACGCCGCTTCACTGGGCCGCAAGCAGCGACGACGTGGCTGTATTGGACGCCTTATTGGATCACGGAGCGGAAATCGACGCCGATGGGGGCATCGGCAAAATCGGTAACGGAACGCCGATCGCGGACGCAATTATCTTCGGTCAGTGGAAAGCGGCGCTTCGCCTCGTTGAGCGTGGCGCCAAGACAACACTCTGGCAGGCAGCTGCCTTGGGGCTAATGGACCGTGTCGAGGGATACTTTACTGCAAATGCTAAGCCTTCGTTCGAGGAGATTACTAGCGCGTTTTGGTGTGCATGTCACGGTGGACAGCACTTGGCGGCAGAGTATCTCTTGAGCAATGATGCCGATATCAACTGGGTCGGATACGACCAGTCAACACCAATGGACGCTGCTCGACAAAGCGGTGCGACCGCATTGATTGAATGGCTAGATAGCATCGGCGCAAAATCAGTCCATGATCTCAAATGACAACCAGCCGATCTTGTTAGTTCTTTCAACTGTTTGTTTGAAGACTGCCCCATCTTAGCACCACCTACCAGGGCGGTCTTACTCTTGCGCTGGCCAATTGCGAAATCCCGGTTAGTCCGAGGATCAGACCATGGAACGCGTGCCGTCTCACTGTGCGTTGATTTGATAGCGGCTGTCCCGACGATCACATTTTGCAGCGATCAATACGAGGCAGCTCGCCAGCGGAAAGTGGAAACGGATAGGGCGCGACGGAACGCAAAGAGGCGACTGCTGGCTCCGGCAGATACTCTAACCGCTCCTATTCATTCTGCTACCGTCGACCATTACCGTTAGATTCAAGTGGGCCGACAATCGAGCGCCAGGTAATTAAGACTCCTTGTCATATAACAGCCCCGGCCAAACGACCAATTCGAGGCTGCGAAAACGAAGATCATGGGGCCGCGGAATTGACCAGTGACGACCTGCGGACGGAGCTGGAAAAGCATCATAGCGAGAGCTATGGCTGGGCCCTTAGCTGCTGCGGGCGCAGCCCGGTGGAAGCTGAGAACGTGCTGCAGGACGTCTATCTTAAAGCACTTGAAGGAAAGGCAAGCTTCAACGGGCGCGCCTCGTTCAGGACTTGGCTGTTTGCCGTAATTCGCAGGACCGCCATTGAGGAACGGCGGCGGCAATGGCTGCACCGACTTCGATTAGCGAGATATGAGAAGAGCATCGGGCAAAGGCTATGCGGGGATAGTCCGGAGAAAGCGTTCCACTGCTCCGAGATTCGCGAGATGTTTATCGGTGCGCTGGCCGAGCTGTCACGGCGACAGCGAGAGGTTTTGCAGCTGGTCTTTTATCACGACCTGAGTCTCACGGAGGCTGCCGACGTCATGGGCGTCTCGGTCGGTTCGGCGCGCAAACATTACGAACGAGGAAAACAGCGCCTGCGACACTTGATGAAGGGGGTGGAAGTTAACGATGAAGCGAGATGATGAAACTACCAGAAAGCTGTTCCAGCAGTTGAGAGAGGACGATGAGCGGTACGCACTGTCCTTTGTTCATATTTGGAACATTGCCCAGGCGCAGCGCGAAGAGACACGGTGGCGTTGGGGGGCCTGGAAATCAGCCGGCATCGCCGCCGCGGTAAGTGTCGCCGCCGCGACAGTGATGGTGGTCATGTTGCTCCTGCCGCCACAAACGACAGAAACCGATCACTCGGTCGATGTCAGCCGTGTGGAGGCGTTCGACTTTGACATGATGTCGCCGCTGGCTGCCGAGCGGTTTCGCGACCCGTCGGTTGTGTCATGGAACTACCCGACGAACTATTTGCTGAGGCCAGAGTTGAGTCCCAAGTTTTCTATGTCTCGGTTGGAATTGCAACCACTGCCCAATTGATGGAAGGGAACCAAACCATGTGTCGAGTAGTACGATTGCTGCTAGTCCTCATAGCCATCCTAGTCGTGCGGAGCGACGACGTGGCGCTTGCACAAGCGCCGGCAGCACCGGCTAGTCCGCCGGAACCCCGCTTGGAGAATCCTATCGAAGAGCACCTGTTCCCTCCTGAGTTCATCCTGCAGCAGGGAGAGAAAATACGACTCTCGGAGAAGCAACGGGAAGCGATCGAGACGGACGTTAAGACTCTTCAAGAGCAGCTGCCCGCCCAAGAAGCCTCGCTGCGAAACGAAGCGTCGATCCTCGGAAGCCTTATTCCGCAGAGTACGACCGATGAGGCGCAGCTACTTGCTCAGTTGGACAAGGTGCTGGAGCAGGAACGTCAGATCAAACGGCTCCAGCTGGGGACGATGTTTCGGATTCGTAAGCGATTAACGCCTGAGCAACTGACACGCCTGCAAGACATCAAGAAGGAAGTGAGCAAATCGCAGCAACAGCTGCAACAAAGACTACAGAGCAAACTGATGCGCGTGCACGAACTTGTCGAGCAGCGCGTCAAGGCCGGCCAGCCGCCGCATGACGTTGCCGAACAGATGCAGGCGTTCCCCAAGCTGATGGAACAAGGCAAAGTCTCCGAGGCGGAGGCGCTGTTGGATGACTCGCTCAGGAAGCTTGAGCCGCCGACACCCCGCTGACGGCACAGAGTGTTTTTTATCGGCGGTCCGCGAAAGAGACTGCAACGGAGAAATCGATGAAAGCATTGTCAGACATAATCCCAGTACCGCGAGGAGCGGAAGGAATGAACTGTGGGTGATGAACGCGGATGGACGCAACGAAAGAAGAATCTCGGACATGGACTTCGCTCCGTTCCCAGGACGAGCTGCTTGGCAACCGGTGATCGTTCCGGAGCCGGCGACGATCACCCTCAGCAGTCTAGGTTTGTCCGGAATCCTCAAATGGTCGGCGCGTCACCGCAGATCGTTGCCTTTACAGGCCCATTCAATAGCAGAAGCAGAGCCTTCTGCCGGAGGTCGTCGCCCATCCCGTTGAAGAGTCGGAATCGCAAAGTTCGGCAAAACTGGAGTTGGGCAATGTCAAAGTTATTCCTGACCGTCTTGGTAGTTACGCTTGTGCCGATCGCGTCATCTCGCGCTGCTGTCATCAGTACTGGATTGATCGCTCTGCCGCTTCGCGATGGGGCTGGAAAACTGCAAATCTTCGCCATCAATTCCGATGGGTCGAACCGGCAACAATTGACCTTCGATGGCGAGAATGGACGTCCCGATTGGTCGCCTGATGGAAGAAAGATCACCTTCAGCTCCCTTCGCAATGGAGGGGCATGGGTGGCCGTGATGGATGCCGATGGCTCAAACCAGCATTTGCTTGCCGAGGGAGTCGCCCCGGACTGGTCGCCGGACGGCAAGCAAATCGCTTTTTCACGCCCCGACGGTAGTCAGATCCAGCAAATCTGGGGAATCAACGCTGATGGGAGCAATATTCGGCAAATTACTCACAGCAGCACCTTCAAAATAGCGCCGTCCTGGTCTCCGCACGGAAACGAAATGGTATTCATCACCCCGAGGAATCCGACAACACCGACGGATCCTCAGCCGGAGATCGGCATCATGAACTCGGATGGAACCAACGAAAGAATTCTGACCACCGAGGACCGAGTGAATATTCTCGTCAATCCAGACGGCAGTACTACGGTGCTGGAAACCGCCTACGACGCCAATGCTCCTTCCTGGTCGCCGGTGGACAACAGAATCGCGTTTTGGTCGGGGATTGAAAATCAATATGGCCAGATTTGGACCATCAATTCCGATGGCACGGGAAGCAAGCAATTAACCGAAGATCCGAATCACAGGAACAGCGACGACCCCGCTTGGTCCCCAGACGGGACGAAGATTCTTTTTAGCACCGGAAGGAGCGGACGCAATGAACTGTGGGTCATGGATGCCGATGGAAGCAACGAAGAACGAATCTCGGACATTGACGCCTCCCCATTTCCGGGAAGAGCTTCCTGGCAACCGGTGATCGTTCCCGAGCCGGCGACGTTCATCCTTGGCAGTCTGGGGCTGTTCGGAATCGTCGGCTTATCTGCCCGACATCGCAGATAGGTGCCGATCCAGGGCCATTCCCGCCGAAACCCGTGACTCAATCCAATACGGAGAAGGAGCCATGCCCCATCTGATCGCAATTGCAAGTTTCCTGTTGTTGGCTGGTCTTACCTGGGCCTCGTCGTCCGCTGTCACGCTCGACCTGTGCGGCCACGCTGATCGGCGACCGCACATGACGCGGCAGCCGGGCGCTTACATTATCTGGGGAGCTTTTCGCCTCAGCGGATTCGGCTTATTCTTGAAGTCCAAAATCCACTCCCAACACACGAAGCGTCATCACGTTATTCAACCCGTGTCCACTGCGGTCACTCGTGCAACCCATTCGCTCGACAACG
>JAKEIB010000212.1 GCA_022614705.1 Planctomycetota bacterium | reverse complement strand
CTTTCGGGACCCTGGGGACCAAAACCTGGCAAATTTTAGCGCCACGTCGCCGGCAATGCACCCTCAAATTGCTAATGCAAGAATGATTTATCAGGGACGACGAAATAGGGTCGTTCACGACGCTTCCTCGCGCAGCGATACTAGCCCCGGCATTCATGACAGGGTAGATTGTCGCCCGTGTGCCGCAAAGCCGTGAATCACGAACCATCCAGCCCCGAAGAACTCATCCTCCGGGATCACCTGGCGCTCGATCGCACGCGGCTGGCCAATGAGCGTACTTTGCTGTCTTACCTGCGAACGTCGCTGATGCTGCTCGTGGCGGGGGCCACGGCTGTGAAATTCGTCGCCGAGAGCGAAAGCGTCGTCGTCACTGGCTGGGTTTTCATCGGCCTCGGCACGATCGTCGGTGTCGCGGGAGTTTGGCGATTTCTGGCGATGCGACGAGCGATCAACCGTCGCGACTAAGCCGGTTCGCCCTGGAAGTGAGCCGTTCGCTGCGCAACGTCCCCAACGTGATGAGCAACTCGCTCATAGCCGATAAGCTCCCAGATAGCGATCAGGAGAAATTCATACCAGGTTGTTTCCTCGGAGAGTTCGCCAAAGATCTCGATGACAACGAACAGCGCAATCAAGGCGAGAAAGAAAACGACTACCAAGCGCACTGCCACAACCCAGCCAATGACCAGCAAACGTTGCAGAAAGTGCTCTCCGGCAGAGCCGCCATTACGCCGGTAAACATATATCGTGCCGCCGATTGCCAAGGCCACGCTCCAGATGGCGCCAGCGGCATCCCAACGGTTGACGGACAGTGTTGGCAACATGAAGGCAGCGGACGTTAATACGCTGTACGCGATAACGTAAGGCAACACCTCGCGGTCGGTTAGCGGGCGGTTTGCCATCAGCGATTTCAGATCGTTCAAATTCCAGAAATACATGGCGATTGACCTTGTGAAAGCGCGGCAAAACTGGTCATCCCATCAGTGGCCCGTCAAACGACAACCGATGCCGGCCGCCGGTGAACGTCAGCTCCACGGGCTGCGGCTCGACTTCGCAAATCGGATTGGACTCCAGCGCGTCGCGCAGATTGTCGCTCGCGTACAGCGTTTCCAGGTGCAGCGTATTGGGGATGATGAGCCAGCCGTCTTCGCCGTAGCGGCCGGCCAGGCGCTGGAAGAGCTCTTCGTCATCGGCAAACGTGACGGGGATTTTGGCCCGGCTCATGTGGCCGGTGGTGAACGTGTTGAGAAACGTCTTCTGCTCGTCGATCGCGTCGCGCAGCCGGCGCGTGATGAAATCGGCCAGGCCGATGCCGATCGCATTGCCTTGCGACGATGGGTGCAACTCCAGCGCGGCGATGACGTGGATGTCCGGCTTGGTGAGGTCCTCGCCGTCGCGGACGCCGCGGTAGCCGATGACGTTGGTATCCATCCCGGTGCCGCTGAACGTTTTACCGATTGAGTCGACTACCAGTACGTTGAGACGATCGAGCGGCAAGCGTGGAAAGTAGCCGCGATGACGTTCCACGAGCTGGGGCTCGCGTTTCAGAATGTCGGTCGGGCGGACTGCGTGCAGCTCGGCCGTCTGATCGTAGCCGTCCTCCAAAATCGCGAGTCCGGCCCAAATCTTGCCCGAATCGAGCACGACCTGGCCCATCTCGAGCAGCATCTCTTTCATCTGTGGCGTGGGCGCGTTGTGAAACGTGGTGGCGGAGGGCGTCTTGCCCATGCCCACGACCATCATCTTCGCGAGCCCGCTTTGTACCGGTCCGGAGAAGCATGTGTGCAGCTTGATGCGGTTGAGCACCAGCACGCCGTCCGACTCGTAGGCATGGCGGTCCATCCACACGTCGCCACCTCCCGGTGGCACGGACTTCAGTCCGTCCTTGCCGATCGGACTAAAGTCCGTGCTACTGACCGTGCCGAGCTTCACCACGTCCATCGACGCGCGAATCGGCATGCCCATCGCCTGTTCGGTAAGTCCGAGCGATTCGATCATTGCTCGTTGCCCCTCGGCCGTGCCGCCGTTGTGCGAGCCCATCGCGGGGAACAGGAACGGCCGGGCGCCGTGGTCGCGGAGCCAATCGCCGGCGGCCCGCGTGACGGCCGCAATGTTCGCAATCCCGCGGCTGCCCGCCGTGATGCCGACGTCGCCGCGTGGAGCGTCGAGGCCGAGCGAGTCGAGCTGTTCGCGCACGGCGGCGCGAATATCCACGAGGGGATTCGAGACCAGCTTTTGATGGACGCGAAGAAGTTTCATCGACTGCGACGTTTTTGCAGAAAAATCGGCTCTTCTGAGTTGATTATAGTCGTGATGCGGCGTTCGCCGCAGGCCGTCGGCCAGTCACAATTTCGCGAAAGTACCGTTTCACCGGCGGATTGGACATTCTTAAATTTGCGCGGTTGACAGCTTTTCGCCGTGGGCGGTATGATTCCTAGTTCCCCACGATTTCGTGCGGCGACCGGGGACGGTGTCGAGTCGTCGTGGGGCTGGGTTTTAGCTGTTTGATAATCGGCGGCGGCAGAGGAAGTTCACACGTGGCAGCTTCGCAGGAAATTATTCGCATCCGGATGGAAGCGTACGATCACTCGGTCCTCGACCAAAGCGCGGCGGAGATCGTCGACACGGCCAAGCGGACGAACTCGATCGTGCACGGTCCGATTCCGCTGCCCACACGGATCGAGCGCTACACGGTGCTTCGCAGCCCGCACGTCGATAAGAAATCGCGGCAGCAGTTTGAAATCCGCACGCACAAGCGGCTGATCGACATTGTGCAGGCGACCGCCAAAACGATCGAAGCGCTCAACAAGCTGAGCCTTCCGGCGGGCGTCGACATCAAGATCAAGGCGACGAGCGGGTAGTCTTCAGTTATCAGTCGTCAGTTTTCAGCATTGAGAACTGACGACTGAGAACTGAAAACTGACGACTTGCTACATATGATTGGATGTCCGACGGATAAGGCGCGAACTCGATTCGCGTGTCTCCCGCTGGGCAACTGACTAAAGGTTACTTCGATGGCTATCGGAATACTCGGCCGCAAGGTCGGGATGACGCAACTCTACGATGAGTCGGGGCAGGTGGTCCCGGTGACGGTCATCCAGGCCGGCCCGTGCGACGTGCTGCAGATCCGCACGATCGAGCGAGACGGCTACGAGGCGGTCCAACTGGGCTTCGCCGATAAGCCGCGCCGATTGGCCAGTCGAAGCGACCGTGGTCACGTTGCCAAGCTCGACAGTAAACGCTCAAAACGTCGTGGATCGGCCGGTGTCGAGCTTCTCCCCAAGGCCGGCTGCGAGCCGAAGCGATTCATTCGCGAGATTCGCGGCCCCGCCAACGGCCTCGAAATCGGCGGCCAAGTGAAGGTCGACACGCTGGAAGGCGTAAAAACGGTCGACATCACGGGAATCAGCAAAGGCCGAGGCTTTGCCGGGGCAATCAAGCGGCACAACTTTTCCGGCCAGCGGGCTACGCACGGCGTCAAAAAATGCCACCGCGCACTCGGCGGCACCGGCGCCAGCGCGTTCCCAAGTCGCGTGATGAAGGGAAAGCGGATGCCGGGTCATCTGGGTCACGCCAAGACGACCGTCCGCAATCAAAAGCTAGTGAAAGTTGACGCCGAGAACAATTTAATTTTGATTCGCGGCGCCATTCCCGGCCCCAACGGCGGTTTTGTGGTGATTCAGGAAACAAACAAAGTATAAATGGCTATCGGCTGTCGGCTTTCGGCCAGAGCGGATTGGCCGATAGCCGATAGCCGAGAGCCAATAGCCGACAGCCCAAAAGAATGCCGAAGCTCACCATCTACGATCGCAAGGGCAAGAAAGTGGGGACGTACAACGTCGAGCCCACGGATTTCGCTCCACGCATCAACAAGCAGCTTTTGCACGACGCGGTCGTGATGTACCAGGCCAATAACCGCCAGGGTTCACATCAGACGAAGTCGCGCGGCATGGTCGCCGGTTCGACCAAAAAAATGTACCGCCAGAAGGGTACCGGCAATGCCAGAGCCGGCTCGAAGCGAAGTGGTATCCGCCGCGGCGGCGGGCACATTCACCGCATTCACAATCGCGATTATTCGTATCGTTTGCCGCGCAAGGCGCTGCAGGCCGCCACGCGGATGGCGCTGGCGTCCAAGGTGCGCGACGACGAGCTGATGGTGATCGACGACCTGGCGTTTTCCGAACCGCGGACCAAGGACATGGCCTCCGTCCTGGAGCACCTTGATTGGAACGGCCAATCGCTGCTGGTGGCAACTAACAAGTACGATGCGAACGTGTATCGCAGCGCGCGAAACATCGCAGGCGTTTCGGTATTGCCGGCGGCGGACCTTAACGCGCTCAGCGTACTGTCCTCGCGGCGGCTCTTGGTCACGAAGGCCGCGCTCGATTCGCTGTTGGAATCGGCCAAGAAGAATACGAACGCTGCGGAGGCCGCCTCGAAGGCGTAATGAACATGCCGCGTTCCGCACCGCAAACGACGACGCTCACGCTCGAACCGCATCAGATCATCGTGCGGCCGCTGGTGACTGAAAAAGGTATGCACCGCTCGACCCGGAACAACGCCTACGCCTTCGAGGTCCACCGCCTGGCCACGAAGGCCGACGTGCGACGGGCCGTTGAGGAATTGTTCAACGTCTCGGTGTTGAAAGTTCACACGCAGAACCGCAAGGGCAAGCCGCGCCGCACGCGTTTCCGTGCAGGCACCACCGGCGACTGGAAAAAGGCGATCGTCACGTTGGACAGCGAGCACAGGATTAATTTCTTCTAGAGCGGCTGTTGGCTATCAGCTTTCGGCTATCAGCCAGAAGCAGATTGGCCGATAGCCAACAGCCGATAGCCGACAGCCGATAGCCGACAGCCACATACATGGGTATCCGCAAATACAATCCGACGACGCCCGGCCGCCGTGGTGCGACCGTGAGCGACTTTGCCGAGCTGACGCCGGGCGCCAAGCCGGAGAAGTCGTTGCTGCGACCGAAGACGAAGACCGGCGGCCGCAACAACCAGGGCAAGATCACATCCCGGTTCCGCGGCGGTGGCCACAAGCGCCGCTATCGCATGATCGACTTCCGTCGCAACAAGGACGGCGTGCCGGCGAAGGTCGATTCGATCCAGTACGACCCGAACCGCTCGGCCCGCATCGCCCTGCTGAACTACGTCGACGGCGAGAAGCGGTACATCGTCGCGCCGCACGGCCTTAAGGCCGGCGACACGGTGATGAGTGGCGACGACGCGCCGCCAACGGTCGGCAACTGCCTGCCGCTGACGAAGATTCCGCTGGGCACGGCAATCCACAACATTGAATTGCAAGCCGGCCGTGGCGGCACGTTGTGCCGCAGTGCGGGCACGAGCGCGACGCTCATGGCTCGCGAGGCCGGCTGGGCGCAGATTTCGCTGCCGAGCGGCGAAATTCGACGTATTCCGTCCGCATGCCGCGCGACGATCGGCGCGACCGGCAACCCGGATCGCATGGCGATCGTGTGGGGCAAGGCGGGCCGGCGACGCTGGCTGGGCCGCAAGTCGCACGTCCGCGGCACGGCAATGAATCCAATCGACCATCCGCACGGTGGTGGCGAAGGCCGCACCAAGGGTGGTCGCCACCCGGTGAGCCCGACGGGCAAGAGCGCGAAGGGCGGCATGACGCGCGATCGCCGCAAAGCCTCGAACAAAGCAATCATCCGCCGTCGCCGCAGCCGGCGCTACGGCGTACAGAAGTTGGTTACGAAGTAAGAAAGGGCGATAGCGTTTAGCTAAACCGCAAGCGGTGATTCGCACGCGAGCGTCAGTTGCGCCGCTTGCGGTTTAGCTGAGCATTGAGGACACAATGGGTCGTTCGCTGAAAAAGGGGCCGTACGTCGACGCGAAGTTGTTCGCCAAGATCGATCGGCAGAATGAGTCGGGAATTAAGGAAGCGATCACCACGTGGGCGCGGGCCTGCACGATCATTCCCGAATTCGTCGGCCACACGTTCATGGTGCACAACGGCAAAACGCATTTGAAGGTCTTTGTCACCGAGGACATGGTCGGGCACCGGCTGGGCGAGTTCGCCCCGACGCGCAGCTTCCGCGGCCACGGCGGCAAGGCCAAAAAGGAAGCGGCCGCCGGCGGTCCGGCGGCTCCGCCTGCGAAGGGATAACGCTGTACCTGGGGTCTGTGACCCCGGTCGGATCAGCCGGCCTCATAGAGGCCAGCTACAGGATTGGTTATCGCCATGGCATACACAGCAATTCATCGACATGCACGCATCAGCGCCCGCAAGGTGCGTCCGCTGGCCGATTTAATTCGCGGCAAGGCGGTGGATGATGCGCTGGCCATTTTGCGCTACCAGCCCCAGCGCGGCGCGCGGATGCTGGAGAAGTTGATTAAAAGTGCGCTGGGCAACGCCGAAGATCAGCGGGCGCCGAACGTCGGCGGCCTGGTCGTGACCGACGCCCGCGTCGACGGCGGCCCGATGTTCAAACGCATGCGCCCGCGTGCCCGCGGCATGGCGCATGTGGTGGCCAGACGCAGCGCGCATATTAGTGTGACGGTGGAGTGAAAAGGGGCCGTCAGCTATCGGCTGTCGGTTCTCGGCCAGAATAAATCCTTCTGGCCGAAAGCCGATAGCCGATAGCCGAAAGCGAGATAAAGCATGGGTCAAAAGATCAATCCAATCAGTTTTCGCACGGGCATCATGATCGGCTGGAAGAGCCGCTGGTATGCGTCGAAGAAGGAATTCGCGGACCTGCTGATCGAGGACCACAAGATCCGCAAGTACGTGACGGAGAAGTACAAGTTCGCCGGGATCCCCAAGGTGGAAATTGAGCGAACTCGCGACGAGGTAAAGGTCGTGCTGCACGCGGCCCGGCCGGGCGTGATCATCGGACGAAAGGGTCAGCAGGTCGACCAATTGCAGGACGAATTGCAAAACCTTGTCGGCCGACGCATCAACATCAAGATCGAGGAAATACAGCGGCCCGAGCTGCAAGCGCACCTGGTCGCGGAAGAAATCGCCGAGCAGCTCGCCAAGCGGGCCAGCTTCCGGCGCACGATGAAGCGCGTGTTGGATCAAACGATGGAGGCCGGGGCCAAGGGCATCAAGGTGCAGTTGGCCGGCCGGCTGGGCGGTTCCGAAATGGCCCGCCGCGAAAAGCAAATTGCCGGATCGATTCCGCTCAGCACGTTGCGAGCGAAAATCGACTACGGTTTTGTGGAAGCCAAGACGGCCCAAGGGCATATTGGCGTCCAAGTGTGGATCAACCAAGGCATGTACGAGGACGAGGCCGATGGCGCTGATGCCCAAGAGGGTCAAGCACCGAAAAAGCCAAAGAGGACGTATAAAAGGTAACGCCACGCGCGGACACCGAGTCGTCTTTGGTGAGTACGGTTTGCAGGCAGTCGAAGGTGGCTGGGTAAGCGCGGCCACGATCGAAGCGGGTCGTATTGCCGCAACGCAATACATCCGCGGCGAAGGGCGGCTGTACGTCCGCGTGTTCCCGCACAAGTCGGTCACGTCCATTCCGCTCGAAACCCGCATGGGTAAGGGCAAGGGCGAGCCGGAGTTTTGGGCGGCGGTCGTCAGGCCGGGCACGGTCCTGTACGAGCTGGGCGGCGTGACGGAGGCGGCCGCCAAGATGTGTCTCGCGCGCCTCGCGCACAAGATGCCGATCCGTGTACGAATGGTGAAACGACAAGGGTAATCATTGTAGCTGGCCTCTCTGAGGCCGGCACCGGGGTCACAGCCCCCGGCTACAGAGGATTTTGCCGTGGCCAAAATCACTGAACTACGCGACATGAGCGACGAGCAACTTGGGCTCACGCTCAAGGAAGCGAACGAGAACCTTTTCCGGCTGAAGATTCAGCAGCAAACGGAAAAGCTCGACGCGCCCAGCGAGCTGCGCCGCAACCGCCGGCTGGTCGCCCGGATTAAGACATTGCAAACACAAAGAGCCAAGAAAGCGGAAGCAAAATAAACGGGCTGTCAGCTATCGGCTGTCGGCTGTCGGCCAGAAGGCAGGCAGCAGGCTCTTGCCGAAAGCCGAAAGCCGAAAGCCGAAAGCCCCAAACATGCCCAAACGACAACTCATCGGCGTAGTGACGAGCGACAAGATGAATAAGTCGCGCCGCGTGGAAATCGAGCGGCTGGTGCAGCACCCGCAGTACGGGAAGTTCATGCGCCGCCGCACGGTGTGCCACGTGCACGATGAAAACAACGAATCGCACGAAGGCGACACGGTCGAGATCATCGAAGCGCCGCCGCGCTCGAAGCTCAAGCGATGGGATTTGCTGCGAGTTGTTTCAAAGTCGCAGCAGGTCGATATCGCCGCCATGCGGGCCGCCGCCGAAATGAAACAAACCGAAACAGGTGAATCGCAGTAACCATACACGTAGCTGAACTCGCAAGAGTTCAGACCATCTGAATTCTTGCGAATTCAGCTACCGATAGCCGACAGCCGAAAGCCCTCCCATGATCCAGATGCAGACCAGATTGAACGTCGCCGACAACACCGGCGCGAAAGAGGTGATGTGCATCAAGGTGCTGGGTGGCACCCGTCGCCGCACGGCCGGCCTGGGCGACGTGATCATCTGCAGCGTGAAGAATACGCTGCCGACGAGCGAGGTGAAGAAGAAAGCGGTCGTGCGGGCTGTCATTGTACGGACCAAGGCGCCAACGCGCCGGCCCGACGGCAGTTACGTGCGGTTCGATTCCAACGCCGTCGTGCTGATCGACAACGAGCGCAACCCGCGCGGCACCCGCATTTTTGGCGCGGTCGCCCGCGAATTGCGCGATCGGAAATTCATGAAAATCGTCAGTTTGGCCAGCGAGGTGGTTTGAAAGCCATTAGCTCTTAGCTATTAGCTGTTAGCCAGAATTGGTTGACGGCTCTGGCTAACAGCTAATAGCCAACAGCTAAAAGCTATCAGTAGTGTCCGGCTATAAGTCGAACAGTTTCAGTTGGTTAGGGTCGGAGGATTCTGGAAACGGTTGATGTTTGGCGGTGAGGGCCTCAAACAG
>JAKEIB010000211.1 GCA_022614705.1 Planctomycetota bacterium | reverse complement strand
ATAACATAGTCGCCGCCGTGCGAGCGGATCGGTTCGTTGTCTCATGGCATGCCGACGAACGCTGCGAGGAACGCGGCGCGACTGCGTGGCAACTTGTGGCCGGAATTGAACATGCCGAGTTGGTGCGCGAGAGGCCCCGGAGTAAGCCGAATCCGTCGGTCGTCCTTCGGCAACAGCTTCCGGACGGCAGCGAGGTCGAGGCGATTTGGGCGTGGATGACCGAAAGCAAGCGAGCGTTGCTGGTCACAGTTTATTTTCGAGATTAGGTCAAACCATGGCTGAACAGCGAGAAAAGCGGAAGCGGTGGGTGCAGCGCGGCGATTACGCCGTTGAGGTAGAAGTGGAGGTGGTGTATCCCACCGATGTACCGTCTGAGGCGTGTCTGGAGCCCGCGACGGTGCGGTGGCTGGACGAGGTTGCGCGGAAAGCTGCGGAGGGCGACATCGAGTTTTTGCGCCGCGTAGGCCGCGTATTTCAAGCTGTGCCATCATGAGACATGATTTCCGCGCGTCGAATTTGAAGTGATCTAAGAAGGGGGATATCCCGTCTGCATCGACGAAGAAAGTGATCCGATAATAGGTGTCGAACAATTTAACTTGAGGACGGTTTATCATGTTGCGAGCGTACTTTGTGACAATCTTGGCTGTATCATTTTGCACTTATGGCTGCGCTGAGGCGATCAATGAACCTAACGAATTGTCTGCAACGCCTGCGGTGTTCAACACCTACGGTTTGCCGACGGTGGAATTCAGCGTCCCGGACATGATGTGTCTGGACGGGTGTGGCGTGGCGGTGAAGGAGATATTGGTGAAGCAGCCGGGGGTGAAGGATGTGCTCGTGGATTTCGAGGGGAAGACGGCGATTGTCGCGGTCGATGAGAAGACGTTCGATTCCGACAAGGCGCTCGCGGCGCTCGTCGACAAGCAGTTTTTGAACTCGTCGCTAAAGAATGCGTCGAGCGCTAAGCCGCAGGCGGCGGACGCGGCAGCGGTTCGATAATATCCGGCAAAGTCACGCGTTAAGGCGCGGCGTCGGCGAGTTGCTCGTCTTGGGGGCGATAGAGGAGCGCGACCGGCAGCATCAGCAGCGCGGTGACGCCGAAGATGAGGCTGCGCTGGCCGCCGGTGAATTCTAGGGTGAGGATGCAAATCTCGTACAGCAGCGCGCCGAGGATCACGCCGATCCAACTGATTTGGTTCATGGTGGCGATCATGCGTCCCTTTTCTTCGCGCGGCGGGCGCGATTGCAGCGTCACTTGCACGGGAACGATGAACATGCCGCTGAATGTCCCAAGCAGGATCAGCACGGGAATGCTGGCGTAGAAGCCGAGCAGGTGGCCGTGTTGGGCTCCCAGCAGGCTCATGATGGCGAGGGTCGCGACGGTGCCGAATGTGCCCGCGGAGACGACGGAGCGGTTGACCCGGCCGCGCGACAAGTATCCGCCCAGCATGCAACCGATCGCGGTGCCGATGCCGATCGCCGCGGCCAGCAGGCTGGTGCGCAGTTCATCCAGTCCAAGCTGCGACTTCCCAAGCGCGTTGACTGTTTGCAGAACGGTGCCGCCCACCATCCAGAACACGGCGACGACGGCCATCGCGGCCAACAATTGTCGATCTTGCCGCAGCAACTGAAGCGTGTCCTTCGAGATCATCCAACATGACCAACTGTACGGCAAGTTGGGATTCGCCGGCGGCAGCGGCCTGACCCACTGCGCGGTGATCGTGCCGAGCACGGCGATCGCGATGCAAGCCAGCGAGGCGAGCCACACACGCTCGCCGAAAAGCGTTAACAAGGCGCCGGCCAGTGCCATTCCGAAAATGATGGCTAGGAACGTCATCATCAGAAAAATGCCGTTCGCGCGCGGCAAGTCGGTTGCGCGGATCATTTCAGGAAGGATGCCGTACTTGGACGGCCCGAAAAACGCGCTGTGAGTTCCCATCAGGAACAATACGACGAACATCCCAGTCACGCCGATGCGGTCGAACAACATGAAACCAATCATGCCGAGCAGCATGATGAGGATTTCGGCCACCTTGGCAAGAATGACGATGCGCCGTTTACTGAAACGATCAGAAAGAAACCCGGCGAACCCGGAGAAAATCAAGAACGCGGCGGCGAAGACGTATTGGGCTTCCGATTGCAAGTCCTTGCCGCTTCCCTGAGCAACTTGCAGAGCGGTCGGCGTCGCGAGCAGCAGAATTAGCTGCTTGAACAGATTATCGTTGAACGCGCCGAGAAACTGGGTCGACGCCATGCCCCAAAAGCTTTTGTCGCGATAGAGCTCGGGCAACGAATCGTGCGAATACTCGTTGTTTACGCAAGCAACTCGCAACGACATTGGTTCGATGTCGCCGGAATGATGCGATCCCCCCGCGGCTTCGTGCGTTCGTCGCGCTGGCTTGGCTGTCATGCAGGCGATTATGACGGACTTGCGTCAGTCGTCACAAGGTCAGTCGATTTGTTCACCTTCCGGCTGCATTATCGAGCGCGTGCACTACGAGGGCCCAACGCTGCGGGCTTTGATCTTGGCGATCACTTCCGGCAAGGGGTATTCGATGATGGGGATGCCGAGGCCGGCGACTTCTTTGAGGCGCCGCCAGCCGCGCGTGAGCAGTCGCTCGCGCTCGCGGACGTATGCGGGATCAAGTTGCCGCTTGTCGAACGGGCCGTCGACGACCACGCCGTCGAAATCGTCGGCGACGATGTATTGCGCGAGCGTCGGGTTGCAGCGGATGTGGCGCTCGCGCGTCGTGTGCAGCACTTCGGGGTCGAGCATGCCGACGACGTAACGCAGGTACAGATCGCTATCGGTAAGCTCGGCCACGTCCTGGCCGCAAACATCGCAGAGATAACCTTCTTCGCATTTGGCCATGGTGGGGCTGTCAGCTATCGGCTGTCGGCAAGCAGTCGGATGCGTTCTGGCCGAAAGCCGACAGCCGATAACCTAGAGCCCTAACACATCATTCATCCCGTACAGTCCCGGCGGTTTTTTGACGAGCCATTCGGCGGCGAGCAGGGCGCCTTGCGCGTAGCAGTCGCGATTGGAGGCGGCGACTCGAATTGCCAGCGTTTCGCCGAGCATGCCGAAAACTACTGTGTGCTCGCCCGGATTGTCGCCGCTGCGGATCGCATGGTACCCGATCTCGTCGCGCGGTCGCGGGCCGGGGCGACCCGACCGGCCGTGGCGATGCTCGGCGATTTCCATCTCGTCGGCGACGATCTGGCCGAACTTTAGTGCCGTGCCGCTCGGCGCGTCTTCCTTGAAGCGGTGGTGACATTCGACGATCTCAACGTCAACGCCCGTCGGCAAATCGCGGAGCGCCTTCGCGGCGATCGCGGTGAGCTTCATTGCCACGTTGACGGCCGTGCTCATGCTGGGCGACCACACAATGGGGACCTGCTTGGACGCTTTGCGAACGTATTCCTGTTGCTCCGGGTCGAGGCCGGTCGTGGCGACCACCACCGGGCGCGAGAACTCGACGCAATGTGCGATGACGGCCACGGCGGCGTCGGGAACGGAGAAGTCGATCACGACGTCGGCGTTCGATTCGCCGACAACACCGAGCGGCACGCCAATTTCTCGCACGCCCGCGATGAGGCCCGCGTCTTTGCCCAACAGGGGATGATTCGCCGACTCGAGCGCCGCGACAACTTTGAAGCGCGGATCGGCCACGGCCAGCGCCGTGACGCGCTGACCCATCCGACCGGCGGCACCGTGGATGGCGAGTTTCATTGGGAAATGTGAGTAGGTGAGTGGGTGAGTAAGAGTCTGTCCGAATACATGCATTGAGTTTTCAGGGAGATTTTGAACGCACGCATCGCTCGATTTCGTCAGACCCTACAAAATCAAGAGCCCGCGTTTGT
>JAKEIB010000210.1 GCA_022614705.1 Planctomycetota bacterium | reverse complement strand
CGCAGTTCATGGTGGGTCTCGCAGACTCGACCCACCCTACCATGTCCAAAAAGAAGCGCAAGGTTCGGGCCGATTTCCGCAAAAACCGTGAGGCGCGTGCGCGCGATAAGCGTTTCGGCGATCATTTGGGCGACGACGACTCCGCGGCCGGAGACTCTCCGCACGGCGAGCGCGTCAGCGGCAAGGGCGACATCTCTCGCAAACGCACGCTCGCCGGTGGCGAAATCGTCGAAGACGATGCGGGCACGCTCGTGCTACCAGACGTAGATCGCGACGTCTGCCGGCTGGGGCACGTGCTGCGCGTGCAGGGACTTCTCAGCATCGTGCGTGATGACGCCGGCAAGACGTTTCAGTGCGCGACGCGCCGCCTTCTCAAAACGTTGGCCACCGACCAGCGGCACGTCGTCGCGGCGGGCGACATCGTGTGGTTTCGCCCCGAAGGTGAGCACGAAGGCATCATTGAACGCGTCGAACCGCGACACGGCGTGGTGAGCCGGGCAAGTCGCGGCCGGCAGCACGTACTCGTGGCCAATGTGGATCAACTCGTTATCGTCACCAGCGCGGCCGAGCCGCGATTGAAACCGAATCTTATCGATCGACTTCTGGTCACGGCGGAGCGCGGCGGCATTCGGTCGGTCATCTGCATCAATAAGATCGATCTGGTGGAGCCGGCCGATCTCATGCCGCTCGTGGGTGTGTATTCGCAACTCGGTTACGACGTTTTGATGGTCTCTGCGACAACGGGCGTGGGCGTCGATCGGCTTCAGATGCGGCTCGTCGGTGAAGAGAGCGTCGTCACTGGTCAAAGCGGCGTCGGGAAGTCGTCGCTGCTCAATGCCGTGGAGCCCGACTTGCACCTGCGCGTACAAACCGTCAGCGGCGAAACGCAAAAGGGGCGACACACGACCACGACCGCCGAGCTGATCCCACTTTCCTTCGGCGGCTATGTCGTCGATACGCCCGGCATCCGCCAGTTCCAGCTTTGGGACGTCATTCCCGAGGAAGTGGCCGGCTTCTTCCGCGATCTCCGCCCGTACGTCAGCTGCTGTCGCTTCCCCGATTGCACGCACACGCACGAGGACGATTGCGCCGTGAAAGACGCCGTTGCCGATGGTTGGATCGATGCCCGTCGCTATGAAAGCTACTCGCAAATCCGCGAAGGCGACGAGGGGTGAAAGCGGAGTGCGGAGGGCTTAGCAGTCCGTTGAAAAATGTTGTAGCCGGGGTCTGTGACCCCGGAATCCTCGACGAAAAGCCGGCCTCACAGAGGCCAGCCACAGTTTTTCAACGGACTGCTAGGGCTGAGGGCCGGAAGCAGGGTGCTGGCTCTCCGCCATCCGCTGCTTCACGATTCCTGCTCGATCGTAGCGAGCGACTCTTCCGTAACATTCGCCGGCCGCAGCACGAAATAGAGCACGGTGATGCAGGCAACGATCACCGTGGCGATGACCGGCGCACGAGCGCCTCTCTCACTGACGAAGAGACTGTCGTACAGCTTCGCGCCAATCATCATGGCGTTCACCAGAATGCCCAGTGCCGGTATCACGATCGGCACTTCAAAACCGCCAGGCGGTTCGCCCGGGCGCAGTTTGAGCACAATCAGGGACGTGTTGACAACCATGAATGAACACAGCAAGAGCAGCGACGTCGAGGAGCCAAGCTCTTTTACCGCATCCTCGCCGCCGGAAACGGCAAGGATCAACACAACCACCAGCAGCGCAAAGATCGCCACGTGCGGCGTATGCCGAGTTTGGTTAACGCGGCCAAGAACGGCGGGCATAAGCCCCTGCCTTGCCATGCCATACAGCAAACGCGAACCCATAATGTAATTGATCAGCACGGTGTTGCTGACGGCAAAGAGCGTGATGAAATCGAACGTTCTCGGCCACAGCCATGGCGCTGCTTCGCGGGTCACTCGAGCCAGTGGCGTGAGATCCTTGCCGGCAAACTGTTCGTGCGGGATCACGGAAACTGCTGTCACCGCCACGCCGATATACAGCACCGTGGCAACTAGCAGCGCCAATACGATGCCCCGCGGCATCGTTCGCCGCGGCTCCTTCACTTCTTCCGAGACGTTGAGCATGTCCTCGAAGCCGATGAACGAGAAAAAAGTAAGCACGGATCCAGCTAAGACCATCGACAAGCCCAGGCCGTGGTCCAGCATCAGCCCGTTCTTGTCGAACGTAGCATTTGGCGTCGCTAGATAGTTGACGCTGCCCCAATAGCGCATCCCGATTGAAATGATGAATAACAGGCCACCCACTTCCACGAATGTGCATAAGATGTTAGTCCACATCGACTGCCGGATGCCCCAGAGATTCACAAACGTCAGGAAGCCGAGAAACGACAACGCGACGATGTACCAAGGCCAGCCGTTCATGGCAATCTTGACGGCATCCGCGTTTGCCGTCGTCAGCCCCAAAACCGTCCTTGTGAAAACGTTTGTAGAGGTCGCCATCGAGGTCAGCCCGGAAGCTGTGACCATGAGGCCGATGAGATACGAGAGAAACGCCAAATTGAACGCCCGGTGCGTAACGTATGCCGCCCCGGCCGCGCGCGGATAGCGTGAAGCCAAGCAAGCGTACGACAAACCGGTGAGAATCGCCGCGACCATCGACACGACAAACGCCACCCACACGGCATTGCCCATATGCGTGGCCGCGTCGCCCACGGTTCCGTAAATGCCGGAACCGATCATGTCGCCCACGCCGTAGACGACCAGCGAGAAAAGCCCCATGGTGCGCAACAGCACGGGCGCATCGCTTCGTGCGTTCGCGTGCTGGCCGATATTTCGCGACGTGGATTGAGACATGCGTTCAAGCATCCGTATCGCGATGAACGGAATCTGGCGAGAAGGCAGGCAGACAAATGGCGACGTATTCGGCGCCGTCAGGTGTGCTATAGCGAACCCATTCGCCCGGCTCGCAAACCACCGCCTGCCCGGCAGTAACCGACATCGTGCCGCCGCGGTGTTCAACCTTCAGCGTCCCGCTGAGTACGACGCTGATCTCTTGAAACTCGGGCCGCTGGCCCGGCTCGACCCAGCCCGCGGGCGATATCATGCGCGCGATGCTTACGTGTGCATGGCGAGAATTCACGCGGCCGATGAACTCCTCGATCTGCTTCGGCTTGTTGCCGGCGGCTTCGATTCGCGTCGGTTGGCCGATGAGCGCGGGCATACGGGTGTCCTCCGCCTAATCAAGGTACGACACCAAGCGGAGGAACGCAAGTTAAGCTGCGGCGCGCGAATGGCTGAGGCAAAGGGCGTCGCAAATGACGTCGGTGACGTTGGCCGCCGCGTCGGGACGGGCCAAGCGGCGCATGTTTGTGGCCATGCGGCGCCGCCTCGAATCGTCCACCAGTAGCGGCTTGAGGTGCGCGACGAGTTCGTCCGCGAATGGACCGAGCAGATCGGTTTCGTCGATAATGGTAGCTGCCTCGGCGTCGGCATACACTTCCGCATTCGGCATGTGGAAGTCCATCACGCGCGGATAAGGCACGAGCACGGCCGGCAGGCCCGCCAGAGCCAACTCGGCCAGCGTCGTGCCACCGGAGCGGCACACGGCCAGGTCGGAATCGAACATCACGGGCGCCATCTCGTCGATGAACGCGACCACCAGCGCGTCGACCCCCGCGTCGCGGTAGCGCAACGCCGTCTCGTGGAGCTGACCCTCGCCCGATTGATGGACAATCTGCCAGCCAGCCAGTTGCTCGCGGAGCCTGGCCAGCGCTCGTGGGATATTTTCATTAATCGATCGAGCGCCAGCGGCGCCGCCGATGACAACCAGCCGCTTTTCACACGCACTACCGCGTTCCGTAAAAATCGGAGCATCGTGGGAATCGTGCAATTCACAATAGCCCGACAACCAAGTTTGACGCTGCCGATACAAGCGCTCGAACGCCGGACGTGCCGGGTTGCCTGTCACGACGATTGGCATCGACGATGGCAGTTCGGCTAGTGTGTCCTGAAAGCCGACACACACCGCGGATGCGGAGCCGGCCAACCAACGCGTCACGCGGCTGGGCACGACGTTTTGCTCGAGCATCACCGTGGGAATGCCACGGGAAATGCCCGCCCTCACTGCCGGCGCGCTCGCCGCTCCACCAAGTCCAACCACGAGCGAGACTTGCTTTTCTCGGAAATACCACCGACACGCCCAGTAGCCGGCCACGTTGTCGGTCACAAAGCGCACTGCGTGCAACGCACTCTGCGGCGCGGCGCGCGAGGGCAGATGAGCGTAGCCAAAGCCCGCAGCGCCAACGCTGTGACGCTCGTGCGGGCGGCCGCTACCGATAAACGTCACAACCGCTTCGGGCAACCGTTCGACGACGTGGGCGGCCACCGCCAGGCCCGGATACAGGTTCCCCGGCGTGCCGCCACCAGCCAACACGATGTGCGGTGTACGTGTCATGGGGGAGTGAGTGAGTAGAGAAGTAGGAGTGATGTCATTCTGAGCGAAGCGCAGCGTAGCGAAGAATCTCTCATTGGGCAGCGTAGATCCGTTCGGCTGAGCTCACGGCCGAAGCCTTCGGTCGCCGAGCCTCCCTCAGGATGACAGCTCACCAACCTTGTTCCGCTGAGACACCGGAGCGGCGCGGTGCGCCGCCCCGGTGCTCAGACGTAAGCTTCATCGTGAAGCACTCGCCGCGCGCGGTTGACCCAGAAACCGCATTGCACGGCAAGCCTTTTGCTCCAACCCAGGGAGGGTGGTCGCGCGAAATCCCGCAATTTCGCGCGGCCGACGATGAAGCCTCAGCGTATGTCAATCATGTTTTGAAAAGTCGCGATGGGCCTAAGCCCAGCAAAATCAAGCAGCCAATCGTACGTGCGACATCGGGGTCCGTCGTCCCCGAAGTATTTGCCGCACGATCTCGCAGTCGTTGATGAGTTCGCCGTCCATTTCGGCGGGCGTGTGTACGCGGTCGCCCATGCCGGCGATGACCACCGTGTCGCTCGCTCGTGCTTCGTCGAGCGCCCAGGCAATTGCCTCAGTGCGATCGACAACCACCTGAGCCTTACGCGGGTCGGCGAAGCCGGCCCGCAGCTCCATGCACGTACCGTGGAATCCGTCCGACGGATAACCGTGAGTCACGACGGCTGCGTCCGCCATCGCTCCGATCACGCGTCCGGCAGCCGGGAATTGAGTCTGATCACACTCGTCGTGCGATCCGTAAACACAGATTACTCGGCCGCTCATGGCACGCCGTGCGGCTCGCAGACACACGCGCAGTGCATCGGGTGAATCGGCCGCGTCAACAAGCACGGCGAAGTCCTGGCCGCACATGACCCGTTCCATGCGTCCCGGCAGCCGATCGACTGCCTCCAAACCTCGTGCAATTTCCGGCAAGTCGACGCCGTAGGCTAGCGCCATGGCCGCCGCGGCCAGGCAGTTGTACACGTGATGATCGCCGATGAACGATGTCCGTACGCCAACCGAATCATCGCCGGCCGAGAGCACGAACAATTGCTCGTTGATGTGCTGCTCAATGATCTCGGCCGAAATCTCAGCGGGCAATCGCATGCCAAACGTCAGCGCCGGTTGGTTCAACTCGCCCAGCATGGCAACGGAAGTCGGGTCGTCGGCATTTAGAATCGCCACGGCATCCGGATGCATGTACTGGAAAATGCGCCGCTTGGCGTGCCGATAGTTTTCGACCGACCCGTGCCAGCCGAGGTGGCGCCGCCCCACGTGAGTTACGCAAACGGCGTCCAGACTCACGCCGGCCAATACCTGTTGGATCAACTCGCGGCTCGATAGTTCCACGACTGCATACGTCGCGCCGACAGCGCTCATCTGCGCCAGCGAACGCGCCAACACGGGCGGACAAAGTGCCGTGCCCGAGGCGGGTCGATCCTCGTCGCCGTCCCAGTAACCGAATGAATCGAGAGTTCCGGCCGATCGGCCCGCCGTATGGAAGATGGACGCCAGCAGTCGGGCGACCGTCGACTTTCCATGCGTGCCCGTGACGCCAATGACTTTGATTTGCCGCGAGGGATTGCCGACGAGTGCCTGGCACAGCCGGCCGTACGCAATCCGAGTATCCGGCACCACAAATTGCGGCACGTCGAACACGGGCAGCGGCCGCTCGCAAATGACGGCCGACGCGCCGCGCTCGGTTGCTTCCGCCGCGTGGTCGTGCCCGTCATCCTCCGCATCGGCGAGGGCCACGAACACGTCGCCCGGCCGCAGCTGTCGCCAATCGCTCGTGCAGCTAGTGGCACGAACGTTCGGCGCATGATTGCCGCGAAGTTCTTCGGCCAATACAGCACGGAGCGAAACGCCGGCGGATGCGGTCGACAATTGCGTCACGCGAGGCCTCCTTGCCTACAACGTGCGGTTACGATCGGAAAAGTAATCCTGCGTACGGCCAGAGGTGCGGGAACCTCCCTGACCGACGAGCCAGGGGATAGTCGTGAAAGCCGCCAACCACGTCAAGGCGAGTTTCTGCGTGCCGGCACGTACGTTAGCCTTTCCAGGCTGACCGATTTACTCTATAGCCCAATGTTCCTTCGTTGCGTCGAGTCAGCTCGCCGCAGCGAGTCGCCGTGGCGACCTGGAAAGGCTAACATACAATGCTGTCATGACCCAAGAAGATTTCGATATCGATCGACTCGCCGCGTATCTGCACATGATGCCAGCAGCCGTGGTAAAGCTGGCGGAGCGCGGCAAGCTGCCCGGCCGGCGTGTCGGCGGCGAGTGGCGCTTTTCGGCCGCGGAGATCCATCACTGGCTCGAAGACCGCATCGGCCTGTCCGACGACGAAGCGTTGGTGCACATGGAAGGCGCGCTCGATCGAGCAGCCGAGACGGACGTCGATGAGATTTCCATTTCAAAGTTGCTGCGCATAGCAGCGATCGAAGTGCCGCTCCTGGCTCGCACTCGCACCAGCGTTTTCGCGAAAATGACCGAGCTAGCTGCCGCGACAAACCTGCTTTGGGATGCGGAAAAGATGGCCGAAGCGGTGCGAGCCCGCGAGGAAATGCATTCCACGGCGCTGGACAACGGCGTCGCTCTGCTGCATCCGCGCCGGCCAATGCCGGCGATTCTGGCTGAAGCCGTGCTCGCCCTGGGCATTACTTCGGGCGGCATACCATTTGGAAGCAGCGGCAGTCTCACCGATATCTTCTTCCTGATCTGCTCCACCAGCGACCACGAACACCTGCGAATCCTCGCCCGATTAAGCCGGGTCATCAACGACCCTGACTTCCTATGGGCGATGCGCGCGGCGACAGACGCCACGGCGCTGCACCAGTTAATCCAAGACCGCGAAGCCGCCATTCGCGGCACGAACAATTAGACCGACAATTGAATATCCGTAACAGTTTAGCCGTCTGTAGCGGTTTAGGTTGGTAATGGAGGTAGTTGTCCGGTGGTGAGGTAAGTGGCGATCGCGTCGCTGATGGTGCTGATGG
>JAKEIB010000209.1 GCA_022614705.1 Planctomycetota bacterium | reverse complement strand
TTTCTCGATGTCGATCCCCGACTCCAAGGCACCAAGCACTTCGTCCGAAGCGCCAAAGACGCCGTCGAAGAGCTTGAATTTCTCGTTGAGAAGCTCGAAGACACGCTGGTCGGCCTCATTCGCACGGTTGACGAAGTTGATAACCACCACGTCGTACTTCTGGCCGTAGCGGTGACAGCGGCCGATACGTTGCTCGATTCGCTGCGGGTTCCACGGTAGATCGTAGTTCACGACGAGCGAACAGAATTGCAGGTTGACTCCTTCGGCCGCCGATTCGGTCGCAATCATAATGGGTGACCGTTCGGCAAACTCATCAACGAGAGCGGAGCGCATATCCGCTGTCGGCGAACCACTGACGCATTCCTGTCCCTGGTGCTGCTTCAGCCAGGCTTGGTACGTCTGCTTGGAATCTGCATCCGTGTTTGTGCCGTTGAAGAGGACAATCTGTCCGGCGTAGCCGTTGGCTTCGAGCAAACCTTTCAAGTAGACCTGTGTGCGCCGCGACTCGGTGAAGATGAGCGCCTTCGGCTTCGATCCAAGCTCGACCGCCTTGGCGAAGCCCAGCCGCAAGGCCTTCAGGAGTGATTCTCCTTTGGCATTCTGCTGGATCGATTCGGCAAGTGTCTTGTACTGCGTGAGTTCGTCAGCCTCGGCGCGAAGGCTTGTAATTAAATCCGCGGCACCGATGGTCGGCTTGGTGTCGGCCGGTGGCGACGGCTCCCCATCGGTCTGCGACTCATCCCATTCCTCTTCCAGTGCGTCGGCCTGTTCAAAATCGTCGCCCACGACGCCGGTAATCGGACTGCCGGCCGCTTCGCCGGCAACGCGCTCAAGCTTTCGGAGCCGATCGATCATCGTGGCCAGCGTGGCAGCGATGGCGAACGACGACGATGCAAGAATCTTGCGGAGGACCAGTTCGATGAGTTGCCGTTGACTGTTTGGGAGCGCGTGCAGGTTTTCCCTCTGAAGGTAGGCTGATACTTGATCGTAGAGCTGCTGCTCGTCGCGCGACGGGGTGAAATCCTCCGTGATCGGAATACGTTTCGTATAGCGGACATACTCCGTGACTTGCTTTCGGAGCGTCCGTTGGCAAATGGGGGCAAGTCTGGCCCGCAGGTTTGCGAGCACGCCGGGCGGGAGACTATCGGATTTCTTGGCATAGAGTTCGCGAAATGCGTCCTCGCTACCGAAGACGTGTTCGTCGACGAAGGTGACAAGGCCATACAGCTCCATCAACGAATTCTGGAGCGGAGTCGCGGTCAGCAGCACCTTGGGCCGGCCCCGCACGGCATCGCGGAGTGCCTTTGCAATCTTATTGTCCTTTTTATAGACGTTTCGGAGTCGGTGAGCTTCGTCGATGACGACCAAGTCCCACGGGATTGCCGTGACCTCCGCCGCCTTGGCACGAGCGAAGTGGTAGGAGCAAATGACGACCTCATTCGGCTGCTCTAATGGCGACGTGGACTTACGCGAAAGTTCACGGAAGCTTTTGGCTTCCAAGATTCGGGATGGGACGAAAAACTTTTCAGCAAGTTCCCGGCTCCACTGTTTGCGCAGCGACGCGGGCACGATAACGAGAATGCGCCGCTTTTTCTCAGCCCAAAGCTGGCTGATGATGATGCCGGCTTCAATCGTTTTGCCGAGACCTACCTCGTCTGCGAGGATTGCACCACGTGAGAGGGGTGAACGGAATGCGAACAACGCGGCATCAACCTGATGCGGATTCAGGTCGACCATAGCATTGCTGAGCGATTGAGCAAGCTTGTCTGCTTGGTCCGCACCAACGCGCTTCGTCAATTCGAACGCGAGATACTTCGCGTGATAGGGCGTGAACGGCGGCGTTTCAGAAGCGGCGACGACGGGAGCAAACCGTGTGGCAGACTCTGTCCACGCGCGAGACGCATCCTCCGAAGATTGCTCAAGTTGTGTTTCCATTAGCAGTCTTCAGTGTAGTGTTAGTAGGTGATCCCTACAAAAGATAAAGCAAACCAAAGGCTAACGCTCGTGTGCAAATGCCCTCGTAGAATTTTGACGACGAAACGCCAACTTCTAGCGGATCAGCGCGGAACATAATAGCCGCCTGCGGCTTGGAACTTCCGGACTGTTCGCGATAGAAAATCATTGGCGAGTACTTCGGGTTCCAAAAGTTCTTTACGCGCGATGCGCTGCGGCTCGGCTGGAATGCAGATCGGATCATCCAGTGAATGACTAGGCATTTGAAAGCTGTTGGGCTCAGGCTCAGGTATTCTGCCCAGCGTTTTGCTCTTCATTTGGTCCAGCTGCATCCAGGTAAAAAGTCCATTTACGTAACGGCACGACGCGGTCCCCGCATAGACCTGCTCGCCAAATCCAAAGAAGCCCGCGAGTCGACTGCGGACGATTTGCTCGTCTACCACGAAACCACGAATTGCTGAGTACGTTCCATGCCGCTCACGTTCGCGAAGCGAACAACTGAATATGATCGATGCGTCACTATAGAGCGACATCGACAGGTCGGGTGAACGATTATCCCGCCCTTGCACCAGCTGCAGGAAGTTCTCGCCGTCACGACGCTGAAGGCCCAACTCACGGTTAAACAAACGCGGCTGAGGTCCGTAAAACAGCAACTGCTCAAGCCGGTCGCGCAATGCTTCATCGCCGAGGTCATGCGGTGAAAAATACTCGTCAACTTGTTGCTCGGGAATAATGGCCAGGTGCAACTCGGGTTCGCCTTGGCCGTGTCGCGCCGGTCTGGGAAGCTTCGCATCAAATTGTTTTCGTGCGCCGGTAGCATCGAGAACGCCGCCACTCGCATGGACGGCCATATCATTCAGGCCTCGCGTGATTTGATCCTTGAGATCCTCCGTCGTGTCGTAAAAGGCCAGCAGCTTACCGTGCTCGTAATCTTTAATCGAATCAACGAAGGCCTTTTGGTCTACGTCCAGCTTCCGTTTCGAAACGAAGCAAAGCATGGAAAGTGCGCGCCGCTCCGCTTCCCGGAATTCCTCCTCCGTGGGTGACAGTCCGGACTCAGCACGGTTACCGTAGCGCTCTCCGAAAATGCCGACGTACACTTCGCTTTGCCGCACGCCTTCGAGGCAGGCGCACTGCGGCGAGGTGGGAGAGGCGCCGAAATCCTCTGCCATAACCGGAAAGTGCCGCAGGGTCTCGATTGCCTTTCGCGCCGCCGCCCGTTCGGCGGTAAAATCGCGCATGACAGAACTGACGAAAACTCTCTTCTGGTTCATGCCTGAACTCCTACGAACTCGGGCTGCTGGCAACCGGCAACTAGGATGCTCGGCGTGGCAATTGGCGAACAATGCGGACGTCGGCGATGTACGTACTTCCGCACTCCGGGCACCGTACGGGCGAACTGGGAAGAATGAACTGTTCGGCCTCGCCTTTCTCAAACACCTCGCGTTCAAAACGATGTCCGCAACGCGTACACTTCAACTCTTTCACGACCATTGGATACTCCCTTCTTTCTGGTTCCGGATTAACGAGTGCTAATGCTCCGTATCTCTCGGCGGGTTAGGATCATTCCCAGGAGGGATCGTATCCTTGCTTCGAAAGCGCCCGTCCAGTCCCTGCACCGTGAGCTCGCCGCCGCCCTGCTTTTTCAACATCTCGCGAGCAGCTTGTTCTGCGTCGCGTTGCGTCTCGTGGACTGACGACGCCTTGCCGGCATCAATCCGCTTGTTTTGCCACTGGCCGTCGTCTCGGCGAGTTACGACTCGATCTCTTCCTTTACTCATAGATGACTCGTTTCGGAGAATGGGGGAAGCCCAGCTAGCAGCGAGCGGGGCAAATCGTGGAAAACCACATCCCATTGTGGTTTTTTACCGCACGATGTCAATACCTAGCGGGTATATCCGTTCACTATAGGCGCCCGATTGCCTATTTTGCCACAACAGCAGTTTGCTGAGAGCTGCGAGCTATCGCGATGAGTATACGTTTACAAACGCAAGCAAATTGAGCGCCCCTCATGCCGGCGTGTCATGCACGAGGACCGTGTAGTAGCCATCCGGATCAATCCATACTTCCACGGGACTTACTGGATTGTCGCAGGTGTCGGTTTCGACGGCCTTCCGTAATACGATGTCGGCAGTGAGGCGGTCCGGAGCCACACCAAAGACGTGGCGGGCAAGATTGCGCCACGTCTTTTTCTCAATCGACACGATCGCCTGGTACAAACTGGTCGGGCGCTCGCTCGCTCCAATCGAGTCCGGATCATCGTGGCAAAGGAAGTCGCCGCTGAAGTGAAGTGCGTGGGTCACTGTGGTGCGCAGGTGAATCGTTTACTCCTCGTCCTCCGAAAGATTCTCGAAGCTCTCGACGTAGGCAAGCGTCAAAGCTTGCTGAACGGCAAGAATGTCACGGGCACCAAGGCTGATTGACTGGTCCTGCCAGTTGCCCTGCTTGTCC
>JAKEIB010000208.1 GCA_022614705.1 Planctomycetota bacterium | reverse complement strand
GCGGCCTATACGGCTTGTGCGGCTTTCAACGGTCGTACCGGCCAGCGGAACGATCAGGACCGGTACGTTACAACGGTATTGCCGGATTTGAGGAGTCAAGAATGAAAGTTACTTCTGTGCGGGCGGTGCTTGCGCTTGTCGCGCTCGCATCGCTGTCGTCGTGGGCCGCGGCCGACGAATTCGGTTTTGGCAACATGACCGGACGCTGGTGGGGGCAGGCCAACGGCTCGTCGGCGTCCGGAGCGCGCCAAGCGGCCTACACGGCGGCGACCACTGCCGGCGAAGAGCAACTTCCGGGCGCCTACGGCGAACCGTTCACCAGCGACTCGTACTACGACGGGTCGTACCAAAACTGCTCGTACGACGGCTGCGCATGTGAGGGCTGCGCTAGCGAGGGATGCTACTGCGACGGCTATCCGTGCGATTGCAATCCGTGCGGCTGCGAGGCGAATTACTGCGGCAACTGCGACTACGACATGAACGCCGGCATGTACTATGCCGAGGTGCAGCACATGTTTATGCGGGCGCACGTGTCGGAGGAGGTCGCCGGCAAGTTGCGAGAGAAGTACGAGTATTCGCCGCGCGTGGTGTTGGGGTATGAATCCCCGTCGGGCTTGGGCGGCCGCGTTCGCTACTGGAATTACACGCGAACCACCGATTCGCTGGACCCGAACGACGACGCGCTGCGCTTCGACTTCGACGTGATCGATTTCGAAGGCACGACTCGGTTCAGCACCAGCCACGCCGAGCTGGTTTTGGCGGGCGGCTTCCGCTGGGCCGACATGATGATCGTCGAAGACAACGACGACGAGATCGACAGCGAGATGCCGGGCATCACCTTCGCGGCCGACGTGCGCGGAACGATTTGCCGCGGCTGCAACGTGGAATGGGCTGGCGTGTTCGGCGCGCGGTGGTCGATGCTGGGCGGCGACTGGGACGGCGACGACAGCATCATCGAACCGACTTTGGACGACAACATCGTGACCCAGGACATCTACGGCGGCTTCGAGCTCCTCTGCCACCGGTGCGGGTACGACCTTTACGCGCGCATTGTGTTCGAGATGCAGAATTGGCGCAGCGACGCGCTGGGCGAGGAAACGGGCGTCGATTCGTTCGGATTCGTCGGTCCGGCCGTGCACACAGGCATTACGTTCTAAGACACGCATCTTTAGCCGACTTGTCACGCAAACCACGCCCCCAATCCCGCGGGGGCGTGGCTTTTTTGTGCGTGCGAGCAAGCGTGGACGCGTCTCTCCGAGACGCGAATCGAGTCTCGGAGAGACTCGACCACTTGCAGTCGCGCGTGTAATCTGTCGGCTTATTGTGAGCGTCCCCATTGGGGTGGCACGCCGCCCCGCGATTCTATCCGGCAACTTCAATGCAAATCTCTCCCCAGCAAACGCGAATTGGTTGGATCGGCACCGGCGTCATGGGCCGCTCCATGTGCGGCCACCTGGTGGACGCCGGCTACCAAGTCACGCTCTTCAATCGCACCCAAGAGAAGGCGGCGCCGCTAGTTGAGCGCGGCGCGCGTTGGGCCGATTCGCCGCGCGATGTGGCGGCCGCGTCGGATGTCGTGATCTCGATCGTCGGCTACCCGAACGACGTCCACGAGGTGATTCTGGGCGACGACGGCGCGCTTGCCGGATGCCCGTCGGGCGGCGTGATCGTCGACATGACCACCAGCCGGCCGTCGCTGGCGGTCGAGATTGCCGAGCGCGCGGCATCGCGCGGCGTCGTGAGCATCGACGCGCCGGTTTCCGGCGGCGACGTCGGCGCGCGGAACGCCACGCTTTCGATCATGATCGGCGGCGACTCGGGTACGGTCGCCGCGCTCGAACCAATCTGGAAAACGCTCGGCTCGAAGTGGATCCTGCAAGGCGGCCCGGGCGCGGGGCAGCACACCAAGATGGTGAATCAAACGCTCATCGCCACGGGCATGATCGGCGTGTGCGAAGCGCTGCTGTACGGCTACAAGGCCGGCCTGGATTTGGAGAAGGTGCTCGAGTCGGTGGCTTCCGGCGCCGCCGGCAGCTGGTCGCTTTCAAACTACGGGCCGCGCATGATTGCCAACAACTTTGACCCGGGCTTCTTTGTGGCCCATTTCATCAAGGACATGGGCATAGCGCTCCAGGAGGCACGGCGGATGGGGCTGGCGTTGCCCGGCCTGGCTCTGGCCGAGCAACTGTACCAGGCGGTGGCCGCTCAGGGACACGCTCGCAAAGGCACGCATTCGCTGCTGTTGGCGCTGGCGCAAATGTCGAACGTGGATTGGGTTGCGCGAACGTAGGCCGCCGGCGATATGGGCAAGCGGCGAGAAGAATAACGGCCGATTTCCCGATGCGCTACCCAATATCGGCCATCTCCCGGCGAAGCACGAATTGAGCGTACAATGTGGTCCTCTCGCTCCGCGAGAGGAAATGCGTCTTGCGGAGCGAGTCGCCCACAAACCAAACCACTATGGCCCTGCCACTAGACGTTGGGCCATGAGTGAATCATATTCAATGGACCACCCAACCGGGTAAATTCGCGTATCGGTTACGTTACTTTTTGGGAGACCAAGAACATGAAGAAGTTGTTCGCACTGATGCTTGTTGTTACGGGATTGTTCATCGGCGGTTGCGCCAAGTCGGAAGACGCCACGAAACCGGCCGAAACCCCGAAGGAAACGACGACAACGCCAGCCGAAACCCCGGCAGAGACGCCGGCTGAAACACCTGCGCAATAGCGTAAACAACGTCACCCAACGATCGGTTAAACGATCGTTTGATCATTTAGCCGCGAGCAGCGGCCGCCCTAAACCGGCGCGCCGTTGGCTCGCGGCTATTTTTTTGTTGCAGCGCGCTTGACACGTTTGGGTTGAAATGGCTATGCTATGTGATACATAGTATGCGACGCATGATTTTGCATGCGAATGGACGAGGTAACCCATGAAACTCGAACGTGAATTAATGCGCGGCGCCGGCCCCACCGCCGTGATGCAGTTGTTGTCGGGCGGCGAGAAGTACGGGTACGAGCTGGTTGAAGCGCTGGCCCGTCATTCCAACGGCGTGCTGACGATGGGCCAATCGACGCTCTATCCGTTGTTGTACAACTTGGAGGCGAAGGGCCTGGTCACCTCGCGCGTGGATGAAACGGGCACGCGGCCACGACGTTTCTATCGGCTCACGCAGCACGGCCGGCGCAAGCTGGCCGACGACACGAAGCAGTGGCGCGCGCTGTGGGAAGCACTGCGCTCGCTGGGCATCGCCGGTCAACCGGCCGCCGGCGCGGCGGGAGGGGCACGATGACCGTGGCCGGTCCCAGCATCTGGCGACGACTTCGCTACACGCGCCTTCGCGACGCGCTTCGCGGCCGATTCGACGCCAGCCTCGATTGGCGGCTGGTGATCGCGGAGGCCGATTTGCCGGCGGAAATCAGCGGCGTCATCGAGCAAGTCGTTCGCCGCACGCGCTTGTGGCATCGCGAGAAAGTGGATGTGGCCGCGGAGCTCGTCGCACACTTTCAAGATGGCCTCGAAGCGGGCTGCTCGCCCGACGAGCTCGTGAAAACCTTCGGCGATCCGCGACAAACGGCCCAGCTCATCCGCCGCGCGAAGAAGCGCGGCCGTTCGCTCGTGTGGCAATTGTGGCGCTGCGGTTGCTGGGCGCTTGGCGCGATGGTGATCGCGTACGTCGCCGCGAGCTTGTGGATGTTCATGGATCGTCCATCCGTGACGACCGACTACCTCGCGATCATCAATAAGCGAGCGCTGTCGGTTCCTGAGAGCGAGAAAGCCTGGCCGCTGTATCGCGACGCACTGCTCGCGATGGGAAGGCAACTGGGACAGAGTGAATGGCCGCCCGGTTTTCTCGCGGCAAGCACAGCCAAGCCCGGCCAGGCCGATTGGCCGGCGGCCGACAAGTTTCTGCGCGATCATGCCGATGCCATCGCGCGACTCCGCGAGGCGGCGAGCCGACGCGATCTTGGGCTTGTTGCCGCGACCTCCTACGCGGCGCTTCCGGAGCGGGATCGCCAAGCTCTTGGTATTTCCGCGACGCAACAGGAGATCGAGGCCGCGAAAAATCAAACGCTGACCGACCGTTGGTTGATTTCCACGTTGTTGTACGATGTGCAACTGCTTAGGGAACCGCCGAGTCTGCTGGCCGCGGACGCACGGCGCGCCGCGCAAGCGGGCGATGGCGAAACGGCGTTGGCCGACGTTTTCGCCATGCTGGGCGTTGCGCACCATTGCCAGGAGAAGCCGTTTCTCGTCAGTCTGTTGGTCGCCAGTGCCGTGCAACAGCAAGCGTACGAAGTAACACGGGACATTATCGCGAACCACCGCAAGCTGTGGACCGACGAGCAGCTTCGCGAGCTGGCGCATCGCATCGCGGCGGCAAAAATCGATTGGCGCCGCGGCTTCGAGGCCG
>JAKEIB010000207.1 GCA_022614705.1 Planctomycetota bacterium | reverse complement strand
CCCATCAGCACCATCAGCGACGCGATCGCCACTTACCTCACCACCGGACAACTACCTCCATTACCAACCTAAACCGCTACAGACGGCTAAACTGTTACCATTGTCTTAATTTCCACACCTACGAGTTTACTTTTGTGTCTTTTGGCGACTTGCCCAGTTGCACCGTGTCGTCTGTCGTCGCCTCGGGCAGAACCGATTGCAGCGATGCTCGCAATCGTTGATTCTCTGTCGCCGTGTCCGCCACATTAGCGTCCTTTGCTCCTGGCTTGTGTCGAGCCAATCGACGCACCCAATGGGCGCCGAGCATTACGCACGTCACCAGCAACAGCCCCGTAAGCACCAGCGCCAAAAGTGCCATGATCACCGCCGCCCGTCGCGGCGGGTCGAGCTGTTCCAAGACGGGATCGGCCGACTGCTTCGCCAGCAGCAGAGTCTCGACAACGGCGCTCCGCCCGAAATTCGTCACCATCGCAATTCGCACCGCGGGTTGTGTGGATAGCGTGCGGAGATGTCGGCCAGCGTTTGACGGTCCTCCGCCGAGAGCTTGTCCGGCAGCACGATCTGAATCTCTGCGAACAGATCGCCCGGCGGCTCCGTCCTTATTCCGTGCCCCTTGATGCGAAGCTTCTTGCCGCTCGACGTATTGGGCGGCACGGTGAGCGCGATCGTGCCCTGCGGCGTCGGCACGTCGATCTTCGCTCCGAGCGCGGCTTCGGCCAGCGTCACCGGGACGCGCACATCCAGCCGATTTCCCGTGCGTCGAAAATGCGGATGCGGGCTGACGTGGATCGTGAGCAGAATATCACCCGCCGGTCCGTTGCCCGTGCCGGGCTCGCCCTGGCCGCGTAAGCGAATCTTCTTGCCGTCGTCGATGCCCGCCGGAATTTTTACCTTGATCGTCTCGATGTCGCCGTCGCGACGCTGCACGGTCAGCGCCGCTTGCCCACCGAGCACGGCCGTGGCGAACGGCACCGTGAGCTCATGCTTGAGATCATTGCCACGCGCGGCACGTGCCGCGCGGCGACCGGCGCGCGCCCCGCCGAATTGCTTGAATAAATCTGCAAATCCTCCTCCGCCTTCATCCTCTCCACCGCGGCCAAACAAATCGCCCAGGTCATTCACGTCGAACGGATAAGTCTGCGGCCCGCTACTCGTCGTGTAGCGCCACGTCCGCGGCCCTCCGCCGCCCGCTCCGACCGACTCGAACTCGCTGCCGAACTGGTCATATCGCTTGCGTTTCTCCGCGTCGCTCAACACTTCGAACGCGGCCTGCACCTCCTGAAACTTCTTTTTCGCCGTCGCGTCATCCGGATTCATGTCCGGATGATACTTCCGCGCGAGCTTGCGATACGCCTTCTGGATTTCGTCCGGCATGGCACTTCGAGAAACACCAAGCGTCGCGTAGTAATCGGTCGCCATCGAGGAGAAGTCAGAGGTCAAAAGTCAATGCGTAGCTGAATTCGCAAGTATTCAGCCGCTTCTGAAGTCTTGCGACTTCAGCTACAAGTTTCGCTTATAACAGCCGGTATGCTACGCATCGCCGGTCTGATTCTTTCCATTCTACGGTAAACATTGCACCTTGTGGGAGGCGTCCCCCACAAGGAGTTTCTGTCGCGTGCTAAATTGGTAGTGAACCCACCAACGTCGAGACTATACCACCTTGCCCTTTCGTTTGGTCTTTGCAACCGCATTGTGCTTGTCTCTCGCGCCTAGCTCGCTCCACGCCGCGCCGATGGCGAGCTTGAAATCGAAGTCGTTGACAAGGCAACCGGACAACCGATCGCCGCGCGGATGCAAGTGCAAAACACTCGCCAGCGGCCGGTGAAGCTGAACCTGCCCAACGCGGCCGAGTTCGGCGGCCATTTCTACATCGACGGTCGACTCACGCTCCCCATGCGCCGCGGCCAATACACATTCGAACTCGACGCCGGCCCTGAGTATCGCACCCAATCGGGCCACTTCGAAATCGACCGCCACGCCGACGACGCCAAACGAATCGAAATGACGCGCTTCGCCGACCTGGCAAAAGAAGGCTGGTACGGCGCCGACCTGGACGTTACCCGCTCCCCACGCGACATGCCGCTCATCCTTCGAGCCGAAGGCCTACAAGATATTCAGATTGCGGATTTCGGATTGCGGATTGCGGATTCTGTTTCTCAATCCGCAATCCGAAAGGAGTTCACCCAGCGCGGCGGGCAATCCGAAATCCAAATCGCCCGCACCCCGTACGCTTGGAACCTCCCCGTCTGGCTCGCCAGCGGCAAGCTCGACGCGATCCAGTTGATTCACCACCACGCCCTGCGCGAAAGCGTCGTCGATAACGAAGACGACGGCCGGCCACGGGATCGTTCGCTGTTACCCGGCCGTAGCGGCAACGGCCGCTGGTCGGAGACGGTGTACTACCACGTGCTGAACTGCGGCCTGCGCATTCCACCCGTCGCCGGCAGCGGCTCGGGCACGAACGACAATCCCGTCGGCAGCAACCGCGTGTACGTCTTCTGCGGCGACGAGTTCACACCCGAGAGTTGGTGGGACGGACTGCGGGAAGGCCGCGTCTTCGTCACCAACGGTCCTCTGCTGCGACCGCTGGTGGAAGGCCAGCCGCCCGGCTACGTCTTCCACATCGACGAGGGCGGCTCGCTTTCGCTCGAAATCGGCCTCAACCTCGCCACGCGCGTACCGGTCGAATACCTCGAAATCATCAAAAACGGCGAAGTCTACACCGACGTTCGCCTCGCGGATTGGACCAAGAAGAAAGGCCGTCTGCCGCCGGTTGAATTCGACGAAAGCGGTTGGTTCCTGGTCCGTGCCGTCACCAACAATCCGAAGACTTATCAATTTGCCTCCAGCGGTCCGTACTACGTCGAGAAGGGCGTCCGGCCTCGCGTTAGCCGCCGCAGCGTGCAGTTCTTCTTCGACTGGATCGCCGCCGCCGAATCGCGCCTTCGCGACATGCCGAAACTCGACGATGCCACGCGCCATTCCCTGCTAGCAGAGCAAGCCTCGGCCCGCGAATTCTTCGCACAACTGCTCTCCACCGCGAACGCAGAGTAACTGCGCAGCTTGGGCACGCCGAACGCGCGCCGCGAAGCCCACTTCTCGCGTCATTCCCGGCGCGCCAAACTCAGCAAAATTGCTGCGTTGTGCCGAAATGACCGTAAATGGGCTCGCTCCGCAACAACTTGATCAGCCTCCTCGACGGCCCCGCGGTCGGCAGCCTGCACTCGTCGCTCGCCGGGCCGATCGAGTCCCTGAGCTTTTTGCGTCGCTCGTTGTTGTTTGCCGAGCTGTCGAACATTTCCTATTTGTCGCGCGCGACGGCTGGCCGGCTGGCGTACCAGATCGGCTTTCCGGAAATTCGCTACTACGACCGCGACGGCGCGCAGGCCTACATCTTCGCGAACGACGACGACGCCGTCGTCACCTGCCGCGGCACCGAGCCGCACGATTGGAACGACGTGCGAGCCGACCTCGATCTGGCCACCGTCGTCGCCGAAACGGTCGGCTGGGTACACCGCGGTTTCAAGCGCGAAGTCGACGACCTCTGGCCGCGGCTTGAACAGGCGCTCGTGAACAACTCGCGCACGCTTTGGTTCGCCGGCCATTCGCTGGGCGGCGCGATGGCCGCGATTTGCGCCGGCCGCTGCCGTCTGTCTTACATCAAGTCGAATCCTCGTGCCTTGTTCACCTACGGCAGCCCGCGAATCGGCAGCCGGCGTTACGTGAACTACGTGCAGATGGAAGCGTACCGCTGGGTGAATAACAACGACATCGTGCCGCGCGTGCCGCCCGGTTGGCTCGGCTTCCGCCACAAAGGGCAGGAAAACTATCTCAACGCCTATGGCCAAATCCGCCGACTGTGCTACTGGCAACGCACCAAAGACCGCTGGCGAGGCTTCCTCCGCGGCCTGCGCGAACGCCGCTTCGATCACTTTTCCGACCATTCGATCGGCGAGTACGTTAAGCACATCTGGAATGCGGTGCAGGAAGAAGAGCAGACTCCTATTTCATTCCATTCTTGCGGTCAGACGTCGCGACCAACATGCCAATGCACCGTGCCGCGTGACAGCGAGCCGGGGCGTCCCCGCCCCCGAGGGAAAATGATTACTCGGGGGCGGGGACGCCCCGGCTCGCGGCCATGCCGATCGCCTGTTGGCGACATCCCGCGGCCTTACTTCGCCGAGCTTTTCTTCTTCTTGCGCTTTTCGCCCTCGCGCAGCGACTGGCCGTTGCCCGACGTGCCCAGCGCGATGGCGTCGAACGATAGCGGAATTGAGCCAGCCGCCTCGCCGTTGCCGCGCGACGCGGCCAAGGTCAGCAGCTCGTACTGGCTGCGATGAGGGGGCGCATCCGTCGCGGAGACCCGCACGTACGTGCCATCGGGTCGCAGCATTCGCATGCGGCGGTTGTCGCTCATGTACGTGGGAATGATTTCCTCGACGATTCGCCGGCGCAGGTCCTCCGCTTCGACTGGAAACATCACCTCGACGCGGCGCTCGAAATTCCGCGGCATCCAGTCCGCGCTGCTCAAAAACACCTGCTCCTTCGACCCCTCGCCGAACACGAGAATCCGGCTGTGCTCCAAAAACCGGTCGACCACACTGAACACGCGAATCGTTTCGGAAATTTCCGGCAGGCCGGGCCGTAGACAGCAAATGCCGCGGATCATGAGATCGATCGGCACGCCCGCCTGGCTTGCCTGGTAGAGCGCCTCGATGGTTCGCCGATCGACGAGCGAATTGAGCTTGGCGATGATCCGCGACCGCTTGCCTTCGCGGGCCCGCTCCGCCTGTTCGTTGATCAGTTCGATCGTCCGGCCCTTCAAATCGCTGGGCGCGATGACGAGCTTCTGCCACTCGTGCTTCTGCGAGTAACCGGTTAGAAAGTTGAACAGGGCCGACACATCGTCCGCGATCACTTTGTCGGCGGTGAACAGTCCGAGGTCCGTGTAAACGAGCGCCGTGTTCGGATTGTAGTTGCCCGTGCTGAGATGCACGTAGCGTCGCACCTTCTTGCCTTCCTTGCGCACGACCATGGCCAGCTTGCAGTGCGTCTTGAGCCCCATATAGCCGAACACGACGTGCACGCCGGCCCGCTCCAGATGCCGCGCCCAAGTGATGTTATTCGCCTCGTCGAAGCGAGCCTTGAGCTCCACCAAGGCAGTGACCTGCTTGCCGTTTTCGGCCGCCTCGGCCAGCGCCTGCACGACCGGGCTGTCGCCGCCGCTCGTGCGATAAAGAGTCTGCTTGATGGCCAGCACCTGCGGGTCGCGGGCGGCCATCGTCACGAAGTCGAGCACCGGCAAAAACGACTCATACGGGTGGTGCAGTAGAATGTCGTGCTCCGCAATCTCCGCGAACAGGTCGTCGTAACGTTCCAGGCCGACGGGCGGCCGCGGCACCAGCGGCGGATCGCGCAGGTCCTTTCGGTCCACGATTTGCGCTAGCTCGTGCAGGCACGTCATGTCGAGCGGGCCATCGATTTCGTACACCTCATTGTAGCCGACTTCGACGGCGCCGCCGGCCTCGGAGAGGCCAGCTACAGATTTGTTGTCGGCGTGTAGCTCCTCTTCCGTCACGAGCATCTTGAGGACGGCCGGGTTCATGCCCTTGGAGATTTCCAGCCGCACCGCCTCCGTCCGCTGCCGTGCCCGCAAACGCGATTCGATCGAGCGCAGCATGTCGTCCGCCTCTTGCTCCAAAAGCTCGATGTCCATGTCGCGCGTAATGCGGAACGTCCCATGATCGACAATGCGATAGCCGCCGAACAGCTCCGGCAATCGGCTGGCGATGAGGTCGTCCAACAACACAAAGTCCTGCTTATCATCCGGCTCGAGCGATACGAACCGCGGCAACACCTGCGGCACCTGCACTACCGCGAACAGTCGCTGCGGCCCGATGCCGCTCATGCGCTCCAGCATCGCGGCCAAGTACAGCCCCCGATTGTGGAACCGCGGACTCGGGTGGGCCGGGTCGATGGCCATCGGCGTCACGACGGGAAACACGGCCTGCCGAAAATACTTGTCGAGCGACTTGGTGCCCTTGGCTTCGAGGTCCTTCATCGCATGGATGCGAATGCCGGCCTCCGCAAGCGCCGGCACGATCGATTTGTTCCAGCAATCGTATTGCCGCGCGACGAGCTGCTCGGTCCGCCGCGCAATGCGCTGCAACTGCGCGAGCGGCCGCAGGCCATCCACGGGCGGGTCTTGCGGCAGCATGTCGCTGAACGCCTGCTCGCGCAGACCGGCGACGCGGACCATGAAGAACTCGTCCAGGTTCGATGCGAAGATCGCCAGGAACTTAGCCCGCTCCAGCAGCGGATTCTCCGCGTCCTGGGCCTCTTCGAGCACGCGCGCGTTGAACTCCAGCCAGCTCAACTCGCGGTTGATGAAGTGCTCGGGCAAAAATGGCGACGGCGCAGTGCTCATAGTACTATTTTACCACACTGCTTTGTCCGACCGGATCGGCGTTGGACAATCGCAAGATCTTAAGATGTCGAAAATGGCAGGCATTCAGAGTTGGGACGTCGAAATTCCGAAGGGGACTGGTTGCGGATCCGGAAACGCCGCGATTTCCGGAAGGGGACAAGTGGACAGGTTTTGGCAGCGGCCTGCCGGTTGCGCGGTGGGAGAATCTGGGCAAACGACGGGGGCGGCGATTCAATGAGATGCGCATGCGTGATTCTCAGTCTGGCGCACGATGTGAGCGGCGACTACGCGGCGGAACGCCGACGCACACCGCAACCGGGGTCGCCGGGATCGATCGAATCGGACGACCGAATGCAGTGTGTGCTTACCGAATCGTGCCCCGATAAGCCTAACGGAAGTAGAGGCCAAAAGCGAGCGACAATCTTTGACGGCATCACCGCGTGGCCCGTCGCGGTCGCCAGATAGTTCGGCATCCTTGGCGCTTGGGTGACCGCATTCTTCTACCGCAAACGAAAGAAAGTGCTTAGCCGACGCATCGAGTTACGGACGACTTGGTGGTTTGAACGAAGGCTTCTCTTCGGTAACGGCCGTTCACGGCCGTTCCCCGCCGCAGGCGGTCGTAGGCCCGGCATTCATGCCGGGTCACCGAATCGTTCCGGTATGTTCGTCGTTCCGCGGACCGCGGCACGACGAGGATGCGCTAGTTCAATTGAACCCGGCATAAATGCCGGGCCTATGATGGAAGAAGGGACTAAACGTCCCTCAACGAACGTTTGACAATTCGTAACGTCCAAGCGACAAATAGGCGCGCCATGCAATCCGACGAAAACAATCGGCCAATTCCGGCTACGTCAGCGCTCCCGTCGCTGCGCCGGTTGTTCCTGTTTGCCGTCCTGCTGCCTGCGGCGGTTGCGGCCAGCAGTCAACTTTTGCTCGAAACCGCCTCTGGTGCATTGCTGTATCCCTGGTTGACCTTCACGACTGCCATCTTGAGCTGGTGCGTTGGCCGTTACCTTCAGCCCGCATGGCTGCAATGGATTGTGCTGGCGTGGTGCCTGGCGCTATTGGATCTGTTGACGATCGCCGCCTGCCTGGGCGGCGGAGTACAGAACCATTTCGCCTACGTGCTCATCTCGGCGCAAATCAGTCTGATCGCTCTTTGGGCCATCCTGGCGCCCGTGCGCTGGCAATGGCGCTTGCCGGGCCTGCTCGCCGCGGCCCCGGTCGTCATACTTTTTGCCCGCTACTTCAACACCGGCTGGCGCGGATACTTGCGAGACTGGGACGTGCTGATGCTCCTTACCGCTGTCGTCGTCATTTTGTTGTGCGGCAGCCTGCGACTACTCGGATTTTCGCTGCAACGCGTGAACGGCGGAGCACTAGCATTGGCGACGCACTCCGACATTCGCGCCCATCAGTTTGGCTTGAAGCACATGTTGGCCTGGGCCACTGCGCTGGTGCCTATGCTGCTGGTTTTTCGCGGGATCGACTTTTTCGTACTGAATCGCCTGGGCGCGCAGGGAAGCTTTTCCCTGGCGCTGGTGGCGCTATCAATCGCTACCGTTGACTTAATAGCCATCTGGGCCGCCCTCGGCCACGGCCCGCTCGTCATCCGCCTTGCCGTTTTGCTCGTTGTCCCGTTTTTCCTGGCAGTTGGCACAATTCAATGGATGGCTTCCGTCGAGTCGATGTTTCGAATTCGCTGGCGAACGCTGTCCCGTTTCGACACGCTGCTGGGCGAAATCGTCGATGCCCGCGAAACCTGGCTCACCTGGCTCTGGCTAAACGCCGCCCTGCTCGCCGCCCTGCTCCTATTCCTTCGCGCAAAAGGATATCGACTCATGCGCCGCCGCTCGTCCACGTAGGGCAGTTTCTCCGAAACTGCCAATCCGAGTCCGCCGCGGCGGACTCGGCTACGTGCTTCGGTCAACCCCTAATTTTGGCCACCCACGCGCGGCCAAAAATAATTGTTGAAATTGGCCGCGCACTGTGCTAGGTTGGACGCGTGAAATGACCGCCGGGGCGTAGCTGCCGTAGCGCTCGCCGCCGGACAGTCCGTCGGTAGACCGGTGACGACTTCCTGGGTGATGCAGGAAGACACGCGCCCACTCGCCGCGGCTGCCGGCGACCCCCATGGGATCTCAGTATTGCGCCCCGCGGTTGGACAGCAGGATCGAACGGGACTGCGCGCGGTTGTCAT
>JAKEIB010000206.1 GCA_022614705.1 Planctomycetota bacterium | reverse complement strand
CTCACCCAAAGCAAGCTCACACGTATGTCCAATAACCCTTCGCTAATTCGCGGCATCTTCTTCCGTTGTTGTGTTGCAGATTTTTTCGGATGAGCCATAGATCGTCGTCTCTCGGGCGTGAATGTCGAAAGTCGCGTCATTGAATGGCCCTTTAGGCGTTAGAAAAAACGGCGTTCCCGGGGCGACGGGACGCGCGCTATTGTAGAACGCGTCGAGTGAGATCGTTCCGCCTATTTTGAGTCCCCAGGCCGGATTGATATTGTTCACACGGGGACATTCTTCACAGGGATGAGGAGTTTCCGCGCAATTGCATGTAGCACAATGGCATTGAGGGCAGACGTTTTCGGTACATGGTAACGATTCGTCCGCCGGCGACTCCACGCTATCGCGATTCGGAAAACTTAAGTCTGGATCTTGCTCCTGATATGCGACACGCAAGATATCGCGAAACTCAAAACCCACGTCCTCCGACTGCGAGTTGAGCGTTGCGGCCGGTTCGAGGAGCTGCGCAGGGGCGAGGCGAGCGACCAGCATGGACGCCAACACCCACTGGATGATGAGAACGCATTTCAAATCCAACCCCCCCCACTTCCTACAAGGCTTCGACGGTGAGACTGGGTAAACTTTAACGATCTTGCCGTACGTGACGCTAGCATTGGACGCGTTGCACGTTAGATGGGAAATTCTCGGCAACGGAGCGACCTATGTCGTCGAGAATTTGGCTTCTAAAATCGACAGACAGTTGGGGCCAGAGAAGATGCAATAGATGCAGCTCGCGAATCATTTGTAGGTCGCAATCACGCGTATCTCCGAAGTGACAATTCAACCGCTGCCAGTCCGCTGCCACCGCCTTTTGCGACGGAGAATACCTCTCGTTTTCCAGGGCGGAATGGCGATTGTCTTCCGGGTTCGATTCCCGCCGCCCGATGAGACTCACGATGCTGTAACATGGTGAAATGATACTTCTCACCGATTTTCAGCGACGATAAGATACAGGCTGCTTGGTTCGGCTGCGGGTGTAGCTCAATGGCAGAGCGCTTGGTTCCCAACCAAGATACGAGGGTTCGATTCCCTTCACCCGCTCTCTTCTTCTAGAAGGCCCCGTTGGGCCGGGCTCCTCCCTGGGCACCTGACCTTCTTTCTGGGCCGCAATTTCGGGCGGTTAGGCCGATATTCGGTTATTTTCCATGCCAGAACCTCCTATTTGGGGTGGTTTTCGACTGTGAATTAACTTGCTAGGTTATTCTATATGCCGTAACATCCATTGGAGGAAGGTTTTCCAATGGAAAATAACCCAATCAGGTCGCTATCACCCCTAGAAGCCGAGGTGATTCTCGCACTCCAGTGGCAAGAAAAGGCCGCCGTCTCGCGCTCTGAGATTGTCGAGATACTCGGAGGCTCCACCGCCCGGGCCGATAAGGTCATCCGCTCACTTCGGAACAAGAACTGGCTTCAACGGCTCTCAGGCGGACGCTACTTGGTTATACCCGCGGAACGCGGCCCTGTCGGAATTCCCGATTCAAATATGCTCGCAGTCGGGCAATACCTTGCGAAGCCGTATTACTTTGGCTTTGCAACGGCCGCGGCTCACTACCGCTTCACTGCGCAATCCAGGTCCGTGGTCTGGATTGTGACCACTAAGCAAGTCACAGAGCGAACCATCCGCAACACGACTTTTCGTTTCGTAAGCGTAGTACCTCGCAAATTCTTTGGTTTCGAGCCAACATCGGTCTACGAGAAAAAAGTGCAGATGTCAGATCGGGAGAAGACTGTAATTGATTGTGTTGACCAACCGGAATTTGCTGGAGGGATTGGCGAGCTCACTCGAATCGTTGCTTCTGCCGCATCTAAATTCGATTGGAATAAATTCACTGCATACGCCACAAAGTTTGGATCAGTAGCTGTGGTGCAGTGTTTCGGAGCGCTTGCCGACCGAGCGAAAATCAAAATGCCCGACGATTCTCGCCGCGCTCTCCAATCGCTCATAAAGCCGAATTCACGCTCTTTTCTTGCCTCAACCAAAACTTGGGGCAAGGCGGGGCATTACGACCGCGAGTGGCAAATGATTATCAACGTGCCTGAGCGAGAGATCCTTTCTGAGATTTAGGCGGCACGACTATGCTTTCGAAGAAACTCGTCGACTTTTTCGCACACCAAAGCGGAATACAGGATGTCGCTGTTGCTGAAAGAGAAGTAGTTCTCACGTACGCGCTAAAGCTTCTCTTTGGATCACCGATTGCCGAACACTTCGCGTTCAAAGGAGGAACCTGTATCCGAAAGCTTTGGCTTGGTCCAACTGGACGCTTTTCGATGGACCTTGATTTCACGGCCCGAAAAGACCTCGACCCAGAGTCAGCAATCCTTGAGCTGATGGAAGTCTTCAATAGCGAGTTTTACGGCATCACGTTTCAAATCGAAAATAATTGGCGGGTGACGCAGGACGGTCTCTCATTTACGACGCAGCCGTCGTATCGCCATGAATGGAATGACGATGGCGGGTTCGATTTGCAAGTTAGCTTACGGGAGAAACCAACACTTGACGTATTGCAAAGGCCCCAAATCGACCAGGCATATTTCAAAGACCTCGAATTCGTGCCTCCTGATATTGCGTCGCTAAATGAGCACGAAATTCTGGCTGAAAAGATTAGAGCGGCGAATCAAAGAGCGAAGGTGAGAGACCTGCATGATCTCTTTGTTTACTCGACGAAAGTATTTGACCGCGATCTAGTGCGTCGTCTCGCCGTGATAAAGCTCTGGCAGGCAAGGGACATATTTGACCCGGACAAGTTCTTTGCCCGCATTCAACAGAAAGACAAGTACGACTGGAACGACTTGCAACGTCTGGTGAGAGGCACTACGCGACTCGACGCAGGCCAGATAATTGCTCAGACGGTTTCGGGCTACCAGTTCCTTGGACAGCTTACCGGCGAAGAAATCGACCTAGCTGCTGATGCTAAGGCTCATCGCCGGATTAATCTACGAGAGGAGCTCTCCGCGTCATGCAATCGAAAACTCACGAGCGGAGCGTTTTAGCGAGCACTTAGCGTGGTTTCTTTTTAATTCGTAAGTCAGCTTTGCCAGTGTGCAGGGAACCGCGAACCCATTCAACCACAGCTCGATTCTCAGGCGTCACCGGCTTCATGTAGACATCCGCCATATCTGAGCTTGCCGAATGGCCAAGCCAACGTTTCATGGCACCGATTGAGCACCCTACTCGGGAGCCAAACTCGGTTGCTCCAAGGTGGCGAAGCGTATAGAAGCCGCCCATGCTTTGGCACTCTTCGCCAATCCGCTTTTGGAGCTTTGACCACCAAAGATGTACCGAGTCCGCGTGCTCATGCACAACGGGCATGCCTTTGGCGGTGATGAACATGAGCTCGCCCTCGGAACGGTTTGTTTGCTTGAGATAGGTTTGGATAACCTTCCAAACCATCGGAGGCGTCTCGCCGTAGCGCTCAATGCCGGTTTTGCCCCGGCGAAGGTCGTAGCTCTGCTTATCCACTTGGCCAACGCGCAAAGCGGCTAAGTCTCGCTGACCAAAGCCGCAGCCAATCGCCATCCACACCATCGCGGTTTCGCGTGGGCCGCATTCGCGAAGGACGGCTTTTAGTTGAGAGAGGGTAGGGAGCTGGCGCTTCTTGGCGGGCTTTCCATGAATCACATCCCGTGAGGCCCAGTTCCAGGAGAGCACTTGGCCGTTGTGCTCAGGACGTCCTGCTCGATCGATAATGGCCTTTACGAACTGGAGACGCTTTGTCACCTGGGACGACGAGTACTCGGCATCGACAATGGCTTTGTTGTATGCCTCAACGTCCGCCATGCTTAGATCTGAAAGAAGCGTCCGGCCGACAGCACCCTGGCCGTGGCGCGTGTTGATGAATTGAAGAATTTCTTGGGCGTATGCCTTTCGCTGCTCATAGACTTCCCGGGTGATGCTCCCCGCCCGGCGCGCTTCACCTCCGGCCCGAATACGGGACTCTTCGTATCGCAAAAGGCCCGACGTAATATGCAGCAGGCTGCCTGGGAGAATCTCCGCCGGGATGCCGTTTTCACGTGGCTTGGCATCTACTGCGTTGAGGTCAAGCTTCTTTCGCCGCTTGGGCTTTAGACCTGGCGTTTGGCCACGAAGATGGGCCGACACCCAATCGTGATATGCCTGCTCCGCGGCGTCCCGATTAAGCATTCCGAAGCGATGCTTCCGTGGCATTCCGGTCTCGGCATCGCGAAAGCAAACATGCCAGCTGATTCCCCTGACTTTGGTGAATTTCAGGGCGGGAACCCGCCGCTTGCGAGGCTTGCGAAGCACGGTCCACGGTCCTTATGATGATTGCTAAAGGAGTGGGATGAGTGATCGAATTGTAGTGCAAGCCTCCTTGGAAATGTAGTGCAGGGAGGTCGAAACCTCCGGGAATGAGGCACTTTACTATCGGCTTCCCAAGCTGGATGTCGCCGGTTCGAGTCCGGTCGCCCGCTCTGAAAAGCATGGAGCCAGGAGCTGGGAGTCAGGCAGCTTGATTCTTACTTCCTGCTCCGTGCTCCCCGCTGCTTGCTTCTTCAGTCCGCATTCTCCGTGTCGCCGGTGTCGATCACGAGCGGTCCCTTGAGATGCTCCTCCGCAACGTGGGGCGGCAGCGTGAGCACGCGGTAAAGGCAAAAGCCCGTCAGCGCGAGCACGGAGCCAACCGACACGATCATAATCATCCAACCGGCGAGTGTCATACGATTTAATCTCCCGGGCTGCCACACAAGCAATAATCGCTGGGGCTGTATTTGAGCGCGCCGCTCACCTCTAAAATTTTAGTCGGCCTTCTCGCTCCCATCGCCGACCGGCGATATGCACCAACAGGAGCAAGAACGCGAAAACTATTGCAATGACAATCACGGAGTACAGCGGCACGCCGCCGGCCGATAGCGTCTTATAGTATCCCGGACCGCTGGTGATGCAGATGCCAATAAAGATTGCCAGTAAATAAATGGGCGTTATGTATTTGAGTATCCATTGCACGAAGCGGGGCACTCGCATGTGCGCCCCGCGATGAAGTTCCTCGTCGCCACGTTCGATTCCATATATCCATCCGTAGAAAATTGTTTGGATCATTGCCAGGATGAAGATGAACATCGTGCCGATCCAGAAATCGAACGTGTCGAGCGCGGCCATGTCTTTCGAAAAGTACATGACAAACGCGGTGCCGAACGCCGTAATCAGGCCTAGCAGCGTGGCGGACGCATGTCGACGCAATCCCAGCCCTTCTTCCAGGAAGGCAATCACGGGCTGCAGCATCGAAATGCTGCTGGTAATCGCTGCCAGAAATAACATCAAAAACCACAGGAAGCCGAAGACCCGACCGCCCGGCATCACAGCAAACACATTGGGAAGCGCGTTGAACCCCAATCCAAAAGTGCCCTGCGTGGTAGCCGCGGCGCCGAGAAAAATAAATGCTGCCGGTAATGTAATCAGGCCGCCGAGGCACACTTCGAAGAATTCGTTCACGCTACTCGCCGTTAAGCCACTGAGGGCGATGTCATCATCGCGGCGTACGTAGCTGGCATAGTTGACAATGATGCCGAAGCCGACCGATAGGCTAAAGAATATTTGCCCCGACGCCGCCAGCCAGGTTTCGGGCTTCGCCAGATACTCGGCGCTGGGGTTCCACATCGAGCCCAGGCCGGCGATGACTTTGTCGCGATCCAACGTCAAGACGCGCACGAGCACGCACAGTGCGCAGACCGCCATAATCGGCATCGCCACTTTGCAAAAATCTTCAATTCCCTTGGCCACTCCGCGGTAAATGCAGGCAAAATTCATGATGAAAACGACTACCAGAAGCACGACCAACGTGTTGTTTCCGCCTTCATAAATGAAGCCGTCGGCAGTCTTTCCAATGAATTCGTCGAAGTGCTGCTGGTACGCGGCCGGCTCGCTGCCGAGCTGCAAGTTGCCGACCAAGTAGTCGTACGCGTATCCGAGGCACCAGGCTTCGATCACCACATAGTACATGTAGATCACGAGCGGAATGAGAAGCGCCAGTGCGCCGAAATACTTAGCCAGGCGGTGCGGCCAGATGACGGAGTAGATGCCGGGGGCCGAGTTAAAACCGCGCGAGCCGCCGTAACGGCCCATCGTCCATTCGGCCCAACAGATTGGTATTCCCAGCAGCAAGAGCGAGATGAAATACGGCAGCATGAACGCGCCGCCGCCGTTTTGAGCCGCCTGCCCCGGGAAACGCAGAAAGTTGCCCAAACCCACGGCCGAGCCGGCCACGGCGAGAATGACGCCGATCCGCGTGGCCCATTGCTCCGGCGCTGCAGGCGATTTGCGATCTGCCATCGGCAACTCCTTGTTTCACTCGTCGCGGCGAGTTACTCGACATGTAAAACCGACGAGCAGTATATCAGACCACTCACTCGCGTCTCAACCCAATTATCACGTTAATTGCCGCGAGCGGCCCGTGTCACGGCAACACATCCCACAACCACTGCGGCGCGACAAAGAATAGCACGGTGCCGGCCGTGCAGAGCGCGCCGGCCAGGAACGCGGACCAGGCCGGCTTCGCTGGCGACGACACGGATTCGGGCACCGGGTCGAGAAACATCAGCGCCACCAGTCGCAAATAGTACCACGCACCGATTGCCGCGTTGAGCGCCATGATGATGGCCAGCGTGCGGCCAAGTGTTGTGGCATTTCCCCATGCGGCCAGGAACAAGTTGAGCTTACCGAGGAAACCGACCGTCGGCGGCAGGCCGGTTAGGCTCAAGAGACAAACGGCTAACAGCAGCGCGGTCGTTGGATGCGAGTTGTTCAGGCCGCGGAGGTCGTTGAGCGTGGAGCATGGAGCATGGAGCATGGAGTAAGATTTGTTTGCTTCTTGCTCCAAGCTCCGTGCTCCGTGCTCCGTGCTTCCGACGCCGGCAAGAAGCGCGAATACGCCGATCGTCATCAGCCCGTAGGCGGCCAGGTAAAACAGCACCGCATCGGTCCCGGCAATCGGCTGCACGTCGCCGACGGCGAGGCCCACCAGCATGTAGCCGGCGTGTGCGACGCTTGAGTAAGCCATCAGTCGGAAGAGGTTCCTCTGCCGCCAGGCCATGAGATTGCCGACGAACATTGTGGCCCCGGCCAAATACGCCAAGAGCAATTGCACGGAGCTCTCCGGCAACCAGCCAGCGACTGTTTCCGTCACGGCGCCGAGCGGCAACAGACGCATGAGCGCGACGAAGCCCACCACCTTCGGCACAAACGACAACAGCGCGGCGTTCGAGGCGGTCGTGCCCTGGAATACGTCCGGGGCGTAAAAGTGAAACGGCACGGCTGCGATGCGGAAACTCAATCCCGCGATTATGAAGGCGAACGCGATCTGCGACATCCAGTTTCCAGAATCGGGCGTAGCGCGGCCGATCGTTTCGGCGATCGCCGCGAAATTCGTGCTGCCCGCCACTCCGTAGAGCCAGCTCATTCCGTACAGCAACAGGGCCGACGAAAACGCGCTGAGCAACAAGTACTTAATTGTTGCCTCACGTTCGGGACGGTCGCGACGCGGCAAGAAGAGGATTACGTACGTCGGAATGCTGACCAATTCGAGGGCCAGGAACAACGAGACCAAATCGTCCGCGGCGGCGACAAGGTTTGTTCCTGCGAGGATGGCCAGCAGGCAGGCGTGGGCCTCGGCCGCGTGGCCGTCGTCGATCTGGTTCCACAAAACGAGCGCCAGCAGTATTCCCGCTGAAAGCGACAGGCCACGCGTGTACCAGACCAGGTCGTCGACGTGGAACAGCGCGCCCTGGGCTATTGTGCGTCCGCCGTTGAACCAGATGACCCACGCGATTGTGAGCGTCGCCACCGAAAGAAAACCCCACTGGTTTCGCAGGCCGGGCGGCGCTTCGCCTGCGTCGCTCACCAGCATCGGCCCGGCCAGGAATAGCACGCACATCGTCGCCAGGAGAACGATCTCCGGCACGAGCAGCATGGCGGTGGCCTGGATTTGTTCGATGGCTTCGGTCACGGGGAGGCTTTCGATTGCGGATTGCGGATTGCGGATTGCGGATTGCGGATTGACGTGTGCAATTCTGTACCGTGAGCTGATGGCCGCGTTTTGACGCGGATTCGCATCTGAATACAGCGAAACTACGGCATCAACGTCCGGTTGAATCGTGTTGATTAGTGGTTGCGGCATGATGCCAATGAGAAGGCATAGGGCGCAGATCGGCGCGATCGCGAAGATTTCGCGACTGTTCATATCCTTGATGTGGTCATCGCCCTGCGCCGGCTCGCGCAGCGGGCCGAAGAACGCGTGTTGGATCATCGACAGCAGATACCACGCGCCAAGCACGACGCCCGTCGTGCCGAGTACCGCATAAAAAGGATGACGCTGGAACATGCCGGCCAGCGACAGCACTTCGCCCACGAATCCGTTCAGCCCCGGCAGGCCGATGCTGGACATCGCGATGAACACCATCGTCGAGGCCAACAGCGGCAAGCGCGCGGCCAGGCCGCCGAGGTCATCGAGCTGCCGCGTGTGGTAGCGATCGTAAATCATGCCCACGAGGAGGAACAGCGCGCCGGTCGATAAGCCGTGGTTGATCATCTGCAGCACGCCGCCGGCGATGCCCGACGCATTTAGCGCGAACAAACCCAGCATGCAAAACCCAAGGTGGGCCACGCTGCTGTAGGCGACAAGCTTCTTGATGTCGCGCTGCGCGAGTGCACAGAATGAGCCATAGATGATGCCCGCCACCGCGAGCACCGCCATGAGCGGGACGCCGACCTTCACACATGCGTAGGGAAACATCGGCAGGCACAGACGCAGGAAGCCGTATGTGCCCAGCTTCAACAGCACGCCGGCCAACAGCACGCTGCCCGCCGTCGGCGCCTCGACGTGCGCAAGAGGCAACCACGTGTGCAGCGGGAACACGGGCACCTTCACCATGAAGCCGACGGAGATCGCCAGAAACAACGCGATCTGCCACTCGTGGCTTAGCGGATTCTCGGCCAGCCATCTCGCGAGCTCGGGAATCGATGATGGCGTCGCGACACCCGACGATACGGCCGCGAGTACAAGCCCCACGAGGCCAACTAGCGTCACCAGGCTACCCACCAGCGTATACAGAAAGAATTTGATCGCCGCGTATCGCCGCCGCGGTCCGCCCCAGATGCCGATCATGAAAAACAGCGGCACCAGCGTGAACTCGAAAAACACATAGAACATCACAAGGTCGAATGAGCAGAACACGCCCAAAAGACCCGCTTCCAGCAACAGCAAGCACGCGTAAAACCCGGCCGCCCGTTCGCGAATCGATTCCCAGGAAATCAGCACGCAGGAAACCGTCAGGACGGTCGTGAGCACGATGAGAAGGATGCTGATGCCGTCGAGCCCGAGCAAAAGCTCGACCGTGAGTGGCGCCACATCCTCGGCCGCATCCTCCGCCGAGGCGGCCGTTTTTTCTCCATAAGTGAACCAGTGATACGGAATGCTGAATCGCGGCTCGACGGGCGCCGGCCGGGCGCCGGCGTAGGCGGGGATTTGCACGAACTGGTAGACGAGGAACAGCGATGCGGCCAGTGTCGCGACCGACGCAACGAGCGCAAATTGCCGCGCCGCTTCCTGTCCAACAGCCCGCCGCATGACCAGCAACATCAGCGCCGCCGCCATAGGCAAAATCAGCATTACCAATAGCAACACAGTCATTACGAATCCATTACGAAATCACACCCAACGCGAACAGCACAAACAGGATCAATCCCGTCCACATCACCAGCGCGTACGACGGCACGAGCCCGTTGTGCAACGTTCGCGGCAGCAAACTGAGTCCCTGCGGAATCTTGCCGACCGCGTCGACGGTCGGGTCGATAATCGCGCGATCGAACCAATAGGAAAGCCACGACAGCGTCCGCAGCGGCGTCACCAGCACGGCGCGGTAAATCTCGTCGAAATAAAACTTGTTGAGCGATGCCCGGTATAGCGGCCCGATCGCCGCCGCGATCTGGCCCGGCAATTGCGGCGAGCGAACGTAAAACAGCCAGGCCACGCCGATGCCCGCGAGTGCGATCATTGCGCTCGCCATCAGCAGCGGAACGTGGAAGCCGTGCGACTCAACCTCCGCCAGTCCAAACGTGTGATGCAAGTAGCTTGCGAACCAATGTGTGGGCCCCACGGCTAGGCCAATCAATAGCGCGCACACGGCCAGCACCCGCAGCGGCCAGGCCATGACGGACGGCGCGTCGTGCGGATGATGCCCGGCTTCCTCGGGGAACCTTTCCTCGCCCCAGAATGTGAGAAAGTACGCGCGGAACGTGTAAAACGCGGTGAGCAACGCGGTGAACGCTGCGACGCCGAAGATCGCGTAGAAATACGTGCGATGTGCCGCGTCGTGCGACGCATCCGAAAGCACGGCCAGTATGTCGTCCTTGCTCCAGAAACCCGCAAGCAGGGGTACGCCGGCTAGTGCGGCCGCGCCGCACAGAAACGTCCAGTGCGTGATCGGGAGCGCCCGCCGTAGGCCGCCGAAGCGGCGCATGTCGATGACGTCGCCCATCGAGTGCATCACGCTGCCGGCGGCGAGGAACAGCAGCGCCTTGAAGAACGCGTGAGTGAACAGGTGAAACATGGCCGCGGTCGTGGCGAGCGTGGCCACTTCCGGCCCTGCCGCCCCGGCCCCAAGCGCCATGAACATGTAGCCAAGCTGGCTCACCGTGGAGTACGCCAGCACGCGTTTGAGGTCGAACTGCGTGAGCGCGATGAGAGCCGCGATGAGCGCCGTCACCGCGCCGATGCCGCTGACCACCAGCAGCGCTGTCGGGGCGTACACGAACAGCGGCGTACAGCGAGCGACCATGTATACGCCGGCCGTGACCATCGTCGCGGCGTGGATCAACGCGCTCACGGGCGTCGGACCTTCCATCGCGTCGGGCAACCACACGTGCAGCGGGAACTGCGCGCTCTTGCCCATCGCGCCCAAAAATAGCAAGAGGCATATCATCGTGATGCGGCCCGGCTCGGCCGCGGCCAGCGCGACCAGTCGCTCGGGCCGATCGAGCACGTCCGCGAAGTTAAGCGAGCCGAACGTGGTCCAAATCAGAAAGATGCCGATGAGGAAACCAAAATCGCCGATGCGGTTGACGACGAACGCCTTCACCGCCGCGGCCGAGGCACTCGGCCGGCGGTACCAGAAGCCGATTAGCAAGTAACTACATAGGCCGACGCCTTCCCAAAACACGAACAAGAGCAGGAAGTTGGCCGCCAGAACCAACATGCACATCGAGAACACGAACAGCGACACTTCGGCAAAGAACCGCGGATAGCCCGGGTCGCCGTGCATGTAGCCCGCCGCGAACATGGCCACCAAGAGGCTCACGGTGGTAACCATCGCCAACATCATCGACGTCATGGCATCGGCGCGCAGCGTCACGGCGACGTCGATGCCGCCCACCTCGATCCACTTGTATCCGGTGGCAATGGGCGCCGAATGGGAGTCCTCGGCAAAGTGTTGCGGCCCGATCGAGAACAATAGCAGCAGCGAACAAACAACCGAAACCGCCAACCCGAACCAGCACGGCAAATGGCTCCGCTCGCGTAACACCTTCGGCCCCAGCGCAGCCGTCATCACCGCCGCCACCAGCGGCGCCAGCGGGATGAGCCAGAGGACAAGTTTTTGAGCGGATTCAGTCATAATTGTAGCTGGCCTCTGCGAGGCCGGCTTGTTCGCGGTAGCTCACGTTCCAATACATTTACTCAGGACAACGTTCTCGTGCGCCGCCGGGGTCGTAGACCCCAGCTACAGTCGGCGTCACCGCACTGCCGTCTTAATCACATCCTCCACCTTCGACGGCTCCAAGGGCGATTCGGCGGTCGGGCTCGCTGCGTCGTCGACTCGATCCGGATCGTGCTCATCGCGAATGTCCGGCACGACGCCCGCCGGCGTCAATCTCGGGAACGTTTTCGGCTCGGGCGGAACAAAGGGCCGCTGGCCGGCGTCCTCGGCCGCCATCGGCGGCGGCAAATCGGCTTCGCGCAAATCGGTCCACAGCTCGACGTCGAGCGAGTTTGACTTCTGGTATAGCGCCAAAATCACCGCCAGCGCGAGCCCCGCTTCGCACGTCGCCACCGTCAGAATGAATATCGTAAACGCCTGCCCCTCGAGGTTGTGATGCATGCGGCTAAACGTCACGAGCGTGAGCGACACGCCGTGCAGCATCATCTCGGCCGAGAGCATTAGCACGATGAGATTGCGCCGTGTGAAGAATCCAAGCGCGCCCAGCACGAACAACAACGCGCCCACTACGAGATATCGTTCGACGTCACCCGTCATAGCGTCCCCCGTCGCCGGCGCGGGGCGATCGCAATGGCGCCAATCGTGGCCACGAGCAGAAGCGTGCCGGCCAATTCGACGGCGAACAAATAGTCGCCGAACAGCGAGCGGCCAATCGCGTGCATCTTTCCCAACGGTTCGTCCGCCGCTAGACCGCTAAGCGGATTCGCGACGACATCGGCGGATGACGCTTCAAGTGGCCGCGTCCGCCGCGGCGGACGCGGATTCGAGTCTCGGAGAGACTCGCCCACATTTTGCAGCACACCCACAATTGCCGCCAACATTACGAACGCAGCGATGGTTGCCGCCAGCGGCTGACGCGAGCGCTGGTCGTACATTGTCGCCCCGCTTTGCTGGGCCAGCATAATCACAAACACAAACGTCACCACAATCGCCCCGGCGTAGATGACCACCGTCGCGGCCGCCAGGAACGGCGCGAATTGCAACAGAAACAAGCCGCACGTGCTGAGCGTCACGATCGCGAACCACAGCGCCGAGTACACCGGGTTGCGGTTGGTGATCATGAGCACCGCGCTCAGAATCGCGACCGCGGCAAACAGCCAGAACAACACCGACTCGCCAATCGGCGACGAAAAATTGTCAACCCGCGTCGCCAACAGGGCGGTGCCCGCCAGGGCCAGAAGAACGCCGACGACTTTCGGCCGCCGGGCCGCCCCCGGCATCAACCACAACACACCGGCCGCGATTAATAGGAGCGACGCCCAATCCAGCCAATGTTGCCCGATCCAATCCATGTATTTCGTGTGGCGTATATGTTATAGCCGAAGGCGGGAATCTGTAGCCGGGTCTGTGACCCCGGTAGTTCTGAACATCTCAGTATTGTGAAATGAGTCCGAGGTAAAGCTTGTCCCGTAGGGACACTTGACAATAGCCCAGCGATTTATCGCTGGGTATCTAGTAATAAAAGTTTCGCTAGTCCCGTAGGGACGACCGAACTGCGGACGCCTCTGTTCAATCGTCCCTACGGGACTTTCCAAATACTCTGCATCCCTATTCCCAGCGATGAATCGCTGGGCTATTCTCGTAAGTCCCTACGGGACAAACACCCATGTGGAACAACGAGGCACGAGGCGTCGCAGAAGTCAGCTACATCGTCCCCAGAATGGTAACGCACCAGGCTCTCAAGCGTCAGCCCCAGACGTGGGCGGAATTCGTTACCGTTTACCAGGTTCCGGCGGGGGCGGTCCAATGACGCCCGACGTAGCCGACGCGGCCGCGCGATCTTCGCGGACCACCGGCGTCGCCGGCCCCAACGTCGGCAGTGCACCGAACTCCGATGCGGGCCCTAGCCGTCCCCGGCCGGTCCGCACCGGGTCTTTCGGGTTGTCCTTCGTTTCGTCGTAGATCTCCAGCAGCTTCAGCTTGTCGAACACCATCTCCTGGCGCGTCTCGCCCGTCACGTCATAGATGTGCGTCAGTTCGATCGCGTCCACCGGGCAGGCCTCCTCGCACATGCCGCAGTAAATGCAGCGCAGCTCGTCGAGCACGAACGTGGACGGATACTTGTCGCGGTCGGGCCAGTCGGGCGGGGCTGGGGCCGCTTCGATCGCGATGCAATTCGCCGGACACGCTGTCGCACACAGCATGCAGGCCACGCATTTCACGCGACCCTTCTCGTCGCGATTCAAGCGGTGCAATCCGCGATAATGCTGCGGCAACTCGGGACGCACTTCCGGATACTGCTGCGTGACCGGCTGGTACTGGGTGATATGTCCGAGTGTGGTCTTGAGACCTTTCACGATCGCCGGCAGAAACGTCGCCTCCCAGAAACCGATCTCCGGCTCTTCGATCCAGGTCACGTCTTTTGAATTAATTGGCATTGGTTTCAGTTCAAGCAATACAATCTCTCGCAGAGGCGCGGAGAGGGCGGATTAAAAGGAACACTAATTGCCGCTAATTTGCACTAATAATTCATTAGTGATGATTATCGCTAATTAGTGTTCCTGCAT
>JAKEIB010000205.1 GCA_022614705.1 Planctomycetota bacterium | reverse complement strand
GAGCTGGCCGTGTGGCAGGACCTCATGGCCCGCATGAAGGCGTGCAAATTCGGCGTGGTTTTCTTCGGCATGGGTCTCACGATGACGCGCGGCAAGCACTGCAACAGCGAAGCGCTCTTGGCGCTCACGCGCGACATGAACGCCTACACGCGATTCGTAGCAAAACCAAACCGCGGCCACGGAAACGTTACGGGGGCCGATAACGTCGTCGCCTGGCGAACCGGCTATCAATTCGGCGTGAATCACGCCCGCGGTTATCCGCGATTCAACCCGGGCGAATACACCACGTCCGACACGCTGGCCCGCGGCGAGGCCGATTGCGCGATGATGATCGCCTGCGACCCGATGGCCAATTTTTCGCAGCCGGCCCGCGAGCACATGGCGAAAATCCCGCTGATCACGCTCGACACGAAAGAAACACCCACCACGCGCGCGGCGACCGTCGCGTTCACCGTCGCCACCTACGGCATCAACACGGGCGGCACCGTCTATCGAATGGACGATGTGCCCATCCCGCTTCGGCCGGCGTTCGAGTCGCCGCATCCCAGCGACTTCGACGTGCTTACGAGTATCGAACAACGCGTGAAAGCGAAGTTGGGGATTAGCGCGTAGGTTCCGCATCGGAAATTGATTCCCATGGGTTTCAGGCCCAACGGGCCGATAGTCAATAGCCAGGGGCGCAAGCCCCTGGAAAGTCAACAGAACACATCGAAGCCCCAGGGGGGCGACAGTAAGTCGACGCTCTGTCGCCCCGATGGGGCTTTGGAATTCATGCGTACGATAACCAGGGGCTCGCGCCCCTGGCTATTAACGGTCGCCGCGTTGCGGCTAGAATTGGCTGACGAACACTGAACACGCCCATGCCCGACTTCCTAAAAATCTCCGGCGGCACCGTCTACGATCCGGCCAACGGCATCGATGGCCAGGTGCGCGATCTGTGGATCGAGGGCGGCCGCATCGTTTCCGCGCCGACCGATCCGGCCACGCGGCCGACGCGCGTGATCGACGCGAACGGGCTGGTCGTGATGCCGGGCGGTGTCGACATGCACTGCCACATCGCCGGACCCAAAGTGAACGTCGCCCGCAAGATGCGGCCCGAGGAGAAGCGCAAGTCGCAGGTTCTCCACAAAACGGCCAACACGCACAGCGGCACGATGGGCAGCGTGCCCAGCACGTTCGCCACCGGTTACAAGTACGCCGGCATGGGTTACACGACCGCGTTCGACGCGGCCATCCCGCCGCTCGGCGCCCGACACGCCCACGAGGAATTCGAGGACACGCCCTGCATCGACAAGGGTTTCTACGTCCTCATGGGCAATAACCACTATGTGATGCGCAGCATCCAGCAGAACGAGCCGCAAAAGCTGAAGGCATTCATCGCCTGGCTGTTGGGCGCGACCAAGGGTTACGCGCCGAAGCTCGTGAACCCGGGCGGCGTCGAGGTGTGGAAGAGCCACCAAGGTGGCAACGTGCATGGCCTCGACGAAAAGGTGGATTACTTTAACGTTACGCCGCGGCAGATCATCGGCGGCGTCGCCCAAGCCGCCACCGAGCTGCGCCTGCCGCATTCCGTACACATCCACTGCAACAACCTGGGCATGCCGGGCAACTGGCAAACCACGCTGGAAACGATGAAGGCCATCGACGGCCATCGCGCGCACATCACGCACATCCAGTTCCACAGCTACGGCGGCGGCGAAGGCGACGAGAACACGTTCAACAGCAAAACCGTGCCGCTGGCCGAGTACGTGAATGCCCACAAGAACGTCACGATCGACGTCGGCCAGGTGATGTTCGGCGAGACGACCAGCATGACGGGCGACGGGCCGCTCGGTTATTACCTTTCGAACATCTTCAAGGGCAAGTGGTTCAGCAGCGACACGGAAATGGAATCGGGCTGCGGCATCACGCCCATCAAGTATCGCAACAAGTCGCTCGTGCACTCGCTGCAATGGGCAATCGGGCTGGAGTGGTACTTGCTGGTCGAAGACCCGTGGCGCGTGGTAATGAGCACCGATCATCCGAACGGCGGCTCGTTCCTGGCGTACCCGCAGATCATTCGGCTCTTGATGGACCGCACCTACCGGCAGGACGCGCTGAAGAAGTGTCCGCCCAAGATTACGGAGCGTTCCACGCTGGCCGATTTGGACCGCGAATATACGCTCAACGAAATTGCAATCATCACCCGAGCCGGCCCGGCAAAAATCCTGGGCCTCGCCAACAAGGGGCATCTTGGCCCGGGCGCCGATGCGGACGTCACCCTTTACACGCCGCACGAGAACAAGGAGACAATGTTCGAGACGCCGCGGATCGTGATCAAATCGGGCCGCGTGATGATCGAAAACGGCGAGATTCGCGACCCGTTTGTCGGCAAGACGCTGCACGTGGCGCCCGATTACGACCGCGACGTTGAGGCCGACATCCAAGCGTGGTTTGAACAGTATTACTCGATCCGCTGGCGAAACTATCCGGTCGACGACAGCTATTTGCACGACTCCGAGCTCGTGCCGGCGGCAAATAAGTAACCGCAAAAGGAAGAATTTGAACAGGAGGCAACAGAGAGAACGGAGTTGATCTAGAGTTGCCTTTCTCTGTTCCCTCTGTTGCCTCCTGTTCAGAACAACAACAGACGGTTAACAACATGGCACGAATATTTGCATTGCCGCTGCTGTTTGTGCTGACGAGTCCTGTGGGAAGCGCGGAGCAGCCGCTCGCGTGGCCGCAGTTTCGTGGGCCGGGCGCGTCGGGCGTCGCCGAGGGCGAACGGCCGCCGGTCGAGTTCGGCCCGGAGAAGAACTTGAAGTGGAAGGTGCCCGCGCCGGGCGGCCTATCGTCGCCGATCATCGTCGCGGACAAGCTTGTCATCACGGCCTTCGACGGTGGCAAGCTGTATACGATCGCTTACAACCGGTCCGACGGAAACGAAGCCTGGCGCGCCGAAGCGCCGGCCAAGAAAATTGAAGCGTATCTCGACGGCGAGGGCAGCCCGGCCGCGTCCACGTCGGCGACCGACGGCGAGCGGATCGTCTCCTACTTCGGATCATGCGGCTTGGCATGCTACGAACTGGCCGGCAACGAACTGTGGCGATATGAAATGCCGACGGCCGAAACGATCGCTGGCTTCGGCAGCGGCGTCTCGCCCGTAATCGCCGACGGCCTGGTGATTCTCGCCCGCGACGAGCTGAAAAACTCAAGAATCATTGCGATCGATCTGGCAACCGGCGAGCCGAAGTGGGAGAAAAAGCGAACGTCGAACAGCAGCTTTAGCACGCCCGCCATCTGGGATACACCGGACGGCAAGCAGATCGCGATGCCCGGCTTCGGCCGCCTGATCGGCTACGACCTAAAAACGGGCGACGAGCGCTGGCACGTGGAGGGAATGCCGTCGTCTTGCTGCACGTCGCCGGTCACCGATAACGGAAATTTGTTCTTCGCCGGCTGGTCGCCTGGCGATCCGGCGGAAGCCGACTCCCAAATGCCCTCCTTCGACGACTTCCTCAAGGAAAACGACGCCGATAAAAACAAGGACGGCGTGCTATCGAAAGAAGAATCGCTCAGCACGTCGATGAAAGCCTTCTTCGACGGCAGCGACGCCAACAAGGACGGCCAATTCACTCGCGACGAACACGAAGCGATTCAGAAATTCATGGCCGCTACGCACAATAGCGCGTTCGCCCTGCGTCCCGGCGGCAGTGGCGACGTGACCGAATCCCACGTGATCTGGAAACAAAAGAAGGGATTGCCGTACGTTGCCTCGGCCCTGGTTTATGCAGGCCAGTTCGTGATGGTGCGAGACAAAGGCATCGTCACCGCGTATGACACGAAAACCGGCGACGAGCTTTACCAGAAGCGCCCGGCCGCGGCCGGATCCTACTACGCCTCGCCGGTCGCCGCGAACGGGCACATTTATTTCGCCGCGCTCGCCGATGGCGAAGTGACCGTCGTGAAAGCCGGGACCTCACCGCCGGAAGTCGTGGCCAAGAATGCTCCGCTCGGCGAACGCATGTCCGCGACCCCCGCGATTGCGGACGACACGCTCTATATCCGCACGGCGAACCATCTGTGGGCGTTCGCGGAATAATCTGTAGCTGGGGTCTGTGACCCCGGCTCTTACAGGTCCGTGCCGCCGAAAAAGCCGGCCTCACAGAGGCCAGCTACAGCGCGGTGCCGGCTTCTGCGGCACTGATGTATCCGTCCTGATCGACATCCAGGCGATTGAATTGTTCAATCGACCCGAGGAACTCGCGACGGCTTATGTCGCCGTCGCCGTTCAAGTCGGCGTGGGAAAACCACGCCGGCAACGGCTTGTCGCTGTTTGCCGCGGAGATCGCGGCCGACGGCGGAATGTAGAACGATTGCTCCGACGGCTGCTCCGCCAATAATAGCGCGACAATCATTGAGTAGGGAAACTCATCGCCGGCTAGCTGGCCGTCGCCGTTGCGGTCGCGCTCCGCCAGACGCGCCGGGCAGTACGCGATTTCCCGCTCGCCCAATCGGCCGTCCGCGTTGGCGTCCAGCTCTTCGAACAGAGCGTCGCACCGATCGTGGACCATGAACCGGATCTGATTCTGCGCGGCCGCCTGCGCGGCGGTTTGCTCGTCGCTGGCGGCCGTGGACAGATTGTGCGCCGAGAGGATCAAGCGCGTGTTGCCCATTGAAATCACAGCCCGGTCGGCGGACGGTTGCGCGGCCACCGTGGCTACCGGCGACAGCGTTTTCACTTCGATGGTCGCCGAGCCCTTTTCCACCTTCGCGTCGCGGTTAAATGCGACGGTCAACTGTACGTGTGGATCGACCGACAGCATCGAAGCCAGCTCGTCGCGCTCCAGCCAGTCGTCGCCGTTGGCGTCGAGTATCTTGAACAGTCCGCCCAGATCGGAAAAGCTGGCCGGCCCCAAATCCTGCTGCGGTGCGTACAAATCGCTGAGCAAGTAGTGCAGCCGCTCGATTTCCACGTCCGGTTCCAGATAGATCACGGCGTAATGGCTGGCCTCGCGGCCGACGTTCATCTGTCGCTGCCCGGCCGCTTCGAGCTGCTCGCGCAACGACGCCATTTCGGGCGGCGCGAGAATGCGATCGTCATCGGCATCGAGCGAGAGCAGCCGGTCTGGCGCAGCGTCGATCTCGTCGCTGGAGAGTCCTCCGTTCCTGTCGCCGTCGATCAGATGCCACACCTGCGAAGTCGCTCGCGCTACCGGCCGGTATGCTCGCGTGCTGCGCACCGCAAGTGCCTTCGCACTCGTGCCCGCATCGCGCCCCAGCCATCCGGCCGCTTCGGCCGGTTGTATCTGCCCGTCGCGGTTCTCGTCGTAGCGCTCGATGAGCGTTTTCATCTGCCGGCTGCCGACCGCGGGGGCGTTCTGCATTTCCTTCTCGAAGTACACGCGATCCGCAGTCAGTTCCTTCCACGTTGAGCGGCCGTCGTGATCGGTGTCGCTGGCGTCGAGCACGCGCTTCACGATCGAATCGAATGCCTTCGCATGCGGCTGGCCGTTGATCGTCAGCCGCGCGTCCACAAGCAACGGACCGCCGGGAGTTAGAATGGCGAGCCGCTCGGGAGACGACAACTCCTCCGGCTGGCTGTCCTGTTCAGGGGTGGTAGACGGGGCGGGCTTGTGATCGGAAGTGACTGCTGGCAGCGGTGCAGATTCGGCGGCATCCTTGGCATCAACCTGGCTTGCCACGGGTGTTACCGCGACTTCAGCTTTCGGCGACGCTGCTGCCTTCGGTGGCTTGGCAATCGGTGGCGTGTTGGCGTTTGTGCATCCCGCCGCGACGGCGAGGCCGCATGTCCACATCACGACTCGCAAATACGCCGGCACTTGACGGTCTCGAAATGACTCGCGCGGGTGCCTGGGACCGACCCGGCACCCGGCAAAAACCGGCTGCCGGGTGCCCGCTTCGAGCCCCAGATCGTTTCGGTCCTGGGACATCGAAGACCCTGCCCCAGCCACCCCATAACAACCTTTTTTCAATTCCCGAGCAGCGCGAAATCACGCCAGAATCTGGGCGATCGGCGTGCCTTCGCTCAATTTGATGGGGCGGTTCATGGGCGTCACGTTCTCATGATCGGGCGGCACTCCCAGCGCCGAGCACAGCGTTGCCAACACGTCTCCGATACCAACCTTGTTTTCTTCCACGTTCATGCCGTCGGCGCTGGTGCGTCCGTACGCCTGTCCGCCTTTAATGCCCCCGCCTGCGAAGACGCACGACCACGCGGCCGGGAAATGGTCGCGGCCAGCGTTCGCGTTAATGACCGGCGTGCGTCCGAATTCGCTGATCCACAGAATCGTCGTGCTTTCCAACAGGCCGCGCTCTTTCAATTCGGTCATGAGCGTTGCCCAACCAGCGTCCAGTTCGCCGGAAAGCTGGCGGACCTGACGGAAATTGTCGGCGTGCGTGTCCCACCCCAAGCCGGCGCCGAGCGGAACTTCGACGAATGGCACGCCGCGCTCCACGAGTCGCCGCGCGAGCAAGCAGCCTTGACCGAACAGTCCTGGTCCGTATCGACGGCGGACCTCGTCCGACTCGGCCGACAGATCGAACGCCGCCCGCACTTCGGGCCGCATCATGTCGGCCGCCTTCTGGTACAAGTCGCGATGCGCTTGAAACAACTCGGCGCTGCGGCCCGCGAAAAACTTCTCCTCCAGCCGGTTCCACAACTCTATTCGCCGTGCGGCCTGATTCGAATCGACGCCGGCCGGCAGTTCGAGGTCGGCCAGCTTCAGCTCGATGAGCCGCGTTGCATCGGCATTCGGACCGGCCTGCGCCCCGGCGTCCGCATTGCCGGCCACGATCGCCGGCGCGTGACTCGCCCCGAGAAAGCCAGGCCCAAACGCGGCCGGGTTGATTTCCTGCGGCGGCGCCACGCTCACGTAATTCGGCAACGGATTCGTGCCGGTCGCAAGCTGCTTGGCCAGCGAGCATGCGATCGACGGATACGCCACGTCGCCCATCGGCGGATGGCCTGTCCGCACCAGGTGCGTGCCGCGAGCATGATCGCCTTCCTTGGTGCTCAGCGATCGCACAATGGCGAGCTGGTCGGCATGCTCGGCCAACTTCGGCAGGTGCTCACTGAATTGGAAGCCGGGTATTCGCGTGGTCAACTCTTTGAACTCGCCGCCATTCGCGTGGCCGGGCTTCATGTCGAACGTATCGGTCTGGCTGGGCCCGCCGCTCATCCACAACAAAATGCAATGCCGGCTGCGCCGCGGATCCTGGGCCACATTGGCCGCCAACGCGGGAAGCCAACCGGCGCAGCTCGAACCCAAAAGCCCGAGCCCCATAGTCCGCAACACGTCGCGACGATGAAGATTGCAGCAATGACCGTGCATGACTGAATCCTATTTACATTGGCCACAAAAAGCACGAAGAGACACAAAAAAGGGAAGAAGGATTCGTTGACTTGTTTCGACTTTTGTTCAAACAACAACCCTGCCGAGCGCTTTCGTGATTTTTCGTGTTTTTTGTGGCAATTGAAAAGTGAATTGATAAATCAGTAGTGTCCGGCTATAAGTCGAACAGTTTCAGTTGGTTAGGGTCGGAGGATTCTGGAAACGGTTGATGTTTGGCGGTGAGGGCCTCAAACAGCG
>JAKEIB010000022.1 GCA_022614705.1 Planctomycetota bacterium | reverse complement strand
GCTGTTTGAGGCCCTCACCGCCAAACATCAACCGTTTCCAGAATCCTCCGACCCTAACCAACTGAAACTGTTCGACTTATAGCCGGACACTACTGATTTGCACTACTATACACTTCGCTGGCACGACGTACAGCAAGGAGCAAGGAGCGGGGAGCAAGGAGCAGGAATTCTGACTCCAAGCTCCATGCTCCCCGCTCCCCGCTTCGTTTAGCGACTGGACGCCGATCCGCCGCCGCTTGAAAATGCGCGGTTGCCATGACGCTTTTCGGGATTCTTAACGTCAACAAACCGGCCGGTTGCTCGTCGCGCCACGTTGTGGACCGGATCGAGCGGCACGTGCGTCCGGCAAAAGTTGGCCATGCTGGCACGCTCGACCCGCTGGCGACCGGCGTTCTGGTAATCTGCGTCGGCCAGGCAACCCGGCTGATCCCATACGTCCAGCGGATGCCGAAGCAGTACCAGGCCACGTTTCTATTGGGTCACCGCAGCGAGACTGACGACATCGAAGGCGAAGTCACGGTAATCGCGGATGCTCCCGTTCCGACGCGCGCGGCTCTCGACCAAATGCTGCCGCAGTTCCTGGGAGAAATCCAGCAAGTGCCGCCGGCGCATTCGGCCGTGAAGGTCGCCGGCCGACGGGCGTACAAGCTGGCGCGTGCCGGCAAAACCGTCGAGCTCGTCCCCCGAACGGTGACAATCCATCGCCTGGCGATTCGCCGCTATGCATATCCGGCGCTCGATCTCGAAATTGAATGCGGCAGCGGCACCTACGTGCGAGCGCTGGGCCGCGATCTGGCGGAAGCGCTAAGTACGGGCGCTGTGATGTCCGCGCTCGAGCGAACGGCGATCGGTGCGTTTCACGTTGCCGACGCACTTGCACTCGACGAAGCAACGTTGGACGCAGTGACACAGCGACTGCAGCCAGCGCTCACCGCCGTCGCCGACTTGCCACGAGTCGCGCTCACTGAGTCGCAATTGATCGAACTTCGCCATGGTCGCCCGATTTCGGCAAGCCAATCGCGCTCAGTAAGTGCGGCGAAGTCAACCGAATATGCCGCAGTTAATGTTGCAGGTCGGCTGGTTGCGATCTTGCGAGAGAAGCGACCCGGCGAACTTTGGCCGGACAGTAACTTCGTTTGATCGCCCGCCCGCCATGCCTCTTCCGCCTGCCGACTTCCGATTGCAGCGATTGTATCACTTGTATCATCATCACACCGACGAAATGCAATTAATCGCGGGCCGTTTGTCGCTGGTGGTGCTGGTCGTCCGCATGACGACGGAGATACTTCGGGTAGCCACGGCGTAAGGCCTGACGTGGCGGCGGCTAAAGCTGGCCGCGACTTGAGTCTTCGGCCGAAAACTTAGGATGTGCGACGTGTTGCGGAACGACCCTCCCTTAACCCCTCCCTGCCAGGGAGGGGAATTAATGGGTTGCCGCGCCGCACCGATCCGATATGGATAGCTCGTCGGGCATGGACGTGCCCTGGCAGATTGCTTTTACTCCACTTCTCGGGCCACGTCCTTAGGTGTGTGCCACTCGCCGCGGCAAGTGGCACGCCGGTCGCGTCCGACACCCGACGATGTTCGAAAACCGAAGCTTGAAGCTCGACGTGTGCGCGCTCGCGCTCGTGTCGATCGTAGTGTTCCTGGGCGTCGCGCTGTGGACCTACCACCCGACCGACGCGCCGAGCACGCTCGTTTGGCCGCCGAGCCAAAGTGCTGAAAATGCGTGTGGCCGGGCCGGTGCAATAACGGCCTACTACTTGTTCGAAAGTCTTGGCATTGGCGCGTATTATCTGGCCGGCTCGCTGGCCGTGCTGACGGTCCTGCTCTTGGTTCGCCGCGAGATCGATCAGCCCGTGTTGCGCACGATCGGCTGGGCGGTTTCCGTCATCGGCCTCACGACGCTGGCGGCGTTGGCCGTGCCGAATTGGACGCCCGGCCCGGTGGTCGGCTCCGGCGGCTACATCGGTGCGATGGGCCGCGGATTCTTGGAATCGCACTTCGCTCAGACGGGCGCATTCATCTTCGCGATCAGCGTGCTGTTGGCCGGGCTGCTGCTGTCGACCGATTACTTCATGTTTCGCGCAGCGGCCGTGACGACGAGCGTCACCGGCCGCACGCTGATGCAAGTTGGCCACTTCGGTCACGTCGGCAAGAGAAAGTTCCGCGTCAAGTCGGATCTCGAAAGCGAAGTCGAGCTGGACGAGGAGGAATCTGATGCCGAATCGGACGAGGAAGACGAGTATCACGAAGGGGAATACGACGAGGAAGAGTACGAAGAGGAATCGGACGACGCCGAGGAAGACGACGAAGAGGCCGACGACCGTGCGATCAAAGTCCGCACCCCCGCCGGCGAGGTCGCATCAGCGACCGGGCGCGGCGGTGCAAATACCACAACTTCACCCGCCGAATCAACCGGCTCGCGTCTCGCCAACGGCCTGAAAGCCGCGCTCGGCATTTCCACGAAGCGATCGGCTCCACCGCAGCCGCAACAACAAACACCCACGAAGCCGCCCGCGCCGAAGACCGAGCGTCAAGTCGTAATCGAGCAGCTCGAAGCGGCCGACCAGACCCCAGTCGACTCGGAGACCGAATACGAGCTGCCGCCGCTCGAGTTGCTACTCCCCAACGAAGAAATCTCCTACGAGGAGCACGAAAAAGAAGTCCGCCGCAAAGCCAAGATTTTGGAGAAGACGTTTAAGGACTTCGGCTTCAACGTTCGCGTTGTTGAAATCGAAACCGGACCGGTGATTGCCCAATTCGAGATCGAGCTCGAAGCGGGCCTGCGCTTGTCGAAGATCACCGGCCTGGCCGATGACTTGGCGATCGCGCTGCGGGTGCCGAGCGTGCGCATCGTCGCACCGATCCCGGGCAAGAACACCGTCGGCATCGAAGTGCCCAACGAGCTCCGCCAGCTCGTGCGGCTTCGCGAGGTGATCGAGGAGACGAACGGCAGGGCCAAGCGGATGAAGATCCCCGTGTACCTCGGCAAAGACGTCGCCGGCAACCCGATGGTCGTCGACCTCACCACGTTGCCGCACCTGTTGATCGCCGGCCGCACGGGCACGGGCAAGAGCGTGTGCCTCAACTCGATGATCGTGTCGATGCTGATGACGCGCGGGCCGGACGAGGTTCGCATGTTGATGATCGACCCGAAGATGGTCGAACTGAGCGGCTACCGTAAGCTGCCGCACCTCATGCACCCGGTCGTGACCGACATGCGCAAAGCCGAGGCAATCCTGGCCTGGGCCGTGGACAAGATGGAGGAGCGATACCAGCTTCTCTCGCGGGCCGGTGTGCGGCATCTTAGCGTGTATAACCAGCTCGGCGACGACGAACTCCGCGATCGCATCCGGCCGGAGAACGACGATGAATGGCGGACGATTCCGCGTCAGTTGCCGTATATCATAATCGTGGCCGACGAGATGGCCGACCTGATGATGACGGCCGGCAAAGACGTGGAGCAGCACATCATCCGGCTGGCCCAAAAGAGCCGGGCCGTCGGCATCCACCTCATTCTTGCCACGCAGAAGCCCACGGTGGATGTGATCACGGGCTTGATCAAGTCGAACTTGCCCGCACGAATCGCCTTCCAAGTCGCGAGCCGCGTGGATAGCCGCGTCGTGCTCGACGAAATGGGCGCCGAGAAACTTCTTGGAAACGGCGACTTGTTGTTCCTGCTGCCGGGCACGAGCACCATGCTCCGTGGCCAGGGCACGTACCTGACCGACGATGAAATCACGCGCGTGGTCGATGCGGTCGGCGTCGATGCGCCGCAGTTCGCCGGCGAGCTGATGCAGCTCAAGACCAAGGACGAATTGGAAGCAGCCGGCGGCGGCGGCAATTTCCAGAGCCGCGACGACCTGTATACCGCGGCCGTCGACGTCGTTGTCCGCGAACGACGTGGAAGCTGCTCGCTCCTGCAACGTGCGCTGGGCATCGGCTACGGCCGCGCAGCCCGACTGATCGACTTCATGGCCGAGGACGGCGTCGTCGGCCAATACAACGGATCGCAGGCGCGCGACGTGCTAATCTCGCTCGAAGAGTGGGAATCGCGCACTGCGGACAGCGACGGTGAGTTCGCCGCGGTGCCGGCCATGGCGTCCGCATCGATCGGGGGCGACCCGCCTCGCGCGCCGCGGCTCTCGGCACCGGCGACCGCCGCCACGGTTGTGCCGCGCCGCCGGAACAAGATTGCGCCGGAACCGGAAGAGCCGAGCGACTTGGAAGACGATTCGTACGAAGGGGAAGAGTACGACGAGGAGGAGTCGGATGACGAAGAGCTAGCCGACGACGAAGAGTGGGAAGAAGAGGACGCGGAGACGTCTGAGGACGAGGAACTTGAAGACGACGACAACGAGTTCGACGAGGAGACAGTCGAAGAAGACGAGGAGGATTTCGCGGATGCCGAGTCGGACGAGGAGTGGGAGGAGAGTGAATCGCAGACAAAGCAAAGCCGGCTTTAACTAGAGCCAGTTTCAATACACGCTGTAGCTGGCCTCTATGAGGCCGGTTCGCTTAAATTAGCCGGGGTTACAGACCCCAGCTACAGGTTTTGAAACGGGTTCAAATACTACAGCGCAAGGTGCGTTTCACGACAACGACACAGTTCACTGAGGCCGTCGGGGAATTCATCCATCGGGTGCCTGGGGCCGACCCGGCACCCGGCAAACCCGGTTGCCGGGTGCCCGCCGCGACGCCCCAGATCGTTTCGGTCCTGGGGCATCGAAGACTCTGCCCCAGGCACCCCTTTTGTAAACTGGTCCACTACCACGCTGTTCGACTGTATTGACGCAGCAAGCAACGCAACTTAAAGTAAGGCCAGGGAACGAGGCAATCCGGCGCGTTTTTCAGCCGCACAGCCAGTTGCAGAAGCGCGCTCGTACGTAGACCCTTTTCTGATCGCGCGACGGCTCCAGGGTTTTCATCCCGCAGTGGCGTTCGACGGCGACGGTGGGTGGAAATCCGAAGTGTGATGTCGCGCGGCATCCACGGGCGGAGGCACCTCACCATGCAACTTGGTAAAGCAATCGTTGGGGCGATCATCGGGGCCGCGATCGGCATTGGCGTGTTGGTCGCCGTGTATCTGATTTTTAAGATCGACAAAGTCTGGCTGGCGCTGCCGGTCGCGATACTGACCGGACTCGGCGTGCGCATGATGGTCTCCACCACCGGTCATGCCAGCTATCTTCGCGGCGCGATCACGGGCGTGCTCGCGCTGGGTGCGTATTTGCTCGGCTGGTATGCCGTGGCTGGACTTGCGCAGAGATATGCGAGTGCAGCTTCGGAGCCGCGGGCCAAAGTGGCGGCGGAACAACCGGCCGAATCGGGCGACGCCGAAAAGGCCACGGACGAAGAGAAAGCGCCCGAAGCGAAAGCTCCGGAACCAGAGCGTCCACGTCCGGCCGCCGCCAGAGGGCAAAAGGCGCAGATGCCGAAGGGCTTTTCCACAATGGATTTCGTGTGGCTGTGCGTTTCGGCGCTGGTTGCCTATGAGCTAGGCCGCGGCACGATGGCAAAGCCCGTGACCGTTGTGAAAGACACGACGACCGAAATGCCGCCGGGCGCTCATCCGGACGCTTGAGTGTAGTCCTCACGCTCCGCGTGAGGAATTCGTCTCGCGGAGCGAGACGACTACTATCGGAGCACGTCTTTCAAGAACTGCCCCGTGTAGCTCTCCGCGCACAGTGCAATCTGCTCCGGCGTGCCGGCGGCCACGATACGTCCGCCGCCCGCGCCGCCTTCCGGGCCCAGATCGATCACCCAGTCGGCCGTTTTGATGACGTCCAGGTTGTGTTCAATCACGAGCACTGAGTTGCCTTGGTCCACGAGTCGGTTCAGCACGAGCAATAAGCGGCGGATGTCGTCGCTGTGCAAACCGGTCGTCGGCTCGTCGAGAATGTACAGCGTGTGCCCCGCCCCGCCCCGGCTAAGCTCCGTGGCAAGTTTGATTCGCTGGGCCTCGCCGCCGGAAAGCGTTGTCGATGGCTGGCCCAATGTGAGATAGCCGAGGCCGACGTCGACAAGGATCGCCAGCACGCGGCGAATTGACTCGTGGTTCTCAAAGAAATCCACGGCCTCGCCGATGCTCATCGCCAGCACGTCGGCAATTGACCGATCGCGGAATCGCACCGAGAGCGTCTGCCGATTAAATCGGGCGCCGTGGCACACGGGACACGTCACTTCCAGATCGGGCAAAAAGTTCATCGCAATGCGACGCACACCCTGCCCCTGACACGTTTCGCACCGGCCGCCCTTGGTGTTGAAGCTGAACCGGCCCGTGCCATAACCGCGTTGCCGCGACTGCTTCGTGCCGGCGAACACGCGGCGAATATTGTTCCACACGCCCGTGTACGTGGCCGGATTGCTTCGCGGCGTGCGGCCAATCGGCGACTGGTCGACTTCCACCAGCCGATCGAGTTGGTTCGCCCCGCGCAAACTGCGATAGGGCGCCGGCTGCGTCTCTGCACCATGAAGCTTACGAGCCAGCGCGCGGGTCAATGTGTCAACGACGAGAGTACTCTTTCCGGAGCCGCTGACGCCGGTGACACACACGAAAAGTCCAAGTGGGATTTCCGCGTCGATGTCCTGCAAATTGTGCGCTGTCGCGCCAGCTAACTGCAGCGTGCGCGTCTTGACCGCTGGACGGCGCTGTTGCGGCATCGGAATCGACTCGCGGCCCGATAGAAAAGCGCCAGTCAACGTCGTTTCGAGCCGCGCCACCGCTTTCGGCGGACCCTCCGCGACGATTCGTCCGCCGAGGCGGCCGGCGCCGGGGCCGATGTCGATGAGGTGATCGCTCGCGCGCATCAGTGCTTCGTCGTGTACGACGACTACGACCGTGTTGCCCTGCTGCTGCAAATCGCGAAGCGCCACGATCAGCCGTTCGTTATCGCGCGGGTGAAGGCCGATCGACGGCTCGTCAAGCAAATACAACACGCCGACGAGGCCGGAGCCGATGCCGGTGGCGAGTCGCACTCGTTGTCGTTCGCCGCCGCTAAGCGTGTCGGCCGGCCGATCGAGCGACAAGTATTCGGTGCCGACGCGATCCAAAAACTGCAGGCGGCGAAGAATCTCCGCGACCAGCGTCTCGGCTACCGGGCGTTGATCATCGTTGAACGAAAGACCGCGGAAGAAATCGATCGCGCTCTGTACGGACAACGCCGTAATCTCGTGAATCGCGCGACCGCCCAGTCGAACCGCGCGCGCTTCAGCCCGTAGCCGCGACCCGCCACAATCGGGACAGGCATCACGTGGGGCAGTCTCTCCGAGACTGCCATATTTCGCGTCTCGGAGCGACGCGTCCACGTGCGGTGCCGCATCGTCGCCGACGACCACTCCCAGCCCATGACACGTCGGGCACGCGCCATACGGACTATTAAAGCTGAACGTACGCGGCTCGATCTCGCCGACACTCGTACCGCAGCGCGGGCACGCGTATCGCGTATTGAGCAATCGCTCCTGCCAGGCTGCGTCAGCGGACCCGTCTTTCGCCTCGCGCGTTTGATACAGCACGAGCACCACGCCGTCGCCGTGCCGCGCCGCCAGCCGCACCGACTCGCCGAGCCGCTGTTCGATGCCGTCGCGAATGATGATGCGGTCGACCACCGCCTCGATGTCGTGCATCTTCTGCGGCGCGAGCGGCGGGAATTCGTCGAGCGCGTAGGTAACGCCGTCGATCCGCGCCCGCACGAAGCCGGCCTTTTGGATTGTCTCCAGCACGTCGCGATGCGCGCCGCGACGGCCGCGGACTATTGGGGCCAGGATCATTACGCGCGTTTCGTTCGGCAAGCCGCGAATCGTCTGCTCGATCTCGGCCAGCGTCTGCTGGGCGATCGGCGTGGCACAGTTTGGGCACAGCACTTCGCCCACGCGGGCCATCAGCAGCCGCAAGTAGTCGTAAATTTCGGTGATCGTCGCGACCGTGCTTCGCGGATTCGGCGCCGCCGGCCGCTGGTCGATGGCAATTGTCGGCTGCAGCCCCTCAATGCGATCGACATCCGGCCGCTCCATCTGCTCGAAAAACTGCCGGGCGTACACCGACAGGCTTTGCACATACTGCCGCTGCCCCTCGGCCAGCAGCGTATCAAACGCCAACGAACTCTTCCCCGACCCGCTGACGCCCGTGATCACCACGAGCCGATTGCGCGGAATGTCGACATCCACGTTCTGCAAATTATGCGTCCGAGCCCCGCGAATTTGGATGGAATCGGGCATGAATCAATAGCGAAGTACCGTGATATTGCCATTCCGTTTCGGTTTTGAAATTCGGCGCATTTTGTGTATGATTGTAGCATGACACGAATCACGGTAAACGAAGCACTCTTGGGCCAGCTCGTCGCGGGTCGCGAGGAGGCCGAAGTGTGCGATTCCACGGGCCGTCGAGTTGGCTACTTCTTGCCGGAGGAAGTTTACCGACAGCTTGTCTGTCGCTGGGCAAACGCGCAAGTCACCAACGAAGAGCTGGAACGCTGCCGAAAGGAATCGGAAAGCTACACAACCGCCGAAGTATTGGAGCGGCTGCGCAATCTCTGATGTACACAGTTCGTTGGAAACGAACGGCGCTCGACCTATTGACGGAGCTGTGGATACAATCGGACAACCGGTCCGAGATCAATGACGCGGTCGATGAAATCGATCGACTTCTTGCCCGTCAACCTTACGATTGCAGCGAGTCGCGATCAGAATCGATTCGTGTACTTTTCTGCAAGCCTTTGGGCGTGTTCTTCGCCGTCGACGATGCTTCAAGTACCATCGACGTGTTGCGCGTCTGGACGTTTTAAACTACTGGTGGCTGGCGAAACTCACAACCGCATGCGGTCCAGCCAGAAATCCAGTAATGCCACAGCAATGAGAAAGGCCGTCACAATCAGGCCCGCGAACAAGACGGAAATTGCCCACGCGTCTCGGTGCCGGCGAACCAATCGCTGCACGGCGACCGTGACTCCGCATAAGACGAACGGTGGCAAGAGAAAATGGATATTCGGGTTCTCTGGGAGGAATATGATAAGCAGAACCCAGATTGGACATGCGGTGACAATGAGAAGCATGCTGGTAAGACTGAATTGCCAACGTCGCATCGCCCCATTGTAGCAAGTAGTGAGCGTCCTATTGCCATCATCGCCGACTCGACCGACCGAATAGGTTTCCATAAAATGGTGTTTCGCACTTTCCGGCGAGCCGTTGGCTCGCGGCTTTTTTTGACCTCCGACCTCTGATCTCCCTTCTCTCGCCGCCATGTTCGAAGCCCTCCAAGACGGCCTTTCTTCCGCGCTGAAAACCCTGCGCGGACAGGGCAAACTCAGCGAGTCGAACATGCGCGACGGGCTCAAGCTCGTCGAAAAATCGCTGCTCGAAGCCGACGTGAGCTTCCCCGTCGTGCGCGAGTTCATGCAGCGCGTTTCCGAGCAGGCCGTTGGCGAGCGGGTGCTCAAATCGCTTAATCCGAGCCAGCAGGTGGTGGGCATCGTCTATCAGGAGCTCATCAACCTGATGGGTCCGGTCGATCATTCGCTGCACCTGCGGGGCGCGAACGATGTCACCGTGCTCATGATGTGCGGCCTGCAGGGGTCCGGCAAAACGACGACCACCGGCAAGCTCGGCCGCATGCTCAAACAGCGCGGGCGCCGGCCGCTCTTAGTGGCCTGCGACTTGCAGCGCCCGGCCGCTATCGATCAGCTTCACGTGCTGGGTGAGCAGCTCGAACTCCCCGTCTACTCCGATCGCACGAACAAAGACCCGGTCGCCGTCGCCAACGCGGCCGTGCGCGAAGCCAAAAAGCATAACGCCGACGTCGTGATCCTCGACACGGCCGGCCGGCTGCACATCGACGACGAGCTGATGGCCCAACTCGAACGGATCGACCGCCAGGTCGCGCCGCAGCAAGTGTACCTGGTGGTCGACAGTATGACGGGCCAGGACGCCGTCAACAGCGCCAAAGTTTTCAACGAGAAGCTCGAGCTCGACGGCGTTATCTTGACCAAGCTCGATGGCGACGCCCGCGGTGGCGCAGCGCTCTCGGTCAAGCAGGTGACCGGCGTGCCGATTAAGTTTATCGGCACGGGCGAACACCTCGACGCGCTCGAGGAGTTCCACCCCGACCGCATGGCCGGCCGCATCCTCGGCCAGGGCGACTTGCTCACGCTCGTGGAAAAAGCTCAGCAGGAATTCGACCAGGAAGAAATGCGGCTGCAGGAAGAGCGGCTCCGCAAAGGCGAGTTCACGCTGGAGGACTTCCGCAAGCAGCTCTCGCAAATCGGCCGGCTGGGTCCCCTGCAAAAAGTGATGGGCCTCATACCCGGCATGAGCCAGCTCAACGAAATGATGGGCGACGTCGACCACGAGCAGGACATGAAGCGCCTGTACGGCATCATCGACTCGATGACGCCGGACGAACGCCGCAACCCGACCAAGCACATCGACCAAAGCCGCCGCCGCCGCATCGCCGCCGGCGCGGGCGTCGAGCCGCATGAAGTCAACGAGCTGGTCAAGCAGTTCGACGTCATGAGCCAAATCATGACCTCCATGGCCGGCAAGGGCATGCGCGAACGGATGAGGATGATGCAGCAAGTACAAAGCGGCATGCTGGCCAATCCCAACGGCCTGGCGAAACAAAAAAAAGGCACCGGCAAGCGTCTCACGCCGAAAGAACGCGCCCAGCTCAAGAAAGAGCGCGAAAAGGAACTTCGCCGCCGCAAACGCGAACAAAAACGCGAAAAGTAGATCCGCGACTGATCGCGCAGAAGTCCGAATCGAGGCGGACTAACCAGCTTTCGCTGCACCCCTACACTGGCCGTAGTTGTAGGGTAGAATTTAAGGTGCAATTGACTTACGTTCTGCCGAACGTTCCGATGCCGCGCGTTGACGTAATTCGATCCGAAGTGCAGCGCTTACTGCAGGGCGCCCCATTCCGACCGTTTGCGATCACCTTGGAGAACGGCGACCGAGTGATTATCGAACACCCGGCGAACATCGCGTTTGACCCCGGCAAAAACGGCTCGCCCGGCTCGGAAGAGTTCTACGTCATCTCCAGCCAGCTTCGGCTGTTTAGCACATTCAGCGCTGTCTCCAGCGTGACGCTCGTGGATCGCGGCGATTAAGTATCGAAGCTGAGGCAATTCCGCAACCCGCCTAGCCAATTCCCGCCATGAAGGCAGGCACCGGCAACGCCTCACGCCCAAAGAACGCGCAGGGTGCCTGGGGCAACGCTCCAGTGAATGTCGCTGGGGCGTTGCCCCTGGCACCCCATTGGTAAACTGACCCACTACTCGGCGCCCGGCGACGGCACGTTTCCAAATTTCCTGCAGGTCAACGTGGCGGCGGCTGGGCCGACAACTACAACCTCTGGCGCACCAATTTCGGCCGCACCGCCGGCGCGGGCAGCGGCTCCCACGTGGCCGAGTCTCTCCGAGACTCGGAATCGGCAGTCTCGGAGAGACTGCCCCACGTGCCGGCGGTTCCTGAGCCGCGCTCGATGATTCTGCTTATAACTAGCGCCGTGTTGGTGCTGCGGCGAACGCGGCAGATTGACGTAGCGCGAATTTGAGTTGCAACACGGCTCGACTTTTTCTTTGCAATCCGAGGGCGGCAGTTATAAACTACCGGCGCTGTGTCTGGTCGCTCCTGTTGTTCTCTTTGCAAAGGAGGGTCCGTCATGGTGCGCCTCTTTTCTCGCTACGACGCCGCTCCGCAGCGTCGAGCCCGGCACGTTCTTGCGTCTCTACTATCTGTCGCAGTTCTTAGTTCCGCTGCGCCACTGGCGCTCGCGATCGAACTCATCTGGGACGCCAACGGTGCGGTGCCGCCCAATGGCACGTACGCCGTGGCCAACAACTGGAATCCCAACCAGATCCCCGTCGTCGGCGACGCGGCCACCTTCAACATCAACAACACGTACACGGTGACCTTCAACGCCAACGCTGCCAGCGACAAGCTGACGGTCTTGGCTGGCACGGTCAATCTCCGCAGCGACTCGGCCGCTGTCCGCACGTACGATGTCATCACCGGAGGGGCGAGCACTTTGGTCGATGGTGGCGGGACCTTGAACATCGGGTCGGCCAGTCTGCCGGTGGTCGTCAACGCGGGAGATTTTCTGACGGTGGGAAACTCGGCCAACAGAACGGTCACCGTCGACGGCGCCGGCTCGGCGCTGAACGCAAGCGGGCCCGGCGGCCATTTTGTAGGGTCGAGTGGCGTCACCGGCACTTTGACCTACACGAACGCTGCGACGGGCTCGATTGCCGGCACGCTTGCCGTGGGTGTCATGCCCGACGCCGGCACGGCGGGAAATCTCAACGTTCTATCCGGCGCCGACCTGAGTGTGGCTAATTTGAGTATCGCCACAGGCGAGGACACAAACACCGGAACCGTGACCGTGGCCGGCAGCGGCTCCACATTGGCCATGACCGGAGCCTCGTTACTCAATATCGGCGGCTCGGCTTTCGGCGGTTTCGGCGTGCTCAACGTTAATAGCAGCGGCACATTCAGCACTGGGACGGGCAACATAATCGTCAATCCCGGCGGCGACATTAACATTGGCGGCGGGACGCTAAACCTTAACGGCAATACGACGGTCGATGGCGGTTCGATAGTCCGCACCAGCGGCACGCTCAACCTCGCCGCGGGAAAAACGCTGACCGCTCAAAATGGCGCGCAAATCAACGTGAGCGGCAGCAGTTTCAGCCTGAGCGGAGGAACCACCTGGAACATCAACAGCGGCGCCGATCTGATCGGAACCAATGCGTTCAATATTGGCGACGTAGCCGGCACCACCAACGTGACCGTCGACGGCGCCGGCTCTTCGTTACAGACGGGAATTAGCTCATCATCGTCCTGGGGCGCTAACGGCAACACGGCCAATGTGACCATTCGCAACGGCGCGACCGCCTCCCTCGGAGCGATCAACCTGGCCAACTTCGGAAGCGGCAGCACGGGAACTATCGATGTGGAATCAGCAGCCACGATGACGATGGCTACTTTGATCTCTGGTGGGAGTTCGAACACTGCAGTGGTCACCGTAGAGGGCGCGGGGTCGGCGATCGTGCAGAGCGGCCAGTTATCGCTCGGGTGGTTTTCCGGGACCGGCGGCAGCCACACGCTTATGGCCCATCGCAATAAATCTGCAACATTGGCCTGGACAAGTACATAATATCATGGGACAAGGCGCGCGCCATGAGCGTAGGCGCCTATTCGACGTGT
>JAKEIB010000204.1 GCA_022614705.1 Planctomycetota bacterium | reverse complement strand
GTGGCTTTCTTGATCGCCGGTGCGTTGATGGTCGTTGCTCTGGGGGCTTTCCTATTGGACGCACGGACGACGCTGATCGGCAGTATTGCCATCCTGCTGTCGTACCTCACGGCAGTGATTGCACTCTACCTGTGTGGAGTCACGATCAATGCCATGGTGTTGGCTGGATTGGTAATGGCGATAGGCATAGTCGTCGACGACGCGGTCATCAGCGTGGAGAACATCGTGCGGCGGCTGCGGCAGCATCGCCAGGCGTCGAGTAGCGAATCGTTTGCCCACATTACGCGCGAGGCGGTGCTCGAATTGCGCGGCACCATGCTGTACGCCACGATGATCATGTTGCTGGTGGCAATGCCGGCGTTCTTTATCGCAGGAACGATCGGAGCGTTTTTGCAGCCGGTGGCAATGGCCTACGGCCTAGCGCTGCTGTCGTCGATGCTGGTTGCGTTGACGGTTACGCCGGCGCTCGGTGTCATGCTGCTGCCCAGCTCCCCGCTGGAAGGCAATCAGTCCGCAGTGGTAGCGCAGCTGCAGCTTGGCTATGGCTCGGCCCTATCTCGGCTCGTGGAGAATCCTCGCCCGGTGTTTGCGGCGGCGTGCCTCCTCGCATTGGGTGGCCTGGCGATTTGTCTCACCATGGAAAGCAGCTCGCTCATTCCCGCATTCAAAGAACGCGACCTGCTCGTCGAACTCGAGGCAGCGCCGGGCACTTCCCGTCCCGCGATAACTCGCCTTATTAAACAGGCGACACAGGAGCTGCAGTCGATCCCAGGCGTCGACACCGTTAGCGCCCATGTGGGACGCGCGGTGCTTTCAGACAAGGTGAACGACGTCAATCGAGGTGAGATGTGGGTCAGCCTTGATCGGGACGCCGATTATGATGCCGCCGTTGATCGCATTCGCCAAGTGGTAGACGGTTACGCCGGTATCGACAGCGATCCTCAAACGTATCTGAAGGCGTCGGTGACGGAGCCAAATCGAATCGGCGTGGACGGCGAAGCGGATGAAGACATCGTGGTGCGTCTTTACGGCGACGACTGGAATACTCTCCGTGCCAAGGCCGAGGAGGTGAGAACGGCCCTGGAAGAAATACCAGGCATCACCCGGGCCGAAAAAGAACTTCCGCTCGAAGAGCCGCAAATTGAGATCGAAGTCAACATGGAAGCGGCCAAGAAGCATGGAGTCAAGCCGGGCGATGTGCGTCGCGCCGCGACGACATTGCTGTCCGGGCTTGAGGTCGGTTATTTGTTCGAGCAGCAGAAAGTTTTCGACGTCGTTGTGTGGGGTGTGCCCAAGACGCGCGAAAATCTGACCGCGATCCGCAATCTCTTGATCGATACTCCAAATGGCCACGTGCCACTTAAGGAAGTGGCCGACGTGCGCGTCGTGTCGTCGCCGACGGTTATCAAGCGAGAAACCGTCGCCCGATACGTGGAAGTTGCCGCCAATGTTACGGGTCGAAGTATTGCGGCAGTATCCGGCGACGTCGAGCGCCGCCTCAAGGAAATCGAATTCCCAATGGAATACCGCGCGGAGTTGCTCAAGAGCTCGGCAGTTCGACTGGCAGCGCGGAATCGCGCCATCAGCTCGGCGATTACCGCCGCGGTTGGCATCTTCCTCATCCTGCAGGCGAGCGTCGGAAGCTGGAGCCTGGCAATCGTTCTGTTTCTGACATTGCCGGCAGCGATCGCCGGCGGTGCGCTGGCAGTCTTCGCTTTGGACGGCGGTTTCGCACTTGGTGCGATATTGGGCCTCGTCGCCGTTCTGGGAATTGCCGTCCGCAACTGCCTGGCGCTAATCAAGCATTATCAGCACGTGGCTTTGGTACCAGTGGACAAACAAGCGACTTCCAACGGATCCGCGATGCGATCGCAATACGAACCGCGAACGCGCTCGGAGCCGGCCACCCCGGAGGACGCGGCAGTTTTTGCACCGGGAATCGTACAGCGCGGCAGCTGGGATCGGTTTTCGCCGATCCTCATGACGGCTGTTATCACCGCCGTCGCCGTTTTACCCTTGGCGCTGATGGGCGACGTGCCGGGTAGCGAGGTTCTGCGCCCGATGGCGGTCGTTATCTTGGGCGGACTCGTCACGACAACCCTATTCGCCCTGTTCGGTGTCCCCGCGATGTACTTGCTGTTCACGCCCGCCCGCGCGTCCGAACTCGAAGACCTTGAGGTCAGCCTGGTCGGTGAGCAGGAGCTGCGGGAATCGATTTCGGGAACTCACGCGAACGCCAAGGATCTGCAACAAGCCAACGCAAATCACTAAATCGAGTAGCTGAATTCGCAAGAATTCAACGAAATACTGACGTTTTGCAACTTCAGCTACGGTTAATATAACTCATCAAACAAATCGGAGAATTATGATGCATCACACGCTTCGAATGACCGTTGTGGCACTCGCCGTGGCGAGCCTGCAACTTACCGGGTGCCATGAAAAGAGCACCTATACCAAGGTCGAGCCGGCCCATGTCGAGCACAAGGAGGGCGAGGCGATCAGCAAGCTGACTCTGACCGAGAAGGCGATGGAACGATTGGACGTCCAGACCACGCCCGTGCGTGAGGGCAAGGTTGAAGGCGAGGAGAATGGCGCGCCTCGCCCATTCGTTCCCTACAGCGCAATCATGTATGTGGCGCAAGGCGACACCTTTGTGTACACCAGCCCGGAACCGCGTACTTTCATCCGACATCCCATCGAAGTGGACTACATCAAAGGCGATGTGGCTGTCCTGAAGAATGGCCCGCCTCCCGGCACCCAGGTCGTCTCGGTGGGAGCCGCAGAATTGTTTGGTACGGAGTTTGGCGTCGGGCACTAGCGTTGGCATTTAGCCCCCGGTCAGTGACCGGGGGCTAAATATAAGAATCGCGCGGCCGGCCTCACAGAGGCCAGCTACAACGGGAGTAAACTATTACCCATCGTAAAGGCGTTCTGCCATGATGCGTTGGATCGTTGGATCGAGCTTGAAGTTTCGTTTCATCGTGATTGCGGTCGCCGCGGCGCTGATGTATTTCGGCATCGCCCGGCTGAGCGACATGCCCGTCGACGTCTTTCCGGAGTTCGCGCCGCCGCTGGTCGAAATCCAAACTCCGTGTCTTGGGCTGTCGGCCGAAGAAGTAGAGGAGCTCGTTACTATCCCGTTGGAACAAGCGCTGTACGGCGTTCCGGGGCTGGACGTGATGCGATCCAAGAGCGTCGCCCAGCTCTCGCAAGTCAAGATGATATTCAAGCGTGGTACCGATTTGTACCAGGCTCGTCAGCTCGTTGGAGAGCGTGTCAGCCAGGTGACGGGAGTGATGCCAAAATGGTCCGCTCCGCCCGTCATGCTGCCGCCGCTCTCGGCAACCAGCCGGATGATGAAAATCGGCATTTCGTCCAAAGAGCACTCGGTCATCGACCTGTCGATGATGGCCTACTGGACGATCCGGCAACGTCTGATGCAGGTCCCTGGCGTGGCGAACGTCGCCATGTGGGGCGAGCGGCTCGAAATGCTGCAGGTGCAGGTCGACCCCGAGCGGATGGCGAAGCATGGCATCACGTTGAACCAGGTGATGGATGCTGCCGCCGATGCCCTCGACGTCGGTTTGCTGCAGTTCTCGGAAGGACACTACGTCGGTAGCGGCGGCTGGCTGGAGAACGCGAACCAGCGGCTCCCGATCCGCCACGTGCTGCCCATTATTCAGCGATCCAACGACGTGAAGCCCGATCAACTGGCTGAAGTCGTCATCACGCAGAAGGACGGCCAGCCGATTCGTCTGAAGGACGTCGCCGACGTAGTCGTCGATCACCAACCCATGGTCGGCGACGGCATCGTAAACGACGGCCCCGGCCTGTTGTGCATCGTGGAAAAATTCCCGTGGGGCAACACGCTGCAAGTCACCCGCGAAGTCGAAAAAGCGCTCGACGCGTTGCGGCCTGGTCTGCCCGGTGTCGAGATCGACTCCACGATCTTCCGGCCGGCCACGTATATCGAAACGGCGATCGACAAACTCACCCTCTCGCTATTAATCGGTTGCGTCCTGTTAATTGTCGTTCTATTCGCATTTCTTTATGAGTGGCGAGTCGCGCTTATTAGCTGCATCGCGATGCCCT
>JAKEIB010000203.1 GCA_022614705.1 Planctomycetota bacterium | reverse complement strand
CGCAATCCGGCAAATGATGCGACGTCGATGCTCACGACCGACAAACCTCCGCAGCTAACAGTTCACCGAATAATATGAACCGCCAAGAACGCCAAGCTCGCCAAGGGACACAGACACCAATTGTATTCTGTTGGCGACCTTGGCGTTCTTGGCGGTTTATTCATAGCTCGAATTACGTCGTTTCATGCTACGCCGCGCCATTCGCGCAAGATAGACCCGCAAAAGCCGTGAATTCGCGGCTCGCACACCGTGTCGCGAGCGGCGCGGAACAAAGCGAGCCGTACTTTGCAAGTGGTCACGTCACACAAAATATAGATCAATAAAAAGTTACTTGACAGCGCGAGCGATGCGCAGACAATGGCGTGCTGTTGATGCTGGTTTTGCGTTAACGTGTGTGCTGTCTGTAGGGGAACTCCTGTCATCGGGACGGGAAGGCCGCATCCGGTCGTAAGCGAAAGCGTTCTTCCGAGAAGCGGCGACGCAGACATTGTCTGGTTTGGTGAACTATTTCGCGGTGCGCGCTAATTTGGCGCCCCCAGTCGATCGTATTCGTAAGTTCGAGCGTATCAGTCAGGTTTTGACAGGGCGTTCGATTTCGGCGACGATCTTGGGAGGCGCGACTGATGGATCGACTGCGGCACAGTCGCGTCATGGAGGCCCTCCCAAGTATTATTGCCGGCGCGGCCCTTTCAACTCGGCAGGGCGAGCCTCGTTGCTCGCCCTGCCTTTGTTTTGGCAAAGGTGAGTAAGTGAGTCGGTAAGTAGGTATACTAAGGGCGGTTGCAGATTCTGTAACTTACTCACTTACCCACCTACTCACCAAATCTTACATGGCCAAAGCGCTGCTAGGTCTCGGATCGAATTTGGGCACTCGCGAAGAAACGCTTCGCGCGGCGATTGCCGCGATCGAAGCCTTGCCCGACGTGCGCGTTGCGCGGGCCAGCGAATTTTACACAAGCCGGCCGTTGGGCGGCCCGCCAGGACAGGGCGATTTCCTAAACGCGGCCGCTGCTATCGAAACGAAAACGCCGCCGCTTCGCCTGCTCGACGAATTGCAGGACATCGAATCGCGCCAGGGCCGGAAGCCGGCCAAGCGATGGGCGCCCCGGACGCTCGACATCGACTTGCTTTTGTACGACGACGAGGTGATGGAAACGCCGATGCTCACGTTGCCCCATCCGCGGATGACGTTTCGCCGCTTCGTACTGCAGCCGGCCGCGGAAGTAGCGCCGCGAATGTTGCATCCGGTGATCGGTTGGCCGGTCGAACGGTTTTTGTTGCATTTGGATGCGGCCAGCGACCAGGTCGCGATCGTTTCCCCGTCGGAGAATTATCGAGGCCACTTCGCTGAGTTGATCGCAGAGCGATTCGGTGCTCGGCCAATCGACCGGCCATCGTTTGCAACGGCCGACCAACTTTGGCCGTCGCAATTAACGCTGTGGCTAGAAATTGACAAACGTTCGGCCGGCGGCACGTCGGTTTCATCGAAACCGGCCGGATTGCCCTACGCCGCGGCGGCATTTCCAAAGCTCACGATTCTGCTCGACGCCGAGAGCAACCTGCCGAACGTCGCCAAGTCGCAATGGTCGGCGGTTGTCCGTCGGCCGGGTCGCGGCCCCACGTTGCGGCTGCAGGCAACCGAAGCCGCAACATTTCAAGCCGAGGTCGCGGCGGCGGTTGAGGCGGTGTGGCCTGATCTAGGCCCGGCGAACGCGAATCGCCTAGAATAGATGCGTGAGCATCAAAACACCGAAATCCGCCAAGGCGGGCGCCGCGCAATCTTCGACGCGGTCCCAAGGATCGGCCGGGCCGTACGTAATTCGCGACGGCCACACGCTGCGTCAACACATTCTCGCAGCGCGAAATGCCGGGCAAACTGTCGGTCTCGTGCCCACGATGGGCGCGCTGCACGAGGGGCATTTGAGCCTCGTTGACGCCGCGCGGGCCGAATGCGATCTGGCCGTCGTATCGATCTTCGTAAATCCGACGCAGTTCGCGCCGAGTGAGGATTTTCGCCGTTATCCGCGCGACATGGGCCGCGATTTGGCACTATTGGGCACTCGCGGCTGCGACGTTGTTTTCGCTCCCAGCGAGAAGGAAATGTACCGACCAGACCACACGACGTTCATCAGCGTCGGTCCAATTGGCGAGGTGCTAGAAGGCCAGTTTCGGCCAACACACTTCCGCGGCGTGGCCACCGTGGTGATGAAATTGTTCCAACTCGCCCCTGCCGATCGCGCATATTTTGGCCGCAAAGACTATCAGCAATCGCTCGTTGTACGGCAAATGGTTGCCGATCTGAACGTGCAGATCGACATCCGCGTGTGCCCGATCATTCGCGAGCCGGATGGTTTGGCAATGAGCTCTCGCAACGCATACCTCTCAGCCGACCAACGAAGGCAGGCACTTGTGCTTTCACACTCACTGAAACTGGCCGAACAAATGGTGGATGGTGGCGAGCGTGACATCGAAACGATTCGCCGCGCGATGCGGCGCGAGATTGATAGTGCCCGCGGCGTCGAGCCTCAATATATCGAGTTCGTCGCCGACGGCTCCGTGACGCCAGTCGAAACCATCGACGGCCCAACAACTATCGCAATCGCCGCGAAGGTCGGTAAGACCCGTCTGATTGACAACACGTTGGTAAGCGGATGAAGCCACTTGTAGTTGGCCTCTATGAGGCCGGCTGCTCGAACCCCCTTGTAGCTGGCCTCTTCTATGAGGCCGGCTGTCGTAAACCGGGGTCACAGACCCCGGCTACAGGTCATGTACAGCGAACTCTTTCGAATTCCGTACGAGTGGGGTGGCGTGCCGATCTTTGGCTTCGGCGTATTGCTGGCACTGTGGGTGATTGGAAGCTCGATCACAATCGCCGGTCTGGTGCGGCGAAACGGTTGGAGCGCCGACACCTGGAGTGCGGTCCCAATGCTGCTGCTCCTTGGCGCCGCGATCGTCATGGTGCCGAAGGTGTTTCCCGGCGGGCTGCCGATTCGCGGTTACGGCGTAATGCTCTTGGCCGGAATCGTGTCGGGCGTGGGCATGGCGGCCTACCGAGCACGAACGGGCGGACTCGATTCGGAAACCATTGTCTCGCTGGCGATCTGGCTGGTGATCTGCGGCGTTATTGGCGCCCGTTTGTTCTATGTCGTCGAGTATTGGGATGAAAAGTTTGCCGACAAGAGCCTGCGCGATACGCTGCTGGAGATCGTCAATGTTCCACAAGGCGGGCTCGTCATTTACGGCGGATTTCTCGGCGCGGCGGCCGGGTTCGTCGCCTTCGTTCGTAAGCACAAGTTGCCGCTGCTGGCGATGGCCGACCTGGTGGCCCCCAGCTTGATGATCGGCCTGGCGCTTGGCCGCATCGGCTGTTTGCTCAACGGGTGCTGCTACGGCGGACAAACCGACTGGCCGTGGCACGTCACTTTCCCGCGCGAAAGCCCGCCGTACGCCGACCAGGCGGCCCGCGGCGAGCTACTCGGTTTCCGCCTGGAGTCCCGCGACGGCCAACCCGCGGTTGTGACGCGCGTCGACTCGGGATCGCCGGCCGACGCCGCCGGCCTGCGAATGGGCGACGCAGTTAAAGCCGTCAACGGTGAGCCGATCAAGTCTCTTGCCGACGCGAAGGATTTGACGTTTAGAAATTTCGGCTCGAAACATCTATTGGAACTCACGCTGCAAGGTAACAGGTCCGTAAAAGTTGCGGCCATCGCACCGCCCGCGCGTAGCCGACCTGTGCATCCGACACAAATCTACAGTGCGATCGACGCGGGCCTGTTGAGTTGGCTGCTGTGGTCGTACTTCCCGTTTCGCCGCCGCGACGGCGAGTGCCTCGCGCTACTGCTGACGATTCATCCGATCACGCGATTCCTGTTGGAGATTATCCGGACAGATGAGCCGGCCGTGTTCGGCACTGGGCTGAGCATCTCACAGAATATAAGTATCGCCCTGCTAGCGTGCGCGGCCGCGATCTGGTGGTACCTGTCCCGTCAGCCGCGCGGCGTCGTGTGGCCGCTGGTCGCAACTGTGTCGACGAACCGGGCCGGCGACAAAGTATCGAATCGTTCTCAAAAAGCCCGGCACTCGGCACCAGCCCAAAAGCAGAATCGCATGGGTGGCAGGCCCTGAAAGGGCGTGGCGGCAGGGTGGCTGGGGCAGAGTCTTCGATGCCCCAGGACCGAAACGATCTGGGGCGCCGAAGACTCCGCCCCAGGCACCCGGATACACTAATTCCAGATTCGGAAGTTGCTTAACTCAATCTGACTACAATGCCGCCATGCCCCGATTCTCGATCAAAGACCTGTTGGTGAGTACGACGCTTGTGGCGGTGGGTCTCGCAGGGATTGTGGTAGTTGTGAACCATTGGCCATCCGGCCCGACTTGGTCGGATGCCGTTCTATTTATCAGCGGTAATGCTTTGATTGGCGCAGGCATCTTGGGGCGAGCCAAGAAGCCGTGGATCGGTGCATTGCTTGGCGCAACGATTGGTCTAATTGGCGTAGTGGCTGTGATGATCCATACGTTCAACGTCCTTATGAGGATGTAAGCTCCGAAGCTCAGGCGACTTTTGGTGCGGGTTCCCGACTAAAAGTGCAGGTCGCGGATTCACGACAGTTCTTGTGCAAAGCCCCAACTACCCAGATTCCAATCCTGAGTCAAAGGGATAATTCCCTAAATGATTGACGCGAATGCGGTTTAGGCCGATTATTGGGGCGGAATTTTTCTCGCAAGACACCCTCCCTCAGCGGTATCTACCTTTCCAGCCATGGCCGGCCATGACCCGACCCAGCGGCACAGCGAGCCAATGGCCGCTCGCCATGCGCCGAGCCCGGTCGGCGTCGACTGGCCGGCGGCGCTTGCCGAGCATGGCCGCTGGCTGCGCACCATGATATTGGCCCGCGTCGCCGATCACGCGGCGGCCGACGACGTGATGCAAGAAGTTGCGGCGGCGGCCGTGGAGAAAGGACACCAGCTGCGAGATCCGACACGAGTCGCGCCGTGGTTGTACCGGCTGGCTGTGGTGGGGGCGCTGCAATATCGCAGGCGGCAGGGCAGGCGACGAAAGCTGATCGACCGGTTTGCCGAACGACACCTGCCCGGCGCGGCCGATTCGCGAGAACGTGATCCGCTCGATTGGCTGCTGGCCGACGAGCGAAAAACGCTGGTGCGAAAAGCGCTGGAACAAGTGCCGCGACGCGACGCCGAAATTTTGCTTTTGAAATACACCGAGGATTGGTCCTACCGTCAATTGGCTGAGCATTTGGGATTGAGCGAGAGCGCCGTCGAGGCCCGGCTGCATCGGGCGCGGCAAAAGATGCGGCGAGCGCTCACCGCGGTCGATCCCACGCTTGCCGCCGACGTACGCTGAAAAATCGAAGTGCAATGATGCGCGAGTATTCCAACGACGACTTGGCTTTCGATCGATTGGCCGATGGTGAGCTTTCTGCGGCTGAGCGACGCGCGCTCCTGGAGACGCTCGATGCGACCCCAGACGGCTGGCGACGCTGCGCGATCGCGTTTCTCGAAGCTCAAACTTGGGGCGGCGACTTTCGCGAGTTGGTGCGCAAGCCGGACGGGTCGCAGCCGGTCAGCAGGGCACCAGCGCTGGGGCAAGTCGCGAAACCTCGCCGACCGATGCGTCGAGCGATGGGTTGGGCCGCTATGGCGGCCAGCCTGCTCGTGGCCTTTTCGCTTGGTGTCGCCGAGCACGACAACATTTTCCCGGTCGCCGGCGCGCCGACCGATTCACTGCCGCAAGCGCAGATCGCTGATGCCGACGCAGCGCCGGGGCCAGGGGCCGAGAATTCCAACGATCCCGAAGCGCTCACGTTGTGGGTCCGGGACGAGGCCGGTCGGCCGCGTTCGCTTCGCGTGCCGCTGATGGATGCCGGCGCGCTCGATCGCGAGCTGGGCGTCCAGTTTCAATCCGGCCTTCCAGCGAATGTCCGCCAACAACTTCGCGACGGCGGTTACCAAGTGCAATCCAAGCGACGCTATGCGCCGCTGTGGCTGGAAAACGGCCAGCGCATGGTCCTGCCGGTCGAGGATACAAAAATTGTTCCCGTGAGTCAGAACGTCTATTAAGTTTGGTGCGTAGCTGAAACTGTAGCTGGGGTCTATGACCCCGGCCCGTTAGCGGCCGGCCTCACAGAGGCCAGCTACAGTTCACAGTCCGGTTAAAGTGTTTAGTGTTCTTTACAACCAGGAGAAGAGAAACATGTCCAAGAATTTGTTACACGGCACTTCGCAATTGGCGCTCATGGTAGCGGCGCTCGTGTTCGGAGCCGGCGCGGTCGCTCAGGCTCAAGAGGAACAGCCGCAGGGGCCGGTCATCCAAATCGGTGAGGCCGATGAGGGGACCGTCACACCGAATGTACCGCAGAACGATCACGAAGGATTTGAGCAGCCCGCGGCGCCCAAGTATTGGATCGGTTTGGGCGGCAGCAACATTCCGGCCGATCACGTGCTTCGCGCCCATGTCGATATTCCAGAAGGCCAAGGCCTGCTCGTGGCCAGCGTTGTGCCCGATAGCCCAGCCGCGAAGGCCGGATTGAAGCAGCACGACGTTCTGCTCCGCGCGAATGAAATCGAATTGCACGAGATGCACGACCTGGTCGACCTGGTCGCGACGGAAGGCGCCAAAAAGGGTCAGATCGCCCTCGAAGTGCTCCACCACGGTGAGCGCGAGACCGTGTACCTCACCCCGGAAGATCGCCCGGCCGACGCGCCCCGTCCGCAGCTTGGCGATGGTGGTGAATTCGGCGAAGGCTTCGGCGTGCTCGGTGAAGACGGCCTGCCGAAAGAGTTGCTGCAAGAATTCCGCGGACGCATGCCGATGGAGTTCCGCAATTTCGGTCCCGGCTTGATCGTCGGAGGCGGCCAGGGTGTTGCGAACATTCCAAACGGCGTTTCGGTGAACATTGCGAAGGAGGACGGCAAACCGACCCGCATCACCCTCAAGCGCGGCGAGGAAACGTGGGAAGTCGTCGGCGACGACCCCGAGTCGCTCAAGCAACTGCCGGAAGACTTGCGGCCATTCGTCGAACAGTTGCTGCACGGAAAATCGCCCATGGACTTGACCTTCGGCCGTCCGGGCCAGCCGCCGATGCCAGAATTCGGCGATGGTCGCCTCCGCGAGCGGTTGGAGCGAATGGAGAAGCGGATGGAGGAGCTGATTAAGCGTTTCGGGCAGGAAAGCGGCCCCGCGGATGGCGCGGCGGCGAAAAGCGAGCAGACCAAGTAATTGGTTCTCCGAAGCGACTCGACGATTTAGACAGTGCCGGGCCGTGTTGGGTAGTCGCCAACGCGGCCCGGCTTCTTTTTTGCTAACCACGTAGGCCGCCGCCACGGCCGCCACGTTCAAGAGCAAAATCGCCAAAACAGTTGAATTTTGCCCGTCGCACTGATAGATTGACGGTTGCGCATGCTACGCGCCGGCGAAGACGCGATCGACCTTTCAAGTGTGGGGGTAATTGGCATGAATCGTGGGCCAAGGGGTTTCACGCTCGTTGAGCTGTTGGTCGTGATCGCGATCATCGGCATTCTCATTGCACTGCTGCTGCCCGCCGTTCAAGCGGCGCGGGAATCCGCGAGACGTACCCAGTGCATGAACAACCTCAAGCAAATCGGCTTGGGGCTGGAGAATTACCATAGTTCGCGCAAAGCCTATCCATTCGGCAAAGGACCAAGCTATGCGGCGCCGACGCCCGTCTATGCGCGCTGGAGTGTGCACTCCCAGCTACTCGGATACATGGAGGAGCAAAGCCTCGCGGCGTCCATCAACTTCAAGTTCCCGCCAGAGACTCCTGGCATGGGCGGCGTAATCGCCTTCATGCCGGCCTTTCAGAATCCTGGCGGCGAGAACCGCGATGCGTCGCGCACGCTTGTGCCGACATTTTTGTGCCCATCCGATCAAGCGGTTGCCGATCCCAGCTGGCCGGGGCAGAACAATTACGCCGGCAACCAGGGAAACTGGTTGTGCGATCGGGGCGACGAGCCGCCCGCCCCCTCGGATAAATCGCCGAACGAGCTTCAGTCCGGCATGTTGTATTTCAAGAGCGAAGTCCGCTCCGGTCAGGTTACCGACGGACTCAGCAAGACGGCCATCTTCAGCGAGAAAATTCGCGGTTTGGGCGAGCCGGATCCCAAAGCGGATATGTTCGTGATGTCGGACCAGCCGACGCTCGACGCCACCTTTACCACGTGCACAAGTACCGTTCCAGCCACCGCCACGCCGCTCACCAGCAAGTGGGGCTGGAGCTGGGTGATGGGCGAAAACTGCTGCACGCTCTACAACCACACGTCGACCCCAAACACCAACACCTGCGGCGGCACCGGTTTTTCCGGCGGAATGACCAACATGGCGATGCAAGTGCCGCCTTCAAGCCGCCACCCGGGCGGCGTATACGTCATGATGGGCGACGCATCGGTGCATTTCGTCCGCGATGAAATCTCCCTGGCGGTGTGGCGCGCCTTGGGAACCCGCAACGGCGACGAAACCGATGTCGCGATTCCGTAGTGAGGCCGCCATGCTCATCTTGGGAAAGTGCGGCGCTCGCGCGTTGGCGGTGATGCTGGCGGTTGCTTCTGTTTCGGCCTGCAGACCGTCGGACTATCGTTCGCGCTACGTGCCGCAGGAAAGTGTCGCCCGCGCGGCTTTGACCGTCGCATTGCGAGCATGGGAGCAGGGGAACGTCGGCCGGCTCTCAATCGACGGTCAGCGCCGCGTCGAACTCGTGGACCAGCATCGTCGAGATGGCCAAACACTGAATCGTTTCACAATTCTTGGCGAAGTGTCTGTCGAAGGCGGACGTTGGTTTGAGGTGGAACTCAATCTCGATCGGCCCGCGCAAACCGAGCGGGTCCGGTATTGCGTGATTGGAATCGATCCGCTGTGGGTGTTCCGGCAAGCGGATTACGAGCAACTCGCGCATTGGGACCATCCAATGCCGGCCGGCCCGACTGCGCCCTGACTTCTCTTCACATGATTTCCAGCGACCCGCTACCTCGCGATGGCCAGTCCGCCAATGGACGAGCGAATAGCGACTCGCCCCGCATTGCATTCCGCGCGTGGTACGAGCGACTGCGCGCTGCCTGGCGGCTGGCGCAATTTCGACTGCGCTTCGTGATCGTGTTTGCGATTGCTTTTTTGGTGGTCGGAAAGTGGGACACTCTGCGCGCCTATTGGGATCGGTTGACGACCTTCGGCCAAAGCGACGCGCCGCAGGCCATTTCCAGCAACACCGAATACTTTTGCCCAATGTGCCCCGGAGTCATCTCCGATTGGCCGGCGAAGTGTCCAGTCTGCAACATGGCACTTGTGCGCCGCAAAATAGGCGGGGCGGTGCAACTGCCCAACGGCGTGGTGTCGCGAATGCAATACTCGCCGTATCGCCTGCAGCTGGCGGGGGTGCGAACGTCGGCGGCAAGGTACATGCCACTGGCGCGGGAGCTCGCTGCTTATGGATTTCTGAAGGCCGACGACAAAACGGCCGAAAGCGATGCGGGATCTTCGTATGTCGACGTTTCGCTTTCGCACAACGACGCGGCAATGCTGCGACGTGATCAAAACGTCGAAATTACTGCCGCGACGCGACCAGGACAGGGGCCTTGGACGGCGCGGGTGGAAAGCATCGACTTCGCTACATCCGCGCAACCAATTGCAGCCACGGTGCGCCTTATTCTCGATGGGGCGCACCACGACTTGTCGCCGGGGATGGAGGTCGCGGCCCAGTTCCAAATGCCGATCGCGGGCGTCGACCCCTTTCGCTCCCAGCCGACCAATCCTGAGCCGCTCGCGACCGGCGAGCCGCGAAGCGTGTTCGTCTGCCCCGCGCACGGTGATGTGATTGCACTCGCAACCGGCAAATGTCCGCGCGACGGACTGCCCGTCGTCGAGCAGCCGCTCGCCGAAAACGAGCGCTTGCGGTTTTGGTGCCCGATGCATCCGCAAGTCATCGCGCGCGAGACCGGGCACAAATGTGAACGGTGCAATGGTATGCCGCTCGTGCCGCGAGTAGTCGTCTATCGGCCGCCGGGCGAAGTCTTGGCGGTGCCAGAAAGCGCCGTGATCGACGCCGGCAATCGTCGTTTCGTGTACGTCGATCGTGGCGAGGGCATGTTCGAAGGCGTGGAGGTCGTCGTGGGGCAACGCGTTCCGGGATATTTCGCGATTGTGAGCGGCCTGCAGGCTGGTCAGAAAGTTGCCTCCGCCGGTGCGTTTTTGCTCGATGCCGAGACGCGCCTGAATGCGAATACGTCCGCCGCGTACTTTGGTGCTACGACCAATGCCAGCTCCGCGAGCGAAACGCAGCCAGCGATTACGCCGTCCGCAACTTCTCCGCGTTTGCGGAAAGGGGGACAGGCACATTTTGCTCCGAAGACTCCGCAAAATGAGCCAGCCCCCGACGACTCTGAGCCCACAAAGCAAGCGGAGATCGATGCGGCTTTGTCCGAGCTCTCGCCGGAGGACGAGCGGCTCGCACGCCGCCAGCGCGTTTGCCCGGTGACAAAGCTGCCGCTCGGTTCCATGGGAAAACCCGAGCGGCTGGTTGTCGACGGCCGAGTTGTCTTTCTTTGTTGCGCCGGCTGTGAACGGGCGCTGCTCAAGGAACCGGCCAAGTATCTGCCGACTGATTCGGTGCCGCGTAATCCGGATCGAAGACCATGATCGAACGCATCATCGAGTTTTCGATCCGTTGGCGTTGGCTGGTGATTGCAGGGGCCGGACTGTTGGCGATGGCGGGCCTGGCGGCAGTCGTGAATACACCGGTCGACGCCACGCCCGATCTTTCCGAGAACCAGGTCATCGTCTTCACGCCGTGGCAGGGCCACGATCCGCAGGAGGTGGAAGACCACATCACATTTCCGCTCTCGGTGATCCTGCAGGGACTGCCGGGGGTACGCGTCGTGCGCGGCTCCAGCGAAGTGAATTTCTCGATGCTGCATGTGATATTCGAGGACGGCATCGGCGTGGATGTGGCCAGACGCGAGGTCGCCCAGCGTTTGACTCGAGCCGGGCAATCCCTGCCCGACGGCATCACGCCGTACCTGGCCCCGGAATCTCCCGCCACAGGCCAAATCTTTTGGTACACCGTGGAAGGTACGAACCACGATCTCAACGAACTGCGCGATATTCAGGATTGGTTTGTGGGCCCGCAGTTGAGCTCAGTGCCCGGTGTGGCCGAGGTCGCCAGCGTGGGCGGCTTCACCAGTGAATATCAAATCGAAGTCGATCCGCTACGGTTGCCGTTGTATGGAATCACCGTGGCGTCAATTGTCGACGAAGTCCGTAAATCGAACCTCGGAGCGACCGGTCACGTCATGCAGAAGTCGGGCGCCGAGTATGTCGTCCGCGCCGCCAACCGCCTTGGTCAATCAGCCGGACTCGAAGAAGGCAGCACGGCCGTCGCCCAAACAATAAGCGATCTGGAAAACGTCGTCATTCCGGTGCATGGGAATCGCAGCGTGCGCTTGGGCGAATTGGCCAAGATTCGCCTTGGACCGCAGCCGCGACGCGGCGCATTCGAAAAAGATGGAAATGAAGTGACCGGCGGCGTCGTGTCGATGCGATTCGGCGAAAACCCGTTACGGCTTACCGAGCGCATCAAGGCCAAGATCGATGAGCTGCAACCGTCGCTGCCGCCAGGAGTGCGCATCGTGACGGTGTACGATCGCACTCCGCTGATCCGGGGCGCGATTCGCACGGTGACGCGCACGCTGCTGGAGGCGATCATCGCCGCTTGTTTGTGCGTCATTCTGGTTTTGTTGCACGTGCGAACATCGTTTGTGATCGTCGTCACGCTGCCGATTGCCGTGCTCTCGGCCTTCTTGACCATCTGGCTCCTGCGACGGACGGGAATCGCCGATATCGAAACGAACATCATGACCTTGGCCGGAATCGTGGTGTCGATCGGCGTATTGGTCGATGCGTCGATTGTGATTGCGGAGAACGCAATGTTCACGCTGCATCGCCGCTTCGGCAGCCAGAGCGTGCGCGGCGATACACGCTCCGTTGTCCTGCCGGCTTGCAAGACGGTCGGTCGCCCCATCTTCTTTTCAATTCTCATCATGCTGCTGTCGTTTTTGCCGGTGTTTGCGCTGGACGGAGCGGCGGGAAAGATGTTCTGGCCGTTGGCTGTGACCAAGTCGGCCGCGCTTGCGGCCGCGGCCGTCCTCGCGATTACGCTCGTGCCCGCGCTGTGCACACTCCTGGTTCGCGGCCGGCTCCGCGGCGAGCGCGAAAACCCGTTGGTGCGGAGCATCATGGACGTCTATCGCCCCGTGTTAGACTATCTGCTCTCAAATCCAGCGCCGCTGGTGTGGGTCCTTGCCGCGACCATGCTGCTCGGCTTTGCACCGTTGGGAATCCGCTGGTTATCCCTGGGCACGCTTGCCGCCGGCATTGCGACGCTCGGCCTCATCGCCAGCACACGACGGTCCCGAAGCCTGGCCATCGCGAGTTTGATTCTTCTGGCCCTCGTGGCCGATCAGAATATTGACCCACTGCGGCACGATTTAATGACGCCGCTCTCCGAAGGCATGGTGATGGACATGCCGATCACTGTGCCGTTGGCCGGGATCACGCAATCGATCGATGATTTGAAGGCCCGCGACATGGTGCTGTGCCGCTTTCCGGAGGTGGCCATGGTCGTCGGCAAGTCGGGCCGCGCCGACACGCCCACCGATCCGGCGCCGCTCGACATGATTGAGACCATGGTCGAGTTTCGGCCGGAAAATTTCTGGCCAAGTCGAAAACTCAGATCGTCCGATGCGGAGAGGATAAGTCGCGTCGTGCTCGATGAACTCGTCGCTCGAGGACTGGTGGCGTCGCCCGGCGATAAACCTGCATGCGACGTGGCAGCGGCAGAAACGGCCGACACGGCGCTGCCGCGCTTCGACGGTCTCATGCGCACCTATGCTTGCGAGCGGAACGCGGAATTTCAGCGTGAATTGGCCGTCCAACTGAACCGGTTTACGATCGAGCGCTGCGTGGAATTATTGTGGCAGCATGGACGCTTGTCGCGCCGAGCGGCTGAAACCGACCTGACGCGAATCGCCAGCGAAGTGCCGGCCGAATTCGGTCAGTCGATGCACTCAGGACCGAATTCCTACGCCATCGGCGCAATCATGCGGTCCGTTTCCGACAGTCTCATACAGCTAAAGCTCTGCGAACCCGAAGCCGACCTGTTTGCCGATGTACACAGTCCGCTCGGTCGAGTATCCGGCGCGGTGGCGATGCTCGCGGGCAAGCAGCCGAAGACTTTTCGTCAACGACTCCATGCGGACGTACTCGCTCAACACGACCGCTTGTGGTCGACGCATATTGGAGCGCTTGACGACGAATTGTTGCCGCGCGGGGCGGGAACATTTACTCGCCTCGTCCTGGAAGAGCATTTGCGTTGCCAGCCAGTCTTGGACGAGCGACTTGCCGAAGCGATCCGGCTTATCGACGCGTGGCGTGCGCAGCCGCCGGTCGCATCGAAACGTGCCGCCTCTCATCATCACGCGTCTGTAGCGTCGCCGCCTCCACCACACCGTGCCCAACCGCTGTTCGACGAATTGCAGCAAGCGGTAGCAAAGAAGCTTGGCCGAAGCGTTTACTTATGGCGAGTGGAGCGCGAGGCGCTTGCCGGCTTCGGCGGCGAGCTGGACCAGGCCGTGCAAATGCCAGGTTGGACGAACGTCTGGACGATGCCCATCCAGAACCGCGTGGATATGCTGGCGACCGGCGTCAACACCACGGTCGGAGTGCGCGTGCTGGGGCGCAAGCTCCCGGATATTGTCGCGGCCGCCGATCGGGTGGGCGCCATCGTCCGGCAAGTGCCCGGCGCGGCCGACGTCGTCATCGATCCGATCCGCGGCAAGGGCTATCTGGATATTCGCGTCGATCGATCTGCCGCCGCCACTCTTGGCGTGCGCGTTGCGGACGTGAATCAAACCGTCGAAGCAGCGCTGGGCGGCACGCTGGCCACCACGTTGACCGACGGCCGCGCCCGGCGCGATGTGCGCGTGCAATTCCCGCGCTCCTGGCGTGAGGATGAAGCGTCGCTGCGACGATTGCCGGTCGTCGCGAGTCCAACGGGACAGGCACATTTTGCTCCGAAGACTCCGCACGACCATCGCCGCGATGGTGCCCGGCCTGTCCCCATTTCACAGACGACTCCATCCTACGTCACGCTTGGCGACGTGGCCGATGTGCAAACGGCGGAAGGCCCGGCCGCCATCAAGAGCGAAAACGGATTGTTGCGGACTTACGTGCGGGCCAATGTCCGCGGTCGCGGCTCATTGGACTTCGTCGATCAAGCGCGACGCGAGGTTGCCGCGAAAGCCAAGCTGCCCGAGGGCGTCCACGTCGAGTGGACCGGGCAATTCGAAAGCGAGTTGCGGGCTCAACGCCGTCTTGTTTTGTTGATGCCAATCGTGTTGGCGCTCATCGTCCTCGTGCTCTACGCTACCTACCGCGACCTGGCCGATGCCGCACTCGTGCTGCTGGCCATACCAGGGGCCATCGCCGGAGGCGTGTTCTTTCAATGGCTCTGCGGTTTCAACTTCTCAATCACAGTGTGGATTGGTTACATCGCTTGCTTCGGCATGGCGGCAGCTACCGGGATCATCATGCTCGTGTATCTGCGCGAAGCCGTGGCCAAGGCGGGCGGGCTCGAAGCGATCAACCTGCCGCAATTGCGGCAAGCCGTGCTGGATGGGGCCGTCCATCGCCTGCGGCCGAAGCTGCTCACGGAAGCGACCACCATCATCAGCCTGGCGCCGATGCTGTGGGCCACCGGACCTGGGGCCGACGTGATCCGACCGATGGCGGCCCCGGTGCTCGGCGGCATTCTCGTGGCCGACGAGGTTATTGATTTGTTGCTGCCGGTTCTGTTCTACTTCGTGCGACGCCGCCGTTGGCGCAAACTTCACCCGGCAGCGCGTGACGCGACGCCGGTCGAAAACCCGTCGTTGCAGCGAAATCCAGCGCCGGTTGGGGCCGCGGTATGACTCTCGCTTCTGGGGAAACTGCCATGCGAACCAAGATTTCATCAATTGCAAACTGCGTAGTACTGAGTTTGATGGCCGGTGGCTGTGGCTCCGCCAGTCACGAGGACTACGTACCCAGTGAAAGTGCTGGGCGGCAAGCCGTGGAAACGGCGCTCGCCGCCTGGCAAAACGGCAAGACGATGCAACGCATCGAAGGTCAAGACGCCGCCGCCGTCGAGCCGCAGGATTCCGATTGGAAAGCAGGCAAAAAGCTCACCGGCTTTTCCGTCGAGAAGGAGGTCCCGACCACGCAGGGACCAAAGCAGTTTGCCGTCCGGCTGAGTTTTCAAGGTGATGCGGAACCAATCGACACCGTCTATTATGTCGTTGGCCGCGATCCGATGTGGGTCTTCCGTGATCGCGACTATAAGAAGACGACCGGAATGTGACCGGCTCGGTCAGCGGACGTTGAGTATTTGTCCGCTCGCGCGCAGACCCACCGCCAGTTCGCTGTAGTCGATCTCTTGCACGGCAACGTCCCGATCGATCGCCAGGGCCGCAGCTGTCGCCGCCGATTCGCCCAGGATCATGAACACCGGCTCCATCCGAATCGAGCCGTAGGCGATGTGCGAGCTGGAAACGCACACCGGCACGAGCAAATTGTCACACTCTTCGGCTCTCGGCACGATCGCGCGATAGCTGATTGGGTACGGCTTGAAGCCGTGTACCTGCACGTCTCCTTCATTCTGCACGCCGCCTTCCGGCGTGACGTAACGCTGGCAGTTGTGGCTGTCCATGCCGTAAGCGCCCATGCCGACGGAATCCTCCGCGACTTGCGTGCCGCGGCAATTGTGCTCGGTCATCACGTACGGCCCGATCATCCGCCGCGCCTCGCGCACGTAAAGCTGCGTCGGCCAATTGTCGTTTTCGACGAACTCATCCTTTGCCAAACCAATGCTCTGAAATTCGTCGCGCACATTCGGCGGCACGCGTTCGTGATTGGCCAGCGTCCACATTAGCCCCAGCTGGTATGAGGCGTGGTCGGCAACGATCTTCTCGCGCGTCGCGTAGTCGGCGTCCGGGTAATCGTAGTTGCCGCCGATATGGTCGGTCGAAAAGGCGTGGTTGTTGTTCGTATCGGTCTTGCGATTGGGCATCCAAGTCGGATGCCAGGGCGCGCGATGATCGCCCGCCTCGAAATTGCGCAGCAATAGCTCGTAGCGCGACTCATCGTAATCGACCGGCTTTGGCCAGGGGCGGCGATTCTCGGGCACATCGGTCGTGCACAAGCGATAACAATAAGCCTGCACCGCGCGATCGCCGCTGCCTTCGGCCGGCAGTTTTGTTAGCTGAATACCCCACAGCAGGCCAGACGAGGGATCGCCGCGCTTCACGTACGGATCGACCGGCTGCGTGAAGCGATGATTCTTCGTGTTCAGGCTCGGCTGCACGCCATTGAGCGTCTCGCCATAAACATCGTTGCCTTCGCGGCCAACGTGATAGCTCACGCCCGCCGCCGCCATCAGATCGCCTTCATACGTCGCATCGATGAACACCCGGCCCGCGAACGTGCGGCCGCTTTCGGTCGTGATCGATACAATCCGCGGCCCGTTCTTTTTCACACCGCTGGCGCGATCCAGTCGTTCATTGAGAATCGGCGTAATGCCGGCCTCCGCCAGCATCTCGCGATAAATCCGCGATGCCACGTGCGGCTCGAACGTCCACATTGTGTCGTCCCGCGGGTTGCATCGCACGTTGCGACCGTTGTACGCATCGCGTTGTTCGTGAACCCAGGCCGCGTCGTCTTGATAATGCTTCCAAACGCGGCGATAAAAGTCGCGCGCCAGCCCGCCAATCACACGCTTGTTACCGATGTCCGTCGCCCCCAGTCCGCCCGTCGTAAGTCCGCCCAAATGGTTCGACGGCTCAATGAGCACGACGCTCTTGCCGCTGCGCTTGGCCTGAATGGCCGCAACGATGCCCGACGACGTGCCGCCATACACGACGACGTCGGCCGTTTCCGCGGCAACAAGCGATGCCACGCGACCGACGAAAAACGTCGCGGTCAGCGCCAATAGTAGTGTCAATATTTGTCTCATCGGTAGGTTTCCTGAGTCACGCTCGGGATGTCCAATCTAACAAGCCAATTGGATCGCGGCCACCTGCCGGGAGCGGGGAGCTGGGAGCGGGGAGCTGGGAGCGGGGAGCGAGGAGCGGGGAGCGGGGAGCGGGGAGCGAGGAGCGGGGAGCGAGGAGCTGGGAGCGAGGAGCTGGGAGCTGGGAGTAAGAATTCCTGCTCCGTGCTCAGTGCTCGCGCCTAAACCACTCGCCTCGAATGTTGTCCCGTTCGGCGAAGGCGATTTTTCGGGACAGAATTTGCCGTTATTGTCACGGCCAAACTCCCGTTTGCCCTGTAGTTCTAGGGGTGCGGCGCAACGCGGCGAGGAAACGATACCAGCACTTTGTCCTCCGCGCACTGATTGCGGCGCTGGTGCCTGGACAAAAAGGGTGCTAGTCCTCTTGCTCCGCAAGAGGAAATTGCGTTTCGCGGAGCGAGACGACTGCAAACTGCACCACTGCCTGCGCCCGAAAAGCGGGGCCGACCGCCGACCATCCCTGAACCTGGGCGAATAGTTCTGACGTGCTCTGTTGAGAACTTCGTGTGGGAGGCCTCTGCGAGGCCAATCGCGTTCTCAACTTTCGAGCGACATCGGCGTCGGAAACGCCTCCCACACTGGGATACACCGTGTTTTCAACACAGCAGTTCTGATGCGTTTTTCTTCCCGTTTTTCTTCCCGCTCGTAAACATCGCTGACCGAGTTGCGGAAAAAAACTCGCAACCATCACGCTAATACATCCTGCACCACGCTTCCGTGCACGTCCGTCAGGCGGTAGTCGCGGCCTTGGAAACGGAACGTCAGCCGCTCGTGATCGAAGCCGAGCAGGTGCATGATCGTCGCCTGCAGATCGTGAACGTGGACTTTGTTTTCCACGACGCCGAAGCCCAGCTCATCGGTCTGGCCGTAGTTCAGGCCCGCTTTGACGCCGCCGCCGGCAAGCCACATGGTGAAACAGTCCGGAAAGTGATCGCGGCCCAGAATCTGGCTGCTGGCGGTACGGCCCTCGCGAAACGGGGTTCGCCCGAACTCCCCGCCGCAGATGACCAACGTGTCGTCGAGCAGTCCCCGCTGCCGCAAGTCGCGGAGGAGCGCGGCGATCGGCTTATCCGTCGCGGCCCACTTCTTCGTGAGTCCGTCGGTCAGGCCGCTTTCCTCCGCGGTGCCGTGGAAGTCCCAGCCCCAGTCGAACAACTGAACGTAGCGAACACCTTGTTCGACCAGGCGCCGGGCGAGCAGGCAGTTGTTCGCGAAGCTGCTTTCCCCCGGCTGAGCGCCGTAGGCGGAGAGCGTTTCCTTGGTCTCGCGGCCGATGTCCATCACCTCCGGCACCGATACTTGCATGCGGAATGCAAGCTCGTACTGGGCGATGCGCGTCAGCGTCTCTGGATGCCCCAATTCATCAACTTGCAGATGGTTCAGTTGTTGAAGCGTATCGAGCGAGCGCCGACGCAGCTCGCGGTCCATGCCCGCTGGATCGGAAACGTAGAGCACCGGATCGCCCTTCGAACGACACTGCACGCCTTGAAACACCGAAGGCAGAAACCCGCTGCCATACGAGTTCGATCCGCCGTTCGGTTGAACTCCGCTGCTGATCAGCACGACGAAGCCCGGCAGGTTCTGATTTTCGGTCCCCAGTCCATAGGTCACCCACGAGCCCAACGCAGGCCGACCCGAGCGCGGCGAACCGGTATAAATCAGCAGCTCGGCAGGCGCGTGGTTGAACTGATCGGTGTTCATCGAGTGGATGAAGCACATCTCATCCACGATGTCCGCCGCGTGGAAATGCGGCACCGCATCCGATAGCCAGGTTCCCGAGTTGCCGTACCGTGCAAACTTCCGCGGCGTCCCCATCAGCTTGGGCACGCCGGACGTGAATGCAAACGTCTTGCCCGCGAGGAATTGCTGCGGACAATCGTGCCCATCGCGTTTCACCAATTCGGGCTTGTAGTCGTACACATCCAGATTGGGCGGCGAACCGGTCAGATGCAGATAGATCACGCGCTTGGCCCGCGGCGCGAGCGGCGGCAAACGCGTATCGAGCGGCTGCTGGGGATTGATGGCAACGTCCGCACGCGCTTGCTTCCCGGTCAGCGCCGACAACGCCAACGCACCTAGACCCAGTCCGCTGCCCGACAGAAAGTGCCGACGCGTGATGTCCGCGAGTTTTGCTGGGTTCATGGCACTATCTCTTCAAAAACATTTCGTCCAGATTGAGCAGCACGTTGCAAACGGCGGTCATCGAGGCCGCGTCGACCGCATCGATGCCCGGCGGCAATTCGCCAAGAGGATTTGTCGCCAGTTTCACGGCGTCTTCCGACCGGCCCGCCAAATGGGCGCGCGACTCTCGATAAAGATCCTCGAGCAGTTTCAGCTCATTTCCGGTCGGCGGGCGCAGCAGACAACGGCGAAACGCATACGCGATTCGCTCGTCCACGGCCTGTGAATGTTGGATCGCTCGACGAGCCAAGCCTTGCGAGGCCTCAACAAAAACTGGATCGTTCAGCGTCACGAGCGCTTGCAAGGGCGTATTCGTCGCCGTGCGGCGCAACGTGCAAACTTCGCGGTTCGGAGCGTCGAACGTGGCCATCGATGGATACGGATTGCTGCGCCGCCAGGTTGTATAAATGGCACGGCGGAGCCGATCGTCGCCTTCACTCGTCGCCCAGTCAGTCGAGCCACCAAAGGCAGCCGTCAGACCCATGTTGGGTTGCGGCGGACGCACGGGCGGCCCGTACATTTTGTTGCTCAGCAATCCGCTGACTGCCAACGCCTGGTCGCGCACCATCTCGGCGCTCATGCGCACGCGCGGGCCGCGAGCCAACCAGCGGTTATCCGGATCCACCATCGCGGCGCTATCCGCGATCTGGCTGGACTGGCGGTAGACGGCGGACGTCACCATCAAACGAATGAGCGCTCGCGAGTCCCAGCCGCCGTCCATGAACTTCACCGCCAACCAACCCAACAACTCAGGATGCGTCGGCGGCTCGCCTTGCGATCCGAACTCCTCGCTCGTCCCCACGATGCCGCGACCGAACAGCGTTTCCCAAAATCGATTGGCAATGACTCGCGCGGTGAGCGGATTCTCCCGACTCACAAGCCATTTCGCTAGTTGCAGACGATTCGGCGGCCCATCTCCACCTGGAGCGTGAAAGGCAGCTGGGAAGCCCGGCGTTACCGCCGGCCCGGGATCGAGATAGTTGCCACGATTCGCAATTCGCGTCTCGCGGCGCGCCCCTGGCAACTCGCGCTGGATTGGCACGGATGTCGTGGGCTGCAATTCATGGAGCGCCGCGATTGACTGCGGCCAAAATGCGGGCTCAACCGAGAATGCGCTCGCCGGCGTCATCATCATCAACTGCAATCCGGCGATACGGCCATCCACCTGCATCCACCGACGACGCTGCTCGTCGGAAAAAATCGGCAGTACGGGCGACTCGTCGAGCCGGTCGGCGTCCTGCGTATTGTTCAGCATCGCGAAGACCTCAAAGAACTCGCGCTGCGAAATCGGATCGTATTTGTGATTGTGACACTGGGCGCACGCGATCGTGGTCCCCATCCACACCGCCAGCGTGGTGTTCACCCGATCAACCACGGCGACGTTGCGAAATTCCTCATCTTGCGTCCCGCCTTCATTGTTCGTCATCGTATTGCGGTGAAACGCGGTCGCAATCAGCTGAACTTCCGTCGCGTTGGGCAGCAGGTCGCCGGCGATCTGCTCGATCGTGAACCGATCGAACGGCATGTTCGCACTGATGGCCTTGATGACCCAGTCGCGAAAAGCCCAGATCGTCCGCGGTGGATCGTCGGCGTATCCCGCGCTGTCCGCGTAGCGCGCCAAATCCAGCCAATTCCGCGCCCAATGCTCGCCATACGTCGGGCGATGCAACAGATCGTCGACGAGCTTCTCGTAAGCCTGCGAATCCGCGTCCCGCGCAAACGCCTCGGCCTCCTCAACCGTCGGCGGCAAGCCAGTTAAATCGAGAAAAACGCGCCGCGCCAATGTGTAGCGATCCGCCTCCGGCGAGGGATGCAGCCCGTGCGACTGCATCGCCTGCAGAGCAAACAGATCGATCTCGTTACGGGGCCACTGCTTCCATTCAGGCGGAGCGACCGGCGGCACGGCCGCCACCGGCTTTTCGTAAGACCAATGGGCCGCATAGCGAGCCCCTTGCTCGATCCAGCTCCGCAACGTGTCGACTTCCCGCGGCGTCAGGGGATTGCCAAACTCGGTCGGTGGCATCCGCATGGCGTCGTCCGTGCTGGTCACTCGAGCGATCAGCTCGCTGGCCTCCGGTTTACCGGGCACGATCGCCGTGGCGCCCGATTCCAACTCATGCGTCGCAATCTGCGCATCGTCCAGCCGCAAGCCGGCTTCGCGCCGCGCGTCATCCGGTCCATGACATGCAAAACACCTGTTCGACAAGATCGGGCGAATGTCGCGATTGAAATCGACCGCTGGCTCGGCCGCGGCCGACGAAGCGAGCGCAATTCCAGCCGCGACGAATATCAAGATCGCAATTCGCGGCTGCGTCGACATCGATACCATGCGCCACGTACTGCCCAGGTGTCCCAGAACGGCCAACAACGTATTGGCTCGTCAATGCTGGCATGACACGTAGACGAGTCTCTCCGATCGAAGATTCGCCGGGGCGAAGACTCAAATCGTCAGTCTCGGAGAGACTGCCCCCACGTGTCATCCTAGGTTGGATGCTCCGCTAGGGCCATGAAACGACGGGTATAAAACTCTTCCAATTATCGCAAAATTGCGGACTTCTATCATTCCGATCCTTGCTAACGTCATTCAGGTTTGTCCGTTGGCATTTTCAAGCGCTCCTTGCGTATTGTGCATCTAGTCGTTCGTCAATGCTGGCATGACACGTAGACGAGTCTCTCCGATCGAAGATTCGCCGGGGCGAAGACTCGATTCCGGCAGTCTCGGAGAGACTGTCCTACGTGTCATCCCAGGTTGGATGCTCCACTATTGTCGGCTCAAACGGCCCATTGATCAACACGACCGCGAAATCGCTTACAACGGCCGCAAATCAGCGACAATATAACAGGCACACTCCGTGTGCCGTAGCGGAAGCGGAAAAGGAAAGCGAAAAAGGGACGTTGAAAGCGCCGGGATAAACCGGCTTGGAATGGGGAGCTTGGAACGATAATTGGCCGATGCTAAGATTGTGTTAAGGGAGCATCAATGAGCACGACTACTACCTATCCGCACATTGTGAAGGATTCGGGATCGCCGGCGCGGTTGGAGAGTCATCCGCGCACGCGCGTGGCGATGATCGTGATGGACTATCTTGGTCGCGGGCTTGGGCCCGAGGATATCGTGCGGCATTACCCCTATTTGACGTTGGCCGAAGTTCACGCGGCGATGACCTACTACCACGACAATCAGCAGGAAATCGACGCGGAAATTCAAAGCGAGCTTTCTCAGCTTAACAACAGCTCGGACGCCCACGCGCGCTCGGCGGTCTGGCAAAAGTTGAAAGCTGTGGGCGTTACACGGTCTTAGGCGCCGTTCGCAGCCCAATCGCGAGCATGATCCAGGCCCAGCCGTTGAAGATCAGGTCGATGCCGATGAACAGGCCGATGACCCACAATCCTGACGACGGCCACTGCTTGTAGATGAGGATGCCCAAGAACAGCGTCACGGCGCCGTTGAGCAGCACCCAGCCCCAGCCGGTGAATCGTTCGCTGATCGCGAACACGATTCGGAAGATGCCGCTAAGGATCAGGAAGATCGCGATGATCAGCGTCAATTTCTCGGCCGCGTCTAGCGGTTGGTCGACGATCATCAGGCCGACGGCCGCATACAAGACGCCGAGTAGCAGGTGGACCAGGGTTCCGCTCCAGCGACCCGCATAGAACGAGTTGACGATTTCAGCGATGCCGCCGGCGATCATCAAGAAACCGAACAGCCAGGTTGCGGCAACCGTGATGGTGGTGATGCACGCCCAGCTAATCGCGAACGTTCCAATTGCCACCATGGCAATGCCGAGCACCAGGAACCAAATCCACGACGAACGAAGCATGCGCAATTCGTCGGCCAAGGTTGTAGCGTCGACAGCGCGGGAAGTTGTTGACATGGGAATGATCGCCTCTTCGATGAGATGAGAATTGAACCGCAATGCGAATTCAGAGCCGTCACGTCCAGGCTCCGGCCGCACCTAGCTGTTATTCTGGTTTCGGCAGGCAGCGATTTCAAGCTGCCGCCAGGGGGGTTCAGCTTGTTTCCGACGGCGCTTTCGGGGGCCAAAACTAGCCGGCCACCCGGCGCACCGGCCCGGCGACGTAGCCCGGGTGCCGTTCCAGGGCGGTGGCCGTCGCCTGGCGGCTGTTCCGTCCCGGGACCACGACCCACAGCGGCGGCCCACTTTGGCCGGCGGCCGGATAGAGCGTCACTTCCCACAGGGAGGTAATTCCCGCCTGAACGGCCTGCAGTTGCAGCTTCATCAGCGCGATTTCGCGGTTCACAAGCCGATCGCGATGCCGGGCTGCCGCCAGCGATCGCAACAGAAACGTGTGGTTCTCGTGACCCATGTAATCGTTCTTGTTGGCCGCGGCTTGCCATTCCGACCAGCGCGGTTTCAACACGTTCAAGTCTTCGTCGGAGAGCATGAAGAACGGTATGGCGTATTCATCGCCGTTCTCGGCTTCGAGCACGACGCCTTCCAGGTGAATCGTCCTGGGCTGCCCTCTCTGGCGCACGAGCCAGGCCTCGAGCGACGCGCGATCGTCGCGCTGCAAGTTTTCGACGTGGGCCACGATCTTGGGAATCAGCTGCCGATAGAATTCCGGCAAGTTGTCGAGCAGGCGGTCGTTCACGTAGATTCGTCCGCGTCGCCGCTGCAGCGTGATGTCGCGCTGGGCGTACTCAACGATCCGCCCCGTGATTTTCATGCCGTCGCGCAGCGTCCAGGTCTGCACGTTTTCGTTCGACTTGCGGACGAGCTCGGCCGCTTCCTTCGACTTGAGAAACTCGCGGTCCTGTTGGGAAAGCTTGTCGATCGGAATGGCCACCATTTCGTGGTCGGCGCGTTGCAACACGACCGTCCGATCATTCACCGAGACCAATTCGGCATCCAGCGTGTAGCGACCGGTGGAATCGGTCCACACGCGGGCTTGGACGACCACGCAAGGACAGATTACGACGAACCACGTCGCGGCAGCGATTCGCAACGAACTCATGCGGCACCCCGACACTCGTTTGAACCAGTGGATCATCCCAGCTCAACACTACGGTCATTTTATCAACGCGCTTGAGGCTTCGCAAAACGGCAAGGACGGTCGCCGCTAGTCAACGATTCGCGATCGAGAATTGATTTTTGAGGGTGGACTCGTTATGTTCTCAAGAGTGGCAAAAAATCACTAGAAGCCGTTTCAAACCTGTAGCTGGGGTCTGTGACCCTGGCCGATGAAAGCGAACCGGCCTCATAGAGGCCAGCTACAACGCTGCGGAGAAGGGGACAGGCACATTTTTGCTCCGCAGACTGCGCAAAAATGAGCCAGTCCCCGGCGGATCTGATATCGAGGCGGAAATGAACAGTCCAAGCTACGAAAGTCGGCCCAAGCGTCGAATTTTGTTGGCCGCCTTGTCCGTGACCTGTCTGGCAGCGGGTTGCTCGCCGGAGGCGCCGCCCGCGTCCGAGGCGATTCGCCCGGTCAAGACCATGGTGGTGGCGGCCGGAGAAGACGTTCGCGTCCGTTCGTTTCCTGGAAAAGTGGAGGCGTCGCGACGCGTGGAGCTGGCGTTTCAGGTTCCCGGCCTGTTGGTAAAACTTCCGGTGAAGGAAGGTCAGCAGGTCGCCAAGGGCGACGTAATCGCCGAGTTGCGACAGGATGAATTCCAGGCGCGGCTCACGTCGCTCCAAGGTCAGCTCGATCAGGCGCGAGCCAATTTGACGGCGCTCCGCGCGGGCGAACGACCCGAGGAGCGCCTGCGGCGCGAAGCTCAAGTGCGGTCGGCCGACGCCCGGCTAGCGAACGCGCGGGCCGAGTTGAACCGGGCGACGGAGCTGTTGCAGCGGCGCGCCATCGCGCGGGCCGATTTCGACATTGCAGAGACCGCCTATCGCATTGCCATCGAGGAGCAGAAGGCCGCCGTGCAGTTGGCCGAAATGGGCACGATTGGCCGCGAGGAGGAAATTCAGGCCCGCGAGGCCGAGGTCCGCGGTCTGGAAGGGCGCGTCGTAGAAGCTAGTATTCAACTTGCGGATAGTGTGTTGCGCGCGCCTTACAACGGCGTAATTGCTCGGCGATTTGTCGAGCAGGGGCAGAACGTGCAAGCCAAAGCGCCGATCGTGCGGTTTCAGGACCTCGATGAGATCGAGATCGAGGTCGACGTGCCGGAAGCGGTGATGGTTACGGACATTCGCAGCGCCGACATCGTGCAAATGGTGGCGGAGTTGAGCGGCGCGCCGGGCGTTCAGTTCCCCGTGCGGATCCGTGAGGTCGCCCAGGTGGCGGATCCCACGACGCAAACCTTCAACGTGCGGGTGGCGATGGAATCGCCGCCGGGGATTCAAGCGCTACCGGGAATGACGGCCACCGTAACCGCCAGCTACCGCCGGGCCAACGTGCTTGGCAATCGCATCCTGGTGCCGGTTTCCGCCGTGTCGAAGCAGGCGTCGGGTGAACAGGTGACGTGGGTGATTGGGCCGGACGGTACGGCGACTCCGCGAGCCGTGAAGCTGGGAGGCATTACGGGTGGCGAAGTCGAAATCGTCGACGGCCTGCAACCGGGCGACCGCATCGCCGTGGCCGGGGTGACGTTTCTGCGAGACGGCATGAAGGTTCGCGATCTGGGCGACGCGCTGGGGAGTGGTTAGCCATGAACCCCGGAATTGTTTCCGTCGGCAATAGTCGCACGGTGTTCGTGGCGATGCTGCTCGTCCTGGTCGGTGGGGCAGTCGCCTATCTGCAGATCGGCCGGCTTGAGGACCCGGAATTCACGATCAAGGAAGCGCTGATCATCACGCCGTATCCGGGCGCCAGCGCCGCAGAAGTAGCCAAGGAGGTCACGAACCCGATCGAAATAGCATGCCAGCAGATGGGCCAGCTTCGACGCGTGGAGTCGGAGTCGTCGCGCGGCATGTCGGTGGTCACGGCGGTGATTCAGGACCGATATCACCGCGATGCTATTCCGCAAGTGTGGGATGAGCTGCGTCGCCAGGTGGCCGACGTTCAGCCGCAGCTGCCGCCATCGGTGCGCGGCAATTCGCTGGTGATCGACGATTTCGGCGACGTGTACGGCATCTTCTTGGCGATCACGGGCGACGGCTACACGCAGCCCGAGTTGCGGCGCTACGCCGAGTTTTTGCGCCGCGAACTGCTGCTGGTGCCAAACGTCAAGAGCGTCGAACTGTTTGGCCAGCAGCAGGAGGTCGCGTTTCTGGAAATCTCGCGGCAACGGCTGGCCAGGCTGGGGATCAACGAGGAGCAGATTTACGGGCTACTGCAAGCCAAAAACATCGCGGCGGATGGTGGCCGCGTGCGCGTCGGCGACGAACACATCGCGCTCGATCCGAGGGGCGGGTTCGGCTCGGCGGAGGAGATGCTCGAGCTGGTGATTGGGTCGGACCAATCGGGCCGGCAACTGTTTCTTCGCGACGTGGCCACGCTGGCGCGCGGCAATCAAGACCCGCCTCGGCGACTTCTGCGGTACGACGGCCGGCCGGCGATCGGTATCGGCATCTCGACCGTCCAGGGCGGAAACGTCGTGACCATGGGCGAAGGCGTGCGCGGAACTCTGGAACGGCTCAAGAGCCATCAGCCGATCGGCATCGAAATTGGCGAAATCAACTTTCAGCCGGAGGCCGTGTCCCTGGCGACAAACGACTTCATGTTCAATCTCGCCAAGGCGGTCACGATCGTGTTCGTGGTCCTGCTGATCGCGATGGGACGCAAGACGGGGTTGATCATCGGACTGGTGCTGTTTCTCACGATCATGGCGACGTTCTTCGTGATGTACGTGAAGGGCGACCTCTTGATGGAGCGCATCTCGTTGGGCGCGCTGATCATCGCCCTGTGCATGCTCACGGATAACGCCATCATTATGATCGAGGGGATCAAAGTCGGCATCGAATCGGGCAAGGACAAGCTGAAGGTGGTTCGCGACGTCGTGACCCAGAACCAATGGCCGCTGTTCGGCGCGACGGCCATCGGCATCATCGCTTTCGCGGCGATCGGTCTTTCCGAAGATAGCACGGGTGAATACTGCAACTCGTTGTTTTGGGTCATCTTGATTTCGCTGAGCCTGAGTTGGGTTTCGTCGATCACGGTCACGCCGCTGTTGAGTTACCTGATGTTCAAGCCGATCGCCGGCGCAAGCGCCGCGGACGAGCGCGATCCGTACGCCGGCCCGTTCTTCCGAGCGTACCTGAGTATCTTGAGGCTGGCATTGCGTTTCCGTTGGGCCGTCGTTGCGGTTTCGCTGGTGACGTTTGCGCTGGCGTTGTATGGATTTACCAAAGTGCAGCAGAGCTTTTTTCCGCCGGCCACCAGGCCGCAGTTTATGGTCGACGTGTACTTGCCGGCCGGGACGCACATTCGCGAGTCGGAGGCGTTCGCCGAGGCGGTGGGAAAATTCATTCAAGACCGGCCGGGCGTCACTCACGTGACGTCGTTCATCGGCGGCGGCGGCTTGCGTTTCCTGCTCGTTTACTCGCCGGAGATGGAGAACCGCGCGTTTGTGCAGTTTCTGGTGGATGTCGATGACGGAGGCAAGATCGATGGACTGATTGATGAAATCCAAAACTATTTGGACACGCGGCACCCGAACGCCAACGCGGTGGCCAAGAAATTTCTACTTGGGCCGGGGCAGGGTGGCCGCATCCAGGCACGATTCCGTGGTCCCGATCCGGCCGTGTTGCGCGAATTGGGCGATCGGGCGCGGAAGATCCTCGATGACGACGGCACGGCCGTGTGCGTGCGCGGCGATTGGCGCGAGCGGGAAAAGGTAATCCGCCCGGACCTGCTCGAATTCCAGGCGCGCCGCAACGGGATCACGCGCGTCGAGGTGGCCCGCGCTTTGGAAACCAGTTTCGAAGGTCGAGTCGTCGGTTTCTACCGCGAACCGGGTAGCGCCGGCACGGGCATTTATCCGCAGGAGACGCGGCTGCTAGCGATCGTCGCCCGGCCGCCGTGGGACGAGCGTAACGACGTTGGCGCGATTCCAAGCCTGCAAATCTGGAGTCCAGTCGCCGGTCGAATGATTCCGATCAACCAGGTGACTTCCGGCACGGAGGTCGTGTGGGAAGACCCGATCGTGATGCGCCGCGACCGTTTCCCGACACTCACGGTGCATGCCGATCCGCGGATCGGCCTTCCGAGCGAACTGTTCAATCGCGTGCGGCAACAGATCGAGCAGATCGAACTGCCGTCCGGTTATTCGCTCGAATGGGGCGGCGAGTTCGAAGATTCGCGCGATGCCCGCACCGCCCTAGCCAGACCGCTGCCGTACGCGCTGGCGCTGATGGTGCTTATCGTTGTGTGTTTGTTCAACTCGTTACGCGCTACCTTGCTGGTCTGGCTGATCGTGCCGCTGGCCATCATTGGCGTGACGGCTGGTCTTCTGCTGACCGGCCAACCGTTCGGTTTCATGGCCTTGCTGGGCGTGCTCGCGTTGGGTGGCGAGCAGATCAAGAGCTCGATCGTCGTCTTAAGCAAGATCGACGCGGAGATCAACGCCGGAACGCCGCAATATCAGGCGATTCTAAATGGCTGCGTCAGCAAAGTGCGGCCGGTGCTGATGGTGGTGTTGACCACGGTTCTGGGCACGATTCCGCTGTTGACGGATCCCTTCTTTGGGACGATGGCCGTGTGCATCATGTTCGGGCTATCGTTTGCGGCCGTGCTGACGTTGATCGTCATGCCCGCGCTGTACAGCATCCTGTTCGACGTTCAAGAGCCGGCGGCGACCAGCGAATCGACAGCCCCCTCGCGGATTGGCTGAAATCGCTTCACCACTGGTTACGCAACGGGTCCCAATAAATGGGGTGGCCCCACGGACTCACGGTGTAAATTGACAGGGGTGCCGGCCGGAGTTCGGCTTGCGGCGCGTATTGGCTGGGGCGGCGCGGGTTGTTTGCCGGCCAGGCCGAGCGATCCCGGCTTCGCTCGGGTGTTTGCTGCCGTGTGGCGCGAACATCGCGCGCCGCCTGTGCCTGCGCGGCGCGGGCTTGGCTAAACGCAGCCTGAGACTGCTGCCGTGCCGCGCGTGTTTGCTGCAGCCACTGCAACTCCTGGCGGATTTGGCTGGCGGTCATGTTCAGCACGTCCGGCCGCGCACGCCCGAGCTGCTGCTCCGGATTCACGGCCACGGCCATGAACTGCGCGAGCCATTGCCGAGCATCATCGGCCTCGGGACTCATCAGCACCTCCAGCCGCGATTCCATGTCTTTCAAAAAGTCTTCCAATTCGCGGGGCGACATTTTGGCGATTCGTTGTGCGAAACTCGACTTGATCGCCGCGACCTCATCGGGGTTGTAGACCTGTTGGACACTCAGCCACTCGTTGAACTCGCGATTGGTTTGCCGCCACCGATCGCTGTCGAGAATCTTGCGGCGAGCGAGTTCTTGCTCATCGATGGCCGATGGGTCGTGCTGCGCCGAGTTCGCCTCTGGCGATTGCCCGGATGCCGACAACGTGAACCAGCCAACAAAGACGATAAATATCGTGCACGCCAACGTTTTGTGAACCGTGTGATGCATGATGGTGACCTTTGGAGTTTCAGAAACCGTTTCGTAACCCGTGGGGCAGGCATTCTTGCCTGCCAATTCCGGCAGACAGGAATGTCTGCCCCACATTTTGACACGGCCCTTAGTCGATTTCGGGCGCGCGTGTAAATGTGACGCGCCGCGGAGCTATGTTTTCGTTCCCCACCTTTGACGTTTTCACTTCCCAAACGTATTGCCCGTCGCCCTTGGGCGCCACAACCGCCGAGGTCAACGCCTTTTTACCGTCGGCGGTTACTTCCGTGATATCGACCAACCAGCGATCACCGTCGCGTTTCCAACGGCCTTCGCCGCGGCCGTCTTGGGAATCGAAAATCCACGACTTAAATTCGCCGGCGGCGGAATCCCATCCGATGCGTTCGGTTCCGGTCACGTCGCCGCCTTCGCCAAGAATGGCAAACTCGCGAATGATGTAGTTGCCGCCGTCGCTCCAGCGGGACGACACGATCATCGTAGAGTCGTCGGCTTTGCCGACCCATTCGCCAATTAGCCATTCCAGCGGCTTCAAACGCTCGTTGCGTGGCGGCGATGTTGTGGCGGACTCGCGCAAGCTATCGAGCAACCAGCGGCCGTCGCGCTTGACCCACACCGCCGTGAATCGCCTGGTCACAACGCCGCCGTCATCCTCGGTCCCGCGGTCGTAAGTTCCGTCCTCGATGGCGACGTTCCGAGTAATGAACCGCAGGGAACTTTTGGGCATCGCAATGTGGCCGGGCGATTGTGCTCGCCTGGGCGCGGCCGCGTGCTTGCGAATCAATTCGTGCGCTGTGACTACTTGGCCGGCTGCGTCCACGTAATCGCCGCTCTCTGTCCAAGCGCGGAGCATTGTTTCAGTATCGTTGCGACGGACGGCGGCCACGTAGTCGCGAGCCGCGGCGCGGACGGCAGCCGTTTCCTCGTTGGTGGCGTTCTCAACCTCGGCACATGCTACGACGGTCATCCCGAGACCTGTCGCGGCAAAGCACGCCCAGAACAATACCTCGCGCGGCCCGTTCATCCTATTTCCCTCCGATCGCGGCAAAGCGGAAGTTCGGCAAGATGCTCCAATCGTTCTCGCAATATCAATTAGAACCTGCCGATTTACGTCTTTCAACTCACACGCAGGATCGATCATTCCCGACCCCCCCGGGAGCGCTCGACGAACAAAAATGGCTGGCGAGCGATTCGAGGCGTGGGCTATGGATCGCCATGAGTGCCTATTCGGATTCTGTCCGGTACGTTGAGTCGCATGGCAAAGAAACCACGGCTGACGATTCCGAAACTTCATAAGACCGCGTCCCAGTTCGCGGTCGTGGAATCCTTGCATGGTGAACCGACCTTGTATGGCGTCACCGATGGAAAGGCTGTCGGAACCTATTTGGAACTCAAGTTTCGCCCATATCTCCTCGAACGGTTTACGTTTGTCGAGGGCAATGCTGCGAGCGGCATCGATTTTCCTGAACTTGCCGTTGACTTGAAGACCACAAGCATTCGTCAACCGCAGTCGTCGTGCCCTTTCAAATCTGCTCGGCAAAAAGTGTTTGGGCTCGGCTACTCACTATTGGTCTTTGTTTACCAGAAGACCGATGGTCACGATGCCAAGACCGGCCGGCTTGACATCCAGCACGTCATTTTCGTTGATGCTCCACAGACGGGCGATTTTCAAATGACGCGCGGGCTCCGTGAGATACTGGGACGCGATGGGAATCTCGATGACATCATGGCTTTCATGCACGACAGGAATCTCCCGGTCGATGAGATTGAATTGCGCCGAATTGCCGAGGAGGTATTGGCCAAGAAGCCGGAGCAAGGCTATCTCACAATCTCGAATGCTCTACAATGGCGGCTGCAATACACGCGTGTGATCGAACAGGCGGGCGCGGTGTGTGGCGTCCTCCGCGTGAAATGATGATCATGCCAAAAAAAGACCGCCGACAGATTGAGTTCGGGGATTTTCAGACACCTGAAGTGCTCGCCGCGCAGGTTGTAGCATTGCTAAAGCAGTGCGGGATCAAACCGGCGTCTGTGGTTGAGCCGACATGCGGGCTCGGCGCGTTCATTGCCGCAGCGATGCGAGGGTTCGACACAGCGCGTCAGGTCATCGGACTGGAAATCAATCCTGAATACTTCGCACAAACTAGCACCCGACTCTCTCAAGAGCCACGAAGGCCGTTGCTTGACCTTCGACGAGCGGACTTTTTCTCCTTTGACTGGCCGTCTGTAATTCGCGGCTTGCCGCAACCCGTTCTTCTGCTTGGAAACCCGCCATGGGTCACGTCATCGGGGTTGGGCGCCATTCGGGGAACGAACCTCCCGGAAAAATCTAATTTCCAAGGTCATCGCGGCTTAGACGCCGTCACAGGTAAGGGAAACTTTGACATCGCTGAGTGGATGCTGATCAAACTTCTGGAGGCAGCATCAGGGACGCGCGCAAGTCTCGCAATGCTGGTAAAGACCAGTGTCGCGCGCCGAGTACTTGCGCATGCTTGGCGATCGAGAATGCCGCTCAAACGTGCGGCGCTGTACATGATCGATGCGGCGGAGCATTTCGGCGTTAGCGCGAGCGCCTGCTTGTTGTTGTGCAGTCTTGCAGAAACGCCTCGCACGGCCGAGTGCGACCTTTTTAATTTGGATGATCCAACGGTAGCGATTGGCACATTGGGATTTAGAGATGGGAAACTGGTCGCGGACGCACGAGCCTATGATCGCGTTCGTCACTTAATCGCGGAGAACACTGATGCGGAACTGCGCTGGCGCTCGGGCGTAAAGCATGACTGCTCGACTGTGATGGAACTAAGTCGATTGGATCAAGAGACTTTCAAAAATGGACGTGGCGAGGTATTGCGACTAGAGACGGACTATTTGTTTCCGATGATGAAGGGTTCCGACGTGGCAAGACGTCGCATCGCCGAAGGTAAACGATGGATGATCGTGCCGCAGCGCTCGACAAGTGAAGATACCTCGTCAATGCGCGAACGTGCGCCGCGAACCTGGGAGTACCTGAACCGCCACGGCGAAGCGCTCGACAAGCGCGGTAGCTCCGTTTACCGGAATCGCCCGCGATTCGCAGTTTTCGGCATCGGGCCATACACATTCGCACCGTGGAAGGTGGCTGTTTGCGGCCTTTATAAGCGATTGGAGTTCGCGGTCGTCGGATCGTACGGAAAAAAGCCGGTGGTTTTTGACGACACGACATATCAGCTATCGTTCGATTCTGAGGCCCAGGCTCGTGGCGTCAATGATTTGCTCAATTCGGAGCCGGCGCGGGATTTCTTCAACGCTCTCACTTTTTGGGACGCAAAACGGCCAATCACGATCGACGTGCTTGCTCGACTTGACTTGCGGGTGTTGGCGACGGAATGCGGCCAGGAATGGCCACTTTCCGAAGCCCGTCTTAAAATGGCGTAAACCACTAAGGCTGCGGCATGGGCTTTGGCTTACGCCACTGTTCGCATCGGTGTATGTCGGCATCCCAAAGACTCTGTTGTGCGCGGGTCTCACGACTCCGCCACCTCGCTGACCGAAGCTCTCCTGCTCGGCGACGCAATGACGCCAGCACGAGACCGACAATCGGGTCCGTGGCGCGATCCGCACGCCGGCCGCAACTCAGTCGACCGCCTGTGCTTGGCCTCGCACCGGCTATCGGGTGGTGGCCAAAACTTATCTTGACTATTTGTTCACTATCTGCTATAAATACCCTCGCATGATCGCCAGGTGTCGACGATCAGAGGCGTGCGGAACCGCCCGTTCTCGATAGGCCCGCGCT
>JAKEIB010000021.1 GCA_022614705.1 Planctomycetota bacterium | reverse complement strand
AGCACGAAGACCTTGATGTTCATGCCGCTGGCGAACATGCGCGACAGCGACTGGAAGCCGATGTCGAACATGGCGCCGTCGCCGCCGATGCACCAGATCGGCTTGTCCTTCCAGCCCATCTGATCCCAGCGCATGCGAACGCCGATGGCGTCGGCCGGCGCGTTCTCGAACAGCGAGTTCGTCCACGGTACAAGGTACGGGTTGTACGGATAGGTCGAGGTGTAGACCGTATTGCATCCCGTGGCGGCGACGATGGCCCACTGGTCGCCGTACTTCGAGCCGGTGGCGGAGCACATCATGCGCAGGGCCGTGCCTTCGCCGCAGCCGGCGCAGGAGCCAGCGCCGCCGACATAGATGTGCGTCTGTTCCTTCAGCATCATGTCGATGAGCAGGCTGTCCGAGATGTACTTGTTGTTCGAAGGGCCGATGTTCTTGAAGTACCGGTGGCTCTTGCGCGAATTGGTCATGATCTCGTCGGTCTTGGCCACCATCTTTAGGGCGTTGTCGTCACACACCGTCACACACTCGGCGCAACCTTTGCACTTGGATGGATCGATGATGATGTTGAACATGCCGCCCTGGCCGACCTTCTTCTTGCCGGCGTCGTAATACTTTTTGGTCTTGGCCCATTGGGCGGCGAACATGCCGCGGTCGGCTTCCGGCACCGTCTTGAGCTTGGCGTCCAGCTCGTCCTCGGCCAGCACCTTGCCGAGGATGGCGGTGTCCGGGCATTCGGTGACGCAGTCCATGCAGCCGGTGCAGTTCTCGGGGATGTATTCCGGGATTTCCGGGGCGATGTTGCTGAAGTCGCGCAAGGTCGCCGTCCCCGCGGGAATGAGCGAGCGGGCCACGCTCAGGTCAGCGGGCAGATCGCGCTCGCCCCAGCCCTCTTCGTAGCCGCGGATAATGCGCTCGTTGAAGTCGTTCACGTCCAACACCGGCAAGCTCACCGGCTTGTAGCCCTGGTCCAAAAGCGTGCCGTAGCTGTTATTGTTGAACGGGTCCTTCGCGTTGGCTTCGTTCATCGAAGATTTGACTGTCGTCGTTGCAGTCATCGAACACTCCTGAATGAAAATAGGTCTGTTCAGTCTTCTTGCAAGGCGTGCTGCACGGCCGGCATAAGGTCGTTCAACTCCTCGATCCGCAGCATGCGAATGTCGCGCACCGAGCCGGCAAACCACGGCAGCGACCGCGACACATCCATGACCGCCAGCACGCATGTCACCGCGTTGATGCTCTCGTCGCCGAAATGGACGCTTCCTTGCTGCCAATTGAAGCCATGCTTTTGGAGCACGCGGCGAATTTCGAGGTAAGCGTTGTTGTACGGGTCGCCATAGTTCGAGCGGAGCGACTCGATGTCCATGTCGAAGGCGATAGCGTACATGCGCGTTTTTCCGCCGGCGTCCGCAGCTCGCGCCGGGATCGAAATGGCAGGTGATTTCAGTTGCGCTAGCATATGTAACTCTCGCCGTAGCATTCTGATTGGCTTACGTCAGTTGTTCAGTAGGTCGAGTTCTACTCAGCCGTCGATGCGCGCGTATCTCTTATGGCGTCGTCGGAACCAAGCCCGCATCGAAGTCTTTGCTTTCGCTGCCATAGAGACTGAAGAACGCAGTCAAACCGTCCAAGTTAATGTCGCTGTCGACGCTGTCATCAGAACCTTGGTCTTGCACAGTGAAACCGTAACCGCTCGGCTTGACAAAAACCAAATAGTATATCCCCTCAGCTACGTTGGTGAATTGATAGTTTCCTCCGGAATCCGTTATGGCGCTGCCAACGAATTGCCCAAACGAGTTGCGCAATTCCACGATTAATCCCGCGAAAGCGCTTTCGCCAATTTCCTGAATCCCGTTGCCATTGGCGTCTTTCCAGGCCAATCCGCTGATAGAGGCCTGGCCGCCGAGACTTGCACCTTGTTCCGATGACGTAGCCATTACGCTGATGTATACCGAAACATTGGAGCTGAATTCGTTGCCATCGTACGCTTGATAGACAAATTCATCGGTGCCAACGAATCCGGGATCAGGCGTGTAGGAAAAGGAGCCGTCCGTGTGGAAGTAAAGCGCGCCGTGCGATGGAAACTGAATCAGTTCAGCGGTCAGAGGGTCGTTTTCCGGATCAAAGTCGTTCCCCAAGACACCGGGACTACTTACGGTCAATGTCTGTCCGCTGAGAACGCTGTAGTTATCCGTCATTCCCATGGGCGCGGCGTTTCCTGGCATCGGTGTGCGAAAGGGCTGCCAGCGAATGGTGAATTGAAATCCGTCTGGTCCGAAAAGGCGTTGTCCAAACGGAATATGAGGTGCGTTCCACTCGGGAACATCGACATTGTACCAGAGCGTTGCGAATCCATTCGTCGGCCAAGTCGCAGTAAACTGCAACCAAGTTTCTTCCTGAAAACGACCTGTTACGTTCGCACCGTTGCCACCCATAACTCTGAACCCTACGCCTGGATCCGCGTCTGGGTTCATCATTGTGAAATCCGGTGAATCCATGTCCAAGCTGTTTCCCAGAAATGAACTCGGCATTGGCGTAAAGCTGGCACCTGTTCCGAAGCCGAGCGAAACCTTGAATCGATTCCACGTTATCCCCGTTCGATTGTGGAGGTCACCTCCTTCGAATCGGAACTCCGACGACCCATTGGAATTCTGTACCCGGAAAACCGTGTCGATATACCCAGTCGTACCAAAGATGATGTTCTGGCTCCAAAAGTTTTGCTTGAATGGCGTGTCATCATTGTTCGGTTCTCGAACACCGTAATTCGTCAGAGTGTATCCACCACTGTTGTTCAGACCAGGCCCGCTAAGTTCCAGCAATCCGTGTTGGGCTCCCGGGGTAACGATGATAATTCCTGGGTTTGTCCGATCCTCGAGCGGTTCAACTTGAAGCATGGTTTTGTGCCGCCGCGTCTTGATGGCTTTCATGATAATCTCCGGCGTTCAAGAATTGATGCACTCGGAACCACCTCTACTACTTCAGTGCCGCGCACAAATCCGCGAAGCTCCAGATCCTTATTGCGGCACTTCTTTGATCAGTGACAACTGCAGCGAATAGAGTTCCGTCAGCTGAAAATGACGGAAGGCTGTAGTTCTTCAAGACGGAGTATTTGCCAGTTGCTGCCTCCCAAAGGTGCAACTGGTTTTCAGCAGTCCCCAACGCCAAATACTTCTCATCGGGCGACATTGCGAAACTGAGGAGCGGCACAGGTGCAGGTCCAGGGCCAGGGATCGCGTCGAATCTTTTATGTATGAGGCCCAACGCTACATCCCAATACGAAATCGTATTGTCCAAACCAAACACGATCAGGCTTTCGCCGCCCTTATTCCAGTACACATCTGTGAAACATCCCTTTTCCGTATCCGCAAGCAATACCTTTTCCTCGACACCCTTAATTACGTTCCAAATTCGGAGGCGACGAAAGCATGCGCCACTTACAGCCAGCTTCTTTCCGTCCGGGGAAAACGCAAGCCAAGAGACATTACCGCCATCCTTGTGTCGCAATTTATGAATCGTTTTTTTCTCGCGAACGTCAAACACGGTAATGTTCGGAGCGTCTACGACAGCGATCATTCTTCCGCTCGGGGAAAAAGCGAGATTGCTGGCAACGACCAAGTCGTCTAGGTGTGCAAGCTCGCGCCCATTCCTCCAGTCCCAAATACGCATTTGACCTTTGGCAGAGCGTCGAACGGAAGCGAGAAATGTGTTGTCACGCGAAAAAGCAATTTTCATGTGATTGGCATCGGGCGGGGACGTGTGTGTTAGGACCAATTGGTGCCATGTTCCACTGTCAAACTCCCAAAAACGGATCTTTCCGTCCATGCCATTCGCGACTGCCAGGAACTTCCCATCCGGCGCAAAGGCAATGCTTGTCGTCCCATCGACATTGTCGTTGATAGTGAGCAGAGGCTTCTTGTCAATTTGCGCGGCACCAGGACGCGCAATGAAAACCATGACTAGGGCAATTAGATAGCAGAGGGCAGGTCCACAAGTTGTTCTCATTGTCTCTTCCTCCCGAACGGCCTTTCATCCCACTAAGGCTACCCCAACCCAATAATCACACGCGATATCTCCTTCATCTCGTTATACCCGCGCTTGACGCAATTGAGGTTGTCCTGTACCACCTGGTCGCCGCGTTTGCCGAAATACTTGCGCAGTGCCTTTTCCACGCCGGCGTAGACCTGTTCGTCGGACGAGTCGCTCTCTTTGGCGTAGGGCGTGAGCTTGAGGAACGCGCCCAACAGCACGATGCCTTGCATGCGCATCTGCAAGTCGGCTTCGGACGCCACTTCGCGGGCGATCTTGACCATGTCACAGAAGAACACGCGGATGTTGCGGTCGCGGATCCGCTTCTTCACCTCGGCCGGGACGCGCTTCCACACTTCTTCCGGCTCGGCGTACGGCGACTGCATGAAGACCGCGCCGTTTTGCTGCAGGCCGTCGAGCGTCAGAGGATTCATGATTGCGGTTGGGTCGTTGATGCACAAAAGGTCGATGTGCTCCAATTCGCTGTGCATGTAGATGTGCGAATCGCCGATGGTGAGGTAATAGGTCGTCGGCAGGCCTTTCTTCTCCGAGCCGTACTTGGGATAGGCTTGCACGTCCTTGCCGAAGACGTTGCCGGCGATGGTGGCGATGACCTTGTTGGTGGTGACGGAGCCGAAGCCGCCGACGGAATGGCCGCGCATCGAGAAGCCGCCCTTGGGACGGAGGTCGGGGTCTTCCGGCTTCTTGAGGGCCAAGGCGTGATCGATGCCGACGCAGAAGTAATGCTGGCCGTCGGGCTTCATCATATTTTGGAACGTGGCGATGATGTCGCCGGGCCGGACGTCGCGACTGCCGAGTCCAGCAGCGCCGTGGTAGATGCGCGGAATCTTGTCGATTTTCTCCTGGCCGTTGACGCCGAGCATGGCGTCACAAAACGCGGCCTTGATCTCGCGCGTTAGGTGATTGCCCGTCGTGGACATCGGGTCGTCCATGCGCTCATAGACGGTGAACGCGGTGCAGTTTTTGAGGGCGTCGACGATTTGCCGCCCGGGGAAGGGCCGGAACACGCATACGTTTAGGCAGCCGGCGGGAATGCCTTTTTTCTCGCGCAGGTAATCGACGGTGACTTTGGCCGTCTCCATGTAACTGCCCATGCCGACGAGGATGAACTCGGCGTCTTCGCAGCGATAGGGTTCGACAAAGCCGTAGAGGCGGCCAGTCTTCTGATAGAAGAGCTCGAAGCACTCTTCGAGAATGCCTTCGACGCGGTCGTAGTACCAGCGCTGGGCGATCTTGCCCTTCATGTACGAGTCCTGGTT
>JAKEIB010000202.1 GCA_022614705.1 Planctomycetota bacterium | reverse complement strand
GCCGCTTGCCGACGTTTTTGCCGCGATTGAGAAGCAGACTGGAAACAAATTGCTCGATAATCGCGAGAACGCCGCCGAGCCTGGCGCGGCGAACAGCGGCATCACGATCGAGCTCAAGAACGAGCCGTTCTGGCCGGCGATCGATCGAATTCTCGATCAGTCGTCGTTGGGCGTTTATAGCTATGGCGGCGAAGCGGCGCTATCGATCGTGGGGCGCGCCGGCGACGACGGCCCGCGGTTCGGTCGCGCCAATTATAGCGGGCCGTTTCGAATCGAGGCGCTCGAAATTCAGGGCCAACGAAATCTGCGCCAGCCGGAACGCAAATCCCTCAAGCTGCAATTGGAGGTGGCCTGGGAGCCGCGACTGCAACCGATTTCCATTTCCCAGCCGGTGACGGATGTGACGGCCACGACAGATGCCGGCGAGCAGCTTGCCGTGAATCAGCCGCAGGCGGTGCTGGACGTTGAAGTACCGGGCGGCACCCAGGCGGCCGAAATCATTCTGCCGTTTGAGTTGCCCCCGCGCGCAGCCAAGCGCATCACGATGCTTCGCGGCAAGCTGCTGGCGCTCGTCCCCGGCCGGCAGGTCGAATTCCGTTTCGACGACCTGGCGAACGCCGCCGGCAAAGCACAGCGCAGCGGCGGCGTGGAAGTCACGCTGGACGATGTCCGCAAAAACAACGCCATCTGGGAAGTTCATATGCGGCTCGCGCTCGATGAAGACAACGACGCGCTCCAATCGCACCGCGAGTGGGTCTTTCAAAACGTTTCGTATCTGGTCGGGCCAGACAACCAGCCGATCGACAACGCCGGCCTGGAGACGATGCGGCAAACGCGCAACGAAGTCGGCATTGCCTACTTGTTCGACTTGCCCGACGGCATCGAAGGCCTTACCTGGGTCTACAAAACCCCCGCCGCGATTGTGGAGCTGCCCGTGGAATACGAACTCAAGGACATCGAGCTGCCGTAGTCTAGCTGTGTTCTTGTTGCGCTGCACCACCGATGCCGTGTTTAAGTTCGAACCCGCGTACGATTACATAAGCAATGAGAGCTACGGCAAAGAATACGAGCAGCATCCAAGTTATGCTTTGTATTGTCTCAATAATCGTCCGATAGACTTCAAGGACCCACCGGTCAGTATTCAATTCAATCTCTGGCTGGCCACTGAATTGGGGCGTAATGTACTTCTCAAGATCCCAAATGCGGACGCCGCCCGAAACTCCGACCACAAAAATCGCGAAAGTAACATACCTCTGCCATGCTACCCCGATCTCGTCGGCGACGATCCTTCGAAGAATGTTCCCGATTGGTCGATAAAACATCCAGGCGACCAACCCTGCTGTCAATATCGCGACCCCGAGGGTCACAACCAATAGTGTCAAGAACATTTACTAATCCTCTGTGGTCGTCGCTCTTATTCTGACTGGTAAAGCTCTATCAAATGGCTGTCGGGATCGCGCAAATATGCAGCGCGACCCCAATCATAGTCGCGCGGCGGGATTTCGACTTTCAACCCACGGCGTTCGAGATCTTTGACCGTACGATCAAGGTCCGCGACAGCAAAGGCCGTGTGATTCTCGCAGGGGGGAGCCGCCTCGCGCGGATCGTACCGTTTGTGAATGAGAAATTCCACGCCGCCGACATGGAAGATCGCTTTTCGCTCGCCGCGATGGGAGGGTTTCGCGTTCAGAAGCCGCTCGTAGAAATCAGCGACTGAATCGAATTTATCTGTGAAGATTGCTATTTCGTGTAGCTTCATCGGGCATCGGTTTAGCGAGATGCAAGCTGTTTCTGGCGGCGTTCGATTAGTCGCCGCGCTGCAGTGAGGGCCTCGTAGTCTTCCAAGTCCCAGATTGCGTCGGCGTCGGTTCGACCTGCCGACGTGGCCAGGTTTGCCAGCATTTGACCCATCCGCCACTCCGGATGAAGTTCGCTTAGCTCCGCCAAGGCCTTCAATAGATCGGCTCGTGTGGCGTCACTTGTCATAGAGTTTCTCCAATAGCAGGAAGTTGTGCCACCGGAACGGGCAATTCGTCGATGACCTCAACTGTGACGGGAATGCCAGGCGCGTAACGGGCGATCCGAGTTGCCCGCGTCACGCTGTCATTAAGTACCAGTGCTCCGTCGCTGCCGCGACTTACTTCCAACGGCGGCATTCTACCGGCGGACGCACCGAAACGCGAAAACTGGCGTTGCAACTTTCGTACGTCGGCGCCGCCGCGTCGACTTCCTGGCAAGTAAAGCTCGGCCGGATCAACGTCCAGGAACTCGCGTTCGCCCATCAAATTAACTCTATCACCGGCGGGTTAATGAAGCAAACTCGGAGCCCCATGTAAAACTACTGTGACTCGCGGGTTTTTTTTCGCTCGGCCTTTTCCTCATCGATTTCTTTGCGAACCTGGCGGTAGATGGCTTGCTGGCGCTCGAAGAGTTTCTCGATAGGTCCCATGACGCCGAGCACAAACAGGGAGACGAGCGCCGCGGCGGTCGCCAGCGCGTATTCGCCGAGTCCCGCGGCCGTGCCGAGCGCGGCGGACAACCAGATGGAACTGGCGGTCGTAAGGCCCTTGATTTCCTGTTTTTGATCGAGCTTGAGGATTGTGCCGGCGCCGAGAAAACCGATGCCGGCCGCCACGCCTTGAATGACTCGCGACACGGCATCCTCAGGATGCTCGCCGGGCACCGCCAAGCCGGCGATCACAAAGATCGCGCAGCCGATGGCGACCATCATGTGCGTGCGCAGGCCGGCCCAATGACCTTTCCACTCGCGCTCCAATCCCAGCGCGCCTCCCAGCACCGCCGCGATGCCGATGCGTACCGCGTCGTTCCAAAAAACTTGCCAGTCCCAGAAATCCATGGTGGACGATCTCCGCGAACAATACGGAGATTCTCACGCAAAGGCGCAAAGGCGCGAAGTGCAAACGGTCAGAACTTTGCGCCTTAGCGCCTTTGCGTGAGATATTCCCGCCGAATTGCCAGAGGAATCAACCCAGCAGCTCGCGGATCACCTCGCCGCCATCGACGAGCTTGATGGGCCGGCCGATGCGGCTCATGTTCTCGTGGTCGGCGTCGATGCCGAGCGTCGTGTACACGGTGCGGAAGAGATCGTTCACGGTGACGGGCCGCTCGGTCACGTCGACGCCACCGGCATCCGTTTCGCCCACGACCTGC
>JAKEIB010000201.1 GCA_022614705.1 Planctomycetota bacterium | reverse complement strand
GTGATTGCGATCATCGGGATCCTGGTGGCGCTGCTCTTGCCGGCGATCCAGGCGGCCCGCGAAGCGGCCCGACGCGCCCAGTGCATCAACAACCTGAAGCAGTACGGCATCGCCCTGCACAACTATCACGCGACCCATAAGTCGTTTCCTCTCGGTGCGGTATTTAAGAATTCCAATACCGACGTCTACGCCAGCGCGAATACGAGCCTGCTGCCGTATTTCGAGGATACGGCACTGCACAGTATTTACGATCAGAATGAGCAATGGGAGGACCAGAAGCCTGGTGTCGCCGCCGTGGCGATTACCGTCTTCAAGTGCCCGTCCTCCTCCGCACCGAATCCATTCACGGATCCGCATCCACTTCTCAAAAAATATTCCAAACCGGACGGCACGTTCGGAATCACGGAGTACGCGTACTGCATGGGCTACACGGACGCTTTTTGTTTAAGAGGGCTAGGCGAGCCCGGCAAGGTTGCAAAATCGCAGCAAGGAATGTTCAGACCCGCCTTCGGCGCCTCGATCCGGCAAATCACCGACGGCACGAGCAAAACGATTGCCATGGGCGACGCCAGCGGTGACCCCAAGTGGAAGGTTTGCCATCTCACGAAATGCACGGCGGCGGATCTGGCGCCCACGCCCGGGGGGGAAATACCCGACGCTCTGATCGGCTGGATCATTGGCGAACCAAACAGCACCCCCTTCTTCACGGCACTCGGGGCGAGATCAAGCATGTACGCGTGCACCATCGAGCCCATGAACAAGTCGCCAGTCACCGATACGTTCGTCGACCTCGGCCAGTTGGGCGCTGAAGGCATCCTCGCTAGGACGAATCCAAGCTACGAGTGCAAAGCCAGCTTCGACACGCCGCCTGGCAGGCACTCCGTGAGCAACTTTCGCAGCGATCACCCCGGTGGGTGCAATTTTCTGATGGCCGACGGCTCCGTGACCTTTCTCAACGAAAGCATCGATATGGCGTCCTATCGCGCACGATCGACGATTGCCGCCGAGGATATCAACAACGAGTGATCGCGATTGCTGTTGGCGGCCACAAAAAGGCACAAAAAGACACGAAAAATCGATAGGTATCGCCGGACGTGGCGGCGTCAACAAGCGGAGTCTTGTTGTGACTTTTTGTGCCTCTTCGTGGCGATTGATCATCGTTGTTTTACAGTCTGAGTATTTGACAATCGTGTACTGGAGGTTTTCTCAATGCGTCTCATCGCCGCTCTAGGTTACACCTTGATGGTCGTGATGTTTTTCACCGCGGAAGCGAAGGAGCCGAACACCGACAGCACGCCCACGGCTCTCCAAGATTACGTCGCCGCGAAGGACGATGCCTATGCTTGGAAGATTCTCAAGAACGATCGCAGCGATGGTTTCTTGACGTACGACATCGAACTTACGTCGCAAGTGTGGCAGGGAATTACCTGGAAGCACGCGCTGACTGTCTTTGTGCCCCCCGACGTCCGCCACAAGGACACCCTGCTGCTATTCATCATGGGCGGCAGCATCGGTAAACGGCCGGGTGACGACGATCGGGCGATGGGGCGCAAATTGGCTGCCGCCGCGCAAATGCCCGTTGCGCTGCTGCATCAAGTCCCCAACCAGCCACTGTTGGGCGATCGCAAGGAAGACGATTTGATCAGCGAAACCTTCCTCCGCTACCTGGACACGAAAGACGCCACGTGGCCCCTGCTGTTCCCGATGGTCAAAAGCGCCGTGCGCGCGATGGACGCCCTGCAGGAAATCGCCCTCGAAAGACACAACACCGAGATTGAGCGCTTCGTCGTCACTGGCGGGTCGAAGCGTGGATGGACCACGTGGCTATCGGCCGTGGCGGACGATCGCGTCGCGGGCATCGCGCCGATCGTGATCGACACCCTGAATTTTCGCCCGCAAATGAAGCATCAGAAGGAAACTTGGGGCGAGTACAGCGAGCAAATTGCCGACTACACGCTCAAGGGCCTCGTCGATGTCATGGAGAAGCAGCCGGAGATTCCGCTCTGGCGCTGGGTCGATCCCTACACGTATCGCAGCCAGTTGTCGTTGCCCAAGCTGCTCATCAACGGGACGAATGACCGGTACTGGGTGATCGACGCAATGAATTTGTATTGGGATGACCTGATCGGCGAAAAGCACGTTTTGTACGTGCCGAACGCTGGCCATGGACTCGACGGCGGCAGGGAACACGCTCTGACCACGCTCGCCGTCTTCGCCCAGCACATCGCCATCGAAGAGCCTCTGCCCGATGTCTCGTGGAAGCACGACGATGACGGCGGGCAGATGCGGTTGGTGGTCGAATCGACGCCGAAGCCGAAGGCGGTGCGCCTGTGGGTCGCCCATTCGGACGACAAGGATTTCCGGCCCGACCGTTGGAATGCGACTCCGCTTGAGGCCAACGGCGACGGCGCCTACGTCGGACATGTGGAGAAGCCCACTGCCGGATATGTCGCATTCTTTGCGGAGGCGACGTATCCGTTTGGCGACCTGGAATACGGACTTTCCACGCAAATCCGGCAGGAGTAGGCCGGGGTCTGTCCCCATTTTGGCTTTGGAAAATGGGGACTGACCCCTTGGCATTGGCGAAATGGGGATAGTCCCCCTCTCGCCGCGCAAGAGCTTGGCACGGTGACGATTCCGCAATTTACTTGGGAAGACTACGAACGAGACTGCGCCGACCGCCAACTTTTGCACGCGGTCGTGACGAAGTGGGCGAGCGCACACCCCGAGCGCGTTGCGATCATTGAATTCGACACAGGCCGCCAAATCAGCTACCGCCAATTCGACCACGCGACCACCGCGCTCGCATTGCGGCTTCTGGAATTGGGTTATCGTCGCGGCGACTTTTTGGCCACGATGTTGCCGCTCACGGTGGAGCACATCTTTCTCGAGTATGCCTGTTTCAAAATTGGTGTCGTTCACGCCCCACTCGACATGCGGCTCAAGGCCGACGAAGTGGTCCGCTCGCTCGGTTTGATCCAAGCCAAGGGATTGGTCATGCTGGGCCGCACGCCGGCTGCCGACTTCACGCCGGTCGCGGAGACTGTGCGATCGTCGTGCGGCTTTGTTGAACATCTGATTCAGTTCGCCGATGCCGACAGCCTCGTGGCAGGCGCGCTGCCCGCCAGCGCTCTGACCGATATCGGCCCGGCCACGCGCGACAATCCGGCATTGATCGGCCAGTATCGCGACACGAGTGCCAAGATTCGTCCGATCGATGGCGTCCAGGTCATCTACACCACTGGTTCGACTGGTTTTCCGAAGCCCGCGCTTTTATCGCATCGCAACATTACCGTTCAGAACCTTTGCTTAGCCGGTGGCTGCGAATGGTTCGGCGTCAAGCGCATGTTGGTGAACCTGCCGCCGTCGCACGTCGGTTGCCAGGGCGAGGAGCTGATGACGACGTTCTTCGTCGGCGGCACGGCGGTGATCCTGAGCAGATTCGATGCCGAAAAGTCGCTGCAAGCCATCGAGCGATACAAGATTGAGTCCATGGGACAAATCCCGTCGATGTTTCAATTGGAGTGGCAGTTGTCTAACTATGCGGATTACGATTTAAGCTCGCTGCGCAGCGCCATGTTTGGCGGGCAACAGGTTACCCGGCCGTTTCTGCAGCGCTTGTGTGAGATGTTGTCAGTCGTTGGCACGGGCTTGGGGATGACGGAAATGGCCGGGTTTGTCACCTACACGGGTCTCACGAACGATGTCGATCATCTAGTCAACGGCGTCGGCTGGCCGATGCCGATCACCCCCCTTTCAATCCGCCAGCCGATGAAGGCCGATGGTACGGCGGGCGATGTGCTGCCTAACGGCGCCACGGGTGAGATATGCTTTACCGGTCCGCAGGTATTCATCGCTTATGTCGGCAATCCTGACGCATATCGGCAGACCGTCAGTCGCGAGGGTGTCTGTTACACGGGCGACCTGGGTTACCTTTCGGATCGTGGCCTGATTCTGGCCGGACGGTCGAAGCTCGTGATCAAGCAAAAGGGCTATCAAGTTCATCCGGCTCAAATCGAGCAGCACTTTGCGGAACTGGAAACCGAAGTCACGGCGTGCGGCGCCGTGGGCCAACCGCATGAGCTATTCGGCGAGGCGGTCGTCCTGTTTGTCGCGCCCAAACCGGGACAGCAGTTGTCGCGGTGGCGCTTGGAAGATCATGCTCAACACATTGCATCGTACATGCGTCCAACGCACTATGTGCTGCTCGAAGCGGGCGGAATGCCGTTGAACCGCGTCGGGAAAACCGACTACCAGCGGCTGAAGCAGTTGGCGGCCGCCGAGGTCGACCGGTTGCGTTCGCTCGGGCAGTGGGGCAAGTCCTGATGACAGAACCGCCGAATAGAAGTTCCATCGGTTCCGCCAGCGAGATCGACACGATCCGTGGCTTCTATGGCGATCGGGAGCACACATCGGATTGGTTTGAAGTCACGCAAGACCTGGTCAATCAGTTCGGTATAGCGACTTGCGACAGCGACTGGATTCACACGGACCCGGCCCGCGCCCGCAATGAAAGTCCTTACGGAAATACAGTTGCCCACGGATTCTGGACTGTTTCCATGCTTTCGTTCCTGTCGCGGAATGCCACGGGCGGGGATTATCCGCCAGGCGCTCAATTGGGCATCAACTATGGATTGGACCGCGCGAGATTTCCCGGGCCGGTGCGCGTCGGCGCGCGGATCCGGCTTCGCTTCAAGCTTGTCGACGTCGCATGTCGCAACGAAGGCCAATACCTTGTCAAGACGGAGAACGTGATCGAAGTCGAGGGGCAAGGTAAACCCGCGTTAGTTGCAGACTGGCTATTTCTTCTTATTTACCGAACCGGCCCATCGACCTGATCGCTCACGAGTTTTGTCATTCTGAGCGCAGCGAAGAATCTGTTCGGCGCGTCACGTAGATCCTTCGCTGCGCTCAGGATGACCGCAATGGCCGGGCTTGAAACTGCTTCTAATTCTTTCCATTCGCGGATTCGGCTGGCTGGCCCAAGTGCTTCTCAAAAAACTCGAACATCCTCACCAGGCAGTGACGATTGACGTCCGGCTCCAAGTCCATCGCATGGGGCCATCCCTCGACGCGATCGTATTCGTAGTCCACGCCGTTCTTTTTCAGTGCCTCGACGAGGAGCTCCGCCTGGTCGATCGGTACCGTGTCGTCGATTGAGCCGTGCAGAATCAACGTGGGCGGGTCGTCTTTGGTGACGTGCGTAATTGGGGAGGCAAGTTGGTACAGTTCGGCCCCTTGGTCGAATGGCTTATCCTGCAGAAATCGTATCACGTCGCGTTTCGATCGGGCGAACTCGGTTGTCAAATCGGTCGGTCCATAGAGATTGACGACGGCCCCAACGCGGCTGGTGACATCGCCATGACCGCCCGTGCCTTCGAGTTCGGGCGTGTCCGGCGCATAGCCGACCATCATCGACAAATGTCCGCCCGCCGATCCGCCGGCTACTCCGATCTTGTTCGGATCAACGCCGAGCTTCTCGGCGTTGGCTCGCATCCATCGCACGGCGCACTTGGCGTCTTCGACCGCGGCCGGAAACGGAGCATCGCTGGTGAGGCGGTAGGATATGGTTGCCGCGACATAACCGTGCTCGGCGAATTTGGTGCAATAGTAGTGATACATTTGCCGATAGCCGCCCTTCCAAGCACCGCCGTGAATAAAGATTACGGCAGGCACGGGTTTGGCGTGATCCTTCGGCGAATAGAGATCGAGCTTGAGCGGGATGGTGCCGCCTTTGCCGTACTCAATGTCCTTCTTGACGGAGACCGTCTCTGGAACGTCAATCGCCAAGTTGATGATTTTCAATTTGCCTGAAAGATAGGCCTGTTTTACTTCGTCCTCATTGGCGAATCCGGGCGGCGCCGGCGGAACTTCGGCGAAGGCGACGATTGGCGGGAGAAACACGCCGCTCATTGCCGTTACGATAACTGCACCGAACAAAGCACAAGGTCGAGCCATCGTTTCATCCTTTGTCAAGAATTAGCCCGTCGCGGTGAGCGCGCACGAAGCGGTTTTCAAAACCGGCGTAACCTGTCATCCTGAGCGCAGCGAAGGATCTGCCGACGCGCAAAGCGGATTCTTCGCTACGCTCAGAATGACATTACTGCCCGACTGTTCTACTTTGTTTGCACCCAAGCCTCGTTGAATGCAGCGTGTTTCATGGACTTACCGCCATCAACGAAATAGCTATAAACGGCATGAATGGTGCCGTCGCGACCTTGGATCACCGCGGGATAATGATAGGCGCCATTTGCGTGTTTCTCCAAGTGGCGCGTCCATCGCCAGCTCTTACCTTCGTCGTCTGAGATGGATACCGCCAGGCTGTTGCGTCCGTCGGTCGTGTCGTTATAGACCAACAGCCAATGTCCGTTTTCAAGGCGCACACCATCGAGGCCGGCGCCTGGATTCGGCAAGTTGGTTTCGGTCACGGGTCCCCATGAGAGACCATCGTCGCTCGACGAGCTGGACCGGATTCGCTGCGTTACGCCGTTTTCGCGCATGTAGGCGACGAGCTCGCCGCTATCGCGGCGTAACACGGCCGGTTGAATTGCTCCGAATCCTAGCAGCGGTTTGCTCGCATACCAGGTTTTCCCGTCATCGTCGCTGATGGCCATGATCGAAATCGAGAATGTATCGGTGTAAAGCGGCAGCAGGATGCGGCCGCTCGGCAATACGGTTGGCTTGCACCGTGGCTGCCAGCCCAGCCGCTGGTACAGCTTGTCGCGTAATTTCTTTCTGCCGATCGCAATTTCCTCTCGCACGTCGTCGTTCAGCAACGCTTTGTATGTTTCCGTTAACTTGTCGAGCGCTTTCTCGGCGTCGGCACTAAAGTCGTCGGGCTTCAACAGGACCAAACCGTCGCGATTCCATACCGGCGAACCTGAACCTTGATAATTTTCGCTGGTGCAGTAATTGGTGAAACACGACTCCCACGTGTTCGCGACAATCGTCGGCCAAAAGAGCCAGAGCCGATCGTGCCGATCGATCAACATGCACGTGTTGCAATCGGGGAAGCCAGGCGTGTCGGCCATGACGAACGCATCACTCCACGCCGATTCACCTTGTTTCTTTCTGGCGCCGAAGACGGCCACATCATCGGCGGAGCGTTCACCCGAACCGCGATACCAGGAGACGAGCAAGTCGCCGTTCGGGCATTCGACGATGCCCGGCGCATGGTTGTGCTGATCGTGGAGCGGGAAAACAAGCTCGGCAGAGTATTGAGGCTCGGCAGTGATCTCGCTGAGTACGGCAATCGCGGCGAGCAGGATCAAAGTCATGGGATTCTCGTTCTGTTAATAGCATGGAGCAGGGAGCACGGAGCGGAGAGCTAGGAGCAGGGAGTAAGAATTCTGGCTCCTCGCTCCATGCTCCGTCTCCGTGCTTTTCCGGGATTCGTACCGAACATAGCCGAATTCTTTACGCTTGTGCAGATATCGCGTTTGGCCACCTGGCGGCTGGAACGCTGGGGCGGTTGGGCGGAGAGGGACAGGCACACTTTGCTCCGCCGACCATCCGCGGCGGATGGTGCCCGTCGCGGCGATGGTGGCGCGCCGCAAAATGAGCCAGTCCCCGGGGAATTGCGTAGATGCGCAAAACTCCTCCCTGGTATTTTGCGCATCTGTCGCGAATTTGAGGCAGGTGTGTCGGGTGGCGCGCGAAGGGGCGCTTCTGCGTCTCGAGGAGCGAGATGACGACATCGAAATCCTCGGAAGGGGACACAAGGGGACACGTTTTGTGTGGGGCCTGTGTCGAGAGTTTTGTGTGGCATTTGCGCAGGACTATGGAAGTAGAGACTGAGTATGTTGGCATCCTAGGCGACGCGCGTAGCGGTAGCGCGAGCAGTGCGGCCGGCTGATGGCGCACGGCTAGCGCGACGGCCGTAGCGGCCGCCTGAAGCTGGGTGTAATTCGGACTAAGCATAGCAGAATTTTATACGCATGTACAGATATGAAATTTGGCCACCCGGCGGCTGGCAGGTGGGGGCGGTTGTGTCGAACTGGTATCAAAATCTGTACGTGGGGTCCGTGACCCCGCTAATACGAGCAAACCGGCCTCACAGAGGCCAGCAACAACGTGGGCTGATGCAAGCAAAACGCCCCCACTGCCCGCGTAACTTGCGTGGCGATGTGCGAATTGGGTAGGATAACGTTGTTGGGAATGGCGGACTAAAGGGCGGTTGTGTCAATGCATGGCAGGTCACCCCAACAAACACATCCGCGAAGCGATTGCATACGCCGAAGACCGTGGTTGGACATTCACCAAGGCAAGCGGAAGAGCCCATATTTTCGGAACGTTGTGGTGTCCTCAAGGCGGCCGCGATGGCTGTCGATTCCGTGTCTATTCGACGCCGCGCAGCCCAGAAGACCATGCTCGGCGTATTCGCCGCGCCGTCGATGGCTGTCCACACTGAAGGAGCACTCTCGTGAAATATGAATTCTCGTTGGTCCTCTCAGAGCACGAAGTGACGGACGAAGACGCCGACAAGCTGTACGCAGCGGGATGTGACGACACCAGCATTCTGACGCGCGACGGCGTCACGAGAATCCAGTTCGACCGCCACGCCTCGAATTTGGACGAGGCCCTCGCCTCAGCCATCCAGAGCGTCGAGCGCGCCGGCCTGGCGGTGGCCCGCGTCGAAATTGAGCGGCACGAAGTCCCGCAAATCGCCTGAGTCGGCGGCGGTGCATGGATTTCGCAGTGCGCACGCAATATCGAGTGCGATCCTAATAATGCAGCAACCAGATCCAATCGACGACGAGATCGTACGCCTAAAGCAGTTGGCGATCCGACATGGAACGCGCGCCCTTTGGATCATGGCGGGTTCGTTCGTCCTGGGCATTGCCGTTGGGGTAGGAACATGGTTCCTTCAGAAGCCAATTGATCGCGACAATGACCATTTTGGTCTCGCATGCGGACTGAGCTTGGCCACTTTTTTATTCGCGCTCGTGCTCGATCGCATCGTATTTCCGAGGCCCAAGTTCAGATGTCCCTCGTGCGGTTATGACTGGGAAATCGGCGACGACGGCGGGCATGAGTGGCTGACATGGCGAAATTGCCCGGGATGTGGCCGGGAGATGGGCGATCATATTGGTTACCAGGATAGGGCCAAAGTATCGTACGCATCGGAGATATCGGACAGCGATCGGTAGTATGCGAGAATCACGGCCTATTCCCGAGACATCGTTGTGCTACGGCAGCGTTTCTTCGATATGCAATTTTGGGAATTCTCGCTCCTGAAACGCTTTTTGCAATTCCGCCTTGCCGACATCGGTCAGTTGGCCTCGCGATACACGCAGCCAAAACAGCTTCTTCAAGCCGGCCAATTGTCGTGCGCCGTCGTCGGTGAACTGTGTGCGGGCCAGATATAAGCATTCAAGGTTGCCAAGACCAGCGATTTCTTGAACTCCACGATCAGTCACCGCGGTGTCCTCTAATGACAGTTGCCGCAAGTTCGCCAATCGCGCGATATGCTTCATGCCTGAGTCCGTGATTTGCGGACAACCGGAAAGGAACAGCAGCTCGAGGCCTTTCAAGTTGCCGATGTGCGCGAGGCCAGTGTCGGTGATCTCCGAGCCGCTGAGATACAGATCCCTAAGGGCATCGAGAGGCTGTAAATGTTTAAGACCATCGTCGGTGATTTTCGGTTGGTCGATTAGCAGATATTCAAGGTCATCTAAGTTCTTCAACCACGCGAGGTCGGCATCTGTCGCCGGGACGTCATGCAGTGAAACCTGCGTAACGTCGTGGAAGTAGTCCACGCCGAGAAGCTCTTCAAGCCAGTTGGGGGCCGGCATCTTTTTCTTTTCCCAGAGCAACCCACTTTGGTCTTGATGTTCGTAGGTCACCGCGCCGCCGAGCTCTCGAATCACGTGCACCGCGCTACGTTGCTGGTATGCCTTGCTCGCCCAATAACCGAGCCAAAGGCAAAAGATCGTGACAAAGCAAAAGAGCGCTTTGAGGCTGAATCGATACCACGACCTATGGCTCACCTGAGGTGCCGATGCATGCGGCGTGTCGTCCATGCATCCAATTTACAAGCCGGGCGCCTCGCCTACCAGCGAATACCAGGGAAAGAAAGAGTTCCTTTGTTTGTTCTTCTTGTCATCTGATTGTGTGCGGCTCCCTATTACCTCTAAAGGCGGGCATCTTGCCACGTCATGTATTATTCCCGCCAGAACAACGATTCCTTGGGCGCTTGATAAACGACTTGCATCTCAGGTGTGTCCACAGGTGTATAACCGTTGTGGATTGAATCGACCGCGGCCAGCGTCATGCCGGAAGTCAGCAGCGTTCGCTCGACGGGGTATGGGGCGCGATTTTCGAGCACCAGCGTTTCGATATGCCGCACCAGCGGGTGGAAAAAGTCGGCCGTGGTGGCGTTGTGGCCGGGCATCGGCAAGTACATCTGGCAGGAGATGATTTCATTCGTATCGCTGCGGAGACCGGCGTAGTTGAAATCCTGGATGTTGGCCAGGAACATTGCGGTGCGGAAGCCGTCCCGGTGCTCGATGAAATAGCCGAGCATTTCCGGCAATGCGCGCCGCGCCCAACGGGCGCTGATCGGCTGTTCGACATAACCCTCGATGACGGGCAGCGTATGGCTCCGCGTCAACGCGGCCGCCAGCAGGCGTCGAGTGACTTCTCGGTTCGGCGCGGCGAGGTACTCCCACATCGGCTCGCCGCGCAGGGCGTGAACGGAACGTATGCCGACCTCGCCTCCTTGACGACGTTCCGACATGCACTGTGCGGTTTCGAGACCATGAAAGTCATAACTATCGACGCCGCCGTAGGCGACGCACACGCTCTCCACTAAGGGCGCGTCGTAAGGAACGTCAATGGCCGGCAGCCGCCAGGTGACGGGCAGCGACGAGCCGGCCAGGAACGCGAAACCCAGCCGCTTCGAATCGTCGACCATTTCCATGCACCGGTCCCAGGAAGTTGAGAGATGCTTGTCGTTGAAAACGGGCACGGCACGGCCGCTGGATTCAAACACTTTCACAACTTCCTTGAACCATTCGTAGCGGGGATAGAGCCGCTGCCCTTTCTCGTTCGTGGGATAGTCGCCGTGTTCGCCGATGATGACGACGCCATCGACCGCCAGTTTGCTGCCCCCAAGCGTCAACGCCTCGGCGATGGTCGGATACAGTTTGAGATCGTGGCGCTTAAGCCGCCCCCGAGCCAGATCGCCTTCGGGGAACTGATCGATGAACACGGACGCGACATCGACGCGCGGCTTTTGCCAGCCGCCGTGCCAGCCGTAACCCAAGGTGAGCCGATCAAGAAAATGCTGGGCATGTGAATGGACGCGACATTCAGTGCCTAAGAAGGCGATCTTTTTGCGCTGCGATGCGGCTGCTCGGGCGAATGAAGTCAAAGCGCCCGCAGCAATTGCTGTCGTTCCCGCGAGAAAAGTACGTCGAGTCAACATAGTAGAGCCTCAAACAAAACCGAATTGTGGGGAGGGCGAAGCTCCTGCTGAGCCGCTTTTCGTGGTCGTTCGGCTCGGCGGGAGCCTCGCCCTCCCAAGTATTGATGCAGCTTCTTTAATCCCCAGTCGTGTTTTTTGTTCTAGGCCAAAGAGCGATTAGCAGTAGGCAGGCCACCAACGGCAGACAGCCGGCCACGGCGAGTCCTTGGTCGAAAGAATGCGTCTCGTCCACGTGCCGACCAAACAATCGCTGGGCGAAGGGAGAGAATGCCCACGCCGCCACCCCGGCTATTCCGGTAACTTTCCCCTGATGATCGTGCGAGATGTCTTGTGTGAACGCATGGTAGATCGGAAAGACGCCGAGCGCTCCGGCGCCGGCGACCAATAGCAGTCCCAACAACAGCCATCCGGACGACAGCCAAGGTACTGCCATTGTAAGGAGGCACATCAGCGCGCACGCGAAAAAAGTAAGAAGCCTGGCCTGCAAAACGGACCGACCGCGCCGCGCGAGCCATAGCGCCACAGCGCCGGCCCCCAGGCATCCAACATCCGTCGCGGCGAACCACACGGAATTGAAGTATAAGGTTTCGTATTCCGCATACCCGCGTCCTTCCTGCAGGAATTTTGGCAGCCAGGCTCGCAGAAGCTGCCAGGTTGTGTTGATCAGGGCAACAACCGCCAGAATGATCAGCATGCGGCGATCAAGCAAAACTCTCCACCAAGGGCCCGATGCCGCGCCCTCGTTGACGGACGCAGAAAGCGATGCGTCACGCGGCCCTGTGACGATCCATGCAATGACCCACAGTGCGCCGACCGCGCCGATCACTTGAAACGGCAGTCGCCAACTAGCGATGTCGTCGGTCAGTAACTGGCTCATGATGAGCGGCGTCGCAATTGCTCCAATCGACGTGCCGCTTTGGAGCACGCCGTTGCCCATGGCGCGACCCCTTGCATCGAGCAGGGCTCGAATCGTTTTGATCCCGCACGGCCAATGGCCGGCCTCAAAAAACCCCAGCAGCGTGCGGCACACGAGCAGTTGCTCATAGTTCTCGACAAAGCCCGACAGGAATCCCATGGCTGACCAGAGCAATACCACGGCGGCGTACAACCATCGCACCGAAACCTTGTCCGCCAAAAAACCAAAGAATAGAGAACCGACCGCAAATGCCCACCCGAAGCCGGCCTCCAGATTACCGTACTGCTCCTGCGACATCTTGAACTCGCCGCTGATGCGCACGGCGGCGTTGGCCAACGTTTGCCGGTCCATGTAGTTGATCGCCGAAGCGAGCAGCAGCAAACCGGCAAACCACCAAATCCGCACATTGCGCGCCGACGTGTCGGGGATGGTTTCACCTTGGGTAATCAAGGGCACGCCCTTTGTTCGTCAGCAATTCCGGTCTCACAGAGGCCAGCTACAGAATTGCCGGCCGCTTCGGCCGCCAGTCGTTGGCGTTCCGCGATCTTGGCAAACGGGTAATAGACCAGCATGGCAATCACGATGGAGATCGCGCCCCAGACGGCTGCTTTCCAGTCGCCGCCGGTAACGAGGTAGTGACCGATAATCGGCGGCGTCGTCCACGGCACATTGACAAATGGCTTGTGGATCACGTTCCAGTTCATCAACAAGTAACTGCACGTCGTCAGGATCAGCGCGTTAAGAATATACGGCATCATAAAAATGGGATTCAGCACGATCGGCATGCCGAAGAAAATGGGCTCGTTGATCTGAAAGACTTGTGTCGGGAGCGATAGGCGGCTGATCTTTCGGAAGCCAGGCTCCTTGGAATTCAGCATCACCAGTGCTAGTCCCAGCGTCGCCCCCGTCCCGCCCACGTTGACAAACGTGGTAAAGAATCCATATGCGGTGATATATGGCAAGGGTTTCCCTTGCGTCACCGCCACAACATTGTCCCCGAGGTATTGGTAAAAGACGGCTGCCACGATGGCGTCAAGCGCGTTATCGCCATTGATTCCAACCGACCAGAGCAGCGTGACCAGGAAGGCGTATGTGAGGATTCCAGGCAACGTATTCAGAGCTAAGTTTAGGGGTCTAAAGGCCGATTGCACGAGTGCGTCAATGTCCACTCCTAAGACAAAGCGGATCAGCCAAAAGACCAACACAAGAAAGAACAGAGGGGTGAGGGAGAGGAATGACTCGTAAACAACCGGTGGCACATTCTCCGGCAGCTTGATCACTAGATTCCGATCTGTGAAGAACTTCTGAACACGAACCGAAATTAAGGCAATGATGATCGCGGTGAACAGACCTTTTGATCCAAGACCGCCCATCGACAAAATTGGTTCCCCTACTTTGACGAGATGCGCATCTTCGATTTTAGCCAGATCGGTCGACTGTAATTGAATTTCATTGTCGCTCTCCAACTTGTCGCGATCTTCTTGCTCCAACTTGATGAGGTCGTCCGGCTCTAACTGGATTACATATTGCCGTTGCGCTTGGAGTTGGATCATCAAAAAGACCACAGTCGCAATGACCGCGCTGACGATGGCCTCCTGCTTGAGCCGGGCGCCGAGGTCGTAGGCGATTGAAAAGCAGACAAACACGGACAGCAGGCCAAACGTGGCCGTCACTGGAACTTGCAAGAGTAGAAGATACGGCTTGACCGCCGCTTCCCATCCGGGCACCGGCAAATAAGCGACGATCATGAACAGCCCGCCAATGATGGT
>JAKEIB010000200.1 GCA_022614705.1 Planctomycetota bacterium | reverse complement strand
CGGGTACAAGCGTACACTAGGTGGCGAGGAATTGCAAGACGATTTTTGACCACCCCTCGGCAGAGGGAAGGGTGGCCAAGAATGTGGTTGACAGGCGGTCGCGACGGACCACTGTTCGGGCGCTGGCGCGTCGCGGGAAACGCAGCATGTCCCCCGCGTCTCATGAAATCGTTCTGGCTCCTGCTCTCTCCTAGCAACGATTTTTGGCCACTGCTCTCGGGAGACGGGGAGGGGGGAGACCTTCGGTCGGCGTTCGGTGCGGGGTCGGGCCTCGGCCGTGAGCTCGACTCGACTGAGCTCGCCGAAGTCAGCCGAACGGAGACCCGCGCACAACAGAGTCCGCTACGGCAAGTAGGCCATCTTTGTACGCTGGATCGCCACTTGCACGAGCCGGCGGTCGTAACACTATGTGCCAGTCAAGGTATCCGCGTCATTCGCGACGGCGAACTACTGGCTGCGCTGAGGAGCAGTTAAAGCGGAAAAAGGAAAGGGAGCAGAACGATTTGGCTTGTTCGCTTTTGCGGGTGCGGATGGTTAGATGGAGGTCCAGTCGGGGGCCAGCCGATGGACCTGTTCCGCCCACTTCCGCTGTCGAACGGCCGGTTCCGCTGTCGAACGGCTGGATAGGGTGACAGCTCTTGGTACGTGATGGGCCCAATCGGTTCCTGGAACCTTTTCCGAGCGGAGCCTTTTCGGAGCCCTAAGCAATCTCGCGGCCGACAACGGCGATGTGCTGGCCGCGGCGAACCTCGGCGTTCCAGGCTTGCATCAGTAGAATTCCGTCAACGCCGGCCGTCACCGGCCAAGGCTCCAAGTCGATGCGGTCGAAATCGTGGAGCAGGCCCACCGTTTCCCCCTGTTTCATCGCCCGGCCGCAGTCGACGAGCGGTTCGTAATGTCCGGTGAACGGGGCGGCGGTGTAACAATCACGATCGACAATTTCGAGCTTTCGCTGCGTTCCGGCTTGGTGGTAGCCAATGGGCTGGATCGAGCCTTGTAGCTGGCCGTGGTTGATCGCGGCGGCCAGCACGCCCTGGCGACCATACCGAATCCCTTCGGCCAGCGCGGCAGCCCCCCAGCCCAGTTCGGTGCCAACGGTGATCTTGCCCAGCCGTTCCGCTTCGCTCGGCAGCAAACCGGGCGTGGCATTTTGGTAGATCATCAAGAACGGCGTGCCGAACCAGCGGGCCGTTTCTTCGCAGGCCTTGGATTGCGCGGGATCGTCCATGGGGTGGAAGCTGGCGCACAAGCCAAAACGCGCCACCAGCCCGCCGGAGTGCAGATCCAGGACGACATGCACCTGTGGCCAAATGGCTTGTCGCACGAAGGCGGCAATCCGGTGGGTGATTCCCGCCAGCGCCGGGGTGGCGCCGGCTCCTTCGACGAACGCGCGGTTGAGATTCACGCCGTCGTCGAGCGTGCTGTCGCGCGTTCCAGCGCCGAACGCGGCGGGGTTCAACACGGGAATCAAAATAATTCGCCCGAGCACATCCTGGCTGCGAATTTCGTTCATCAAGCGTTTGAGGACCATGGGTCCTTCGTATTCGTTGCCGTGATTGGCGCCGAACGCGACCAGGCCCTGTCCCTCGCGCGCCTTGGGCCCAACGAACACGGTGAGCGGAATCAGATGGTCTCCCCACATGGTGTCGTGCTCCAAGGCGACCCAATAGTCGCGGCGGCCGGGCGATTCGAGGTCGAGCTGGTCGGGACGAACAATGTGTCTGGTCATGATTCTGTCGCGGGCTGCGGAACAGCAACAATGGGTTTCTCGGAATCGATAAATCGCCAACACAGGGCTGCTATGAAGTAAACCGCGGCGTAACTCATAAAGTTGTAATCGAATCCGGCCATGATCGCCGCATGTTTTTCGCTCGCCGGAAGCCGATCGACGGCGACTTGCAGCGTGGACGCCTGCGCCGCGAGCGAGCGCTCGATAATCGTGCCCGTCGCCCACCCCGCGGCGGCGGCGCCAATCGCGCCGACGGTGTTCATAGTGGCCGCAGTCACCGCGGTGTAGCGCCCGCCGATATCTTGGCAGGTGGCCCAGGCGGAGGCCAAGGTCATATCGTTGCACAGTGCGGCGAGCGAAATCGCGAGCACGAAGACATGCGCGTTGGGCGCGAAGATCGCCGCAATCCACCCGAGCGCGCACAGCCCTTCGGCCGTCATGCCCACCAGTCGGCGCGTGCGCCGGCGGTTGGCGGAGCGCCGAATCAACCAGTCGACGAGAAATCCTCCCGCCAGGCAACCAAACGCGCCGATCCAGAGCGGCGCCCCCTTATAGAGGGCGCCGATCATGGGGTCGAGATCGAAACGGTCGTCCAGGTACGACGGCAGGTACGTGACGTGAAAGTACCAACCGTACACTATGCAAAAGTACATCAGGCAGATGAGCCACAGGTTGGCGCTGCCGAGCAGGCTGCGGATGGGCAGTCCGGCGTGAGACGCTTGTCCGGTGTCGCGGCCTCGTTCAATGGCGATCTGTTCGGCGGCGTTGACCCGCGGATGATCGTGCGGGTGATCGCGGAAGAACCACGCGAAGGCGGCGCACCACGCGACGCCGATCAGACCAAACAGCGCAAACGCCCCACGCCAAGTGACGAGCGCCGGCGTCCAGGCAGTTCCTACCACCAGCAGCGTCCAGATCAGGGGAGTAAGTCCCCCCATCAATCGCCCCGACATCCAGATCCAGCCCTGCGCCGTGGCTGCTTGCTCCGACGGAAACCAATTGTGCACGGCACGCGTGATGTTTGGAAACGCCCCCGCCTCCCCCGCGCCGAACAGAAATCGCAGCACCACCAACGTGCCAAGTCCGCCCAGGATGTAGGAACCGAACTTCCATCCCACGACGCCCGTCAGCGCCGTGCAGACCGACCACCACATGACGATCCGCAACAACGTGCCGCGAGGTCCCCAGACGTCGCCGAGCCAACCCGTTGGGATCTCGAACAGGGCATACGCGATGGCGAAGGCGGTAAACGCCCATTTCAGCTCGGCCGCGCTGCCGAGCGACAACTCGGCGGCCAACGTCGGGGCGACCGTGCCAAAACAGACCCGATCGAGATAGGTGATCATCGACAGCGCACAGACGAACCCGAGGACGCCGTAACGCACGCGGGTTGGTCGTTCGTTCATGCCACCCTCTCACGCAGTAGGAGCCCATGCACGTCGATCAGGCGGAAGCGGACGACGACCCGCCGCCGGATTCCGCCACGAGGTAGGCGGCAATGAATTTCTCATTCAGCGTCACTCCCAAGCCGGGCCGGTCGGGAACCGAAATCCAACCATCGACCGCCTGGATGGGCTCGTTCGTGAGCTGGTGCCGCAAGGGCGAATCTTCCACGCAGTCTTCGAACAAGAACGCGTCGCGGCAAGTGCTCAACCAGTGCAGGCTCGCCGCCGCCGTGACCGGGCTGGTGTAGCAGTGATTGCACAGCCGCGCGCCGATCTCTTGCACGCGCTCTCGGATGTAGTTGCCGTCCGTAAAGCCGTTGCGCGCCAGATCGACCTGGTACACGTCGAGGGCGCGGGCATCGATCAACGGTCGCCAGGCTTCGCGGCCGCATTCCTCTTCGCCGGCGGCGATCGGAACCGGCGATCGATCGCGGAGCCAGCGATAGCCCGCGACGTCCTCCGGCCGCAACGGCTCCTCCAGCCATTCGATGTTGAACTGCTGGAACGCCTCGGCGCGGCGCAGAGCGGTACGGGCGTCCCACACGCAACCCGCGTCGACCAGCAGCGTGCCGTCGCCGATTCCCTCGCGAGCACCGCGCACTAGGTCGATGTCGAGCGCTTCGCTCTGCCCCATCGGTTCCCAGCCGAACTTGATCGCCCGGTAGCCGTGGTCGCGCCACCGCTGGGCGATGGCTTTCGTCTCGTTGCCGTCGCGGCCGAACAAGATCGAGGCATATGCCAAGATTCTGCCGTGTTGCTTCCCGCCGAGCAGCCGGTGGATCGGCTCGCCAAAATGCTGCCCTTTAAGATCCCACAACGCCATGTCGACGGCGGCCATGGCCGTGATCGTGACCGACGACCGGCCAAAATACATCGTCTTGCGATGCATCTTTTGCCACAACCGGTCGGTCTCCAGCGGATTCTCGCCGATCAGGATTTCTCGCAACCCGCAAGCAATGTTATGGCTGAAGGGGGCGTCGATAATCGCCTTGACGACCTCCGGTTGCGAGTCCGCCTCGCCGACGCCTTCCAAGCCGTTGTCGGTACGGATCCGCACCAACACGGCATCCTGGCTGCTGGCGGTCTTTTTCTCCACGGTAGGAATGCGAAGCAGTTGACAGACGACGTCCTTGATTTTCATAGAGCAGGTCGGGGATTCAATGTGGAGGAAAGGGGGCGTGGGTCCGTTTGCCTTGGATCGTCGACTTGTTCCGAGGCACTGCGAGAAATCTAGCCAGACTCCTCGGAGTACCTCGGCAATCAAGGGGCCAACAGACCCGCTACCGATAGGCACACACGTAGGAAGTAGCTGAGGGTGTCCGGGAATAGGGAGGGCGAAGCTCCTGCTGAGCCAGAATCACCACGGGCGCTCGGCTCGGCGGGAGCCTCGCCCTCCCGATAACCCCGTATTTCGCAGGATCGAATTCCCGGATACCCTCAAGCAGCCTGATAACTTCTCCACGAGTCGTTACCGTAAGGCTACGAGCATAATGTTAACAATTCGCATCGTGCAATGATAACCTCCGAGGGGAGGCAAAAGGGGGCAGAGGCAAAGGGGGACATTCCACGCCTGTTCGGCACGCGATTTGCGCTTTCCTATTTTCTCTTCCGCCATCCGTTGCAATCGCGCGGGCTGGAGCTGACGGTCGTGAGTTAAGAGCCTATCCCAGAACCGTCCGCGGGAAGGGGACAGGCACGTTTTGCTCCGAAGACTGCGCACGACCATCGCCGCGATGGTGCCCGGCCAGTCCCCGACGGTTCGCGGTTCAGGCCTTCGTGCTCGTCAGTGCGACGACGACTTGCGACAGGCCTCTGGTGACGCCGCTGGCGACAATCGAGCCGAGGAATCCCAAGACGATCAGGCCAACGACGAGCCACCGGAACGCGGTGTTCGCCAGGTCGCCGCCGAGCACCAGGGTTGAAATTGCGGTTAGCAGCGGAATCGCGACGGCCAGTCGTTGAATCCAGCGGAGATGCGTCGCCACGGGCGCGAGCTCGCGGCGCGCCGTATCGCCGAATGCACGAGCGTTCCGCCACATTCCTGGATAAAGCACTCGCAGAACGATGAATTCGACGCCGCACAGCGAGTAGGCCAGGGCGATCAAGCCCGACAAACAGAAAGACGCGGTGAAATGGGCGGCGATCGACGGCTGCAATTCCGGCTCGACGACGGCAATCACCAGCGGAAACAGAAATCCGCCGGGAAACCAGCCGACGGCGGTAAGAATTGCCACCCAGCGCGGCAGCCGCAGCGCTTTACGGCGTGCCGCTTGCACTTCGCCAGCGGGCAGCTGTTCCGCGCGCGCGAGCGTACGCCAGCAGAGCCACACGGGCAGCACCGCCAGGACCAAAAACGCAATGCCGATCGGATACACGATCGCGTTGTAGCCGGCCACGAGATTGACGAACAACTCCTTCTGAGCCGTCGCTAACTTGCCGACGATTTGCGTCGAGTTGTACGCAATGTTGACGATGCTGCCGGCAACTTGCGGTAGCAATACCAGTGCGATCAGCCACAGGAAGGGCCGGCGCAACACGGGCCGGAGCATGGCGGGCGGGCGCGGCAACTGTCGCTCGGCTTGCCGCAGCCGGCGGCAGCCGTCGAGTTGCTCGGCCAGCTCGGCCGCGCTCGCGTAGCGGTCCTCCGGGTTTGGCTGCAAACAGCGGGTAATTGATCGCTCGAGCGTCATCCGGGCGCCGGGAAGGCCGGCGCGACAGGTGGGGCGCTCGGCCCGTCGTGCGTCGGCCATGGTGCGCAGCGTGTCGACCATTTTTTCCTTACGCTCCAGCATCGCGAAGCTTGTCCGGCCCTCGAGCAACTGCTGCAGCACCAGGCCGAGAGAGTATATATCCGACCGCGCGGTGACGGCTTCCGGTTTCGTTGGATCACTCGGATTGAACGCATCGAGGTGCTCGGGGGCCATGTAGGCGAACGTCCCGCCGAACATTTCGTCACCCGCCCCTCCCCTTTCCCCTCCCCGATCTGGGGAGGGGGTTCCGACCGGCTGCGAGGAGATGTTGAAATCGGCCAGCATCGGCCGGCCGTAAGGGTTCACCAGAATGTTGGCCGGCTTGATGTCGCGGTGCAAAACGCCGTGGTGATGGGCGAAGTCGAGCGCTTCGGCCAGCCGCGCGCCGAACCAGGCGGTGGCTTCGACCGCGTCCATGCGGGCAAGCGTTTCGCGATCGTGGAGGGCTGCTGGATCAAGCTCCGCGGGCAACGAGGCGGAGCGGTCGATGATGGCAAGCAATTCCGCACCGTTCCACTCAGGCGACGCGGCGGTGCGGCTGCCGGCATATGTTGCGTGCAACACGCTGATCAGTTTCTCCAGCCCGATGCCCGGCACCAGCTGCATGCACAACAACCGTTGGTTGAAGTCTGGGTCTACTGTTTCGGAAAACACCTGCACGATGTGCTGGTGCTCGAGGCGGGCCATCGTGCGTCCTTCGCTGCCTCGATTGGCCGATACTTTGAGCGCCACGAGCCGATCGAGCGATAACTGGCGGGCCAGGTAGACGTGGCCGAACGCACCGCGGCCCAACATGCGAACGATTTCGAAGTCGTCGACTTTGGCACCGGGCAACAAGGCCAGCGGGGCCCGATCGCGCGAGGCGGCCTTCTTCGGGCTCGGCAATTTCTCAGTCTCGGCTTCCGCCGGGCCTGCTGGCGGTGGCGACTTTGGCGGCGACAGGACTGGAAAACTCGGCGCGGCGCCCGTGGCTGAGTCGGCCAGAACGACGTCCGATACTTCGTGCGCTTGCGCCGGCGTGAGATCGTGCGTCTGGGCGGAAGACACCGAGTTTGGCTGGTCGCGCGTGATCGGATTGTCCTGCGACATACGCGCCATTGTAGCAGGTGCGCTGCGATCGACTAAGCTCACGCGTTGCCGGGTTATGCTGTTTGCGATGTCACCCCGAGGTCCTCCGAGGGGTCTAGCCAGATTCTTCGGCGGACCTCGGAATGACTGAGTAAGCGACGGCACACGGAGTGTGCATGCTACTTTGCGCGCCGGCGATCCAGAGCCGGGCGGCAATATTCGAGTAGATCGAGTTCGATGAGTTCTTCTTCGACTTCATCCAGCGATTCGTTGGCCAGCGAATCAACCACTTCGTCCAACAAGAGCTCGGCGAATGCCTCGCGAGCCCGGTGCAGCAACACTCGCACCGCGCCGGCATTGATTGGCTTGCCCAATTTCTCCGACAGCTCGGCCGCCAGCTCCGGCGAACGCAGCTCGGCGTGGTCCACTCGGTATCGGAGCACCGTGTGATACGGTTTACCCGATTGTTCTTCCTCGACTGCCAGTTTCTGCCAGCAACGCGCCAAGAGTTCGTCGCGCCAGCTGGTGTGAAAGGCGGCATCATCGCCCAGTGAATCGCTCTCATCGCCGGGCGGTTCAGGCAGGTTCGAGTGCACGGGACTTTCCCGCGCTCGTTTCTTTTGCCGACGCTGGTAATCGACGATGAGTCGATAGACGACCGTTTTCACGAACGCGCGAAACCGTCCGCGCTCGGGATCGACCTTTCCGAAGTCGCCGCGAACAAAACGCAGCGCAAATTCCTGAAAGACCTCGTCGGCGGCGTCTTCGTCGCGCAAAGCTGCGAGGGCATAGCGCCGCACGGCGCCGCCGTAGCGGTCCAATAACGTTTGTTGGGCCTCGTGGACGGCCGTGTGGTCGCCGTGCGCCCGACGGACCATCGACCAGGCGGTTTGGATGCGGCTGAGGTGGAGATCGTCGTCCATCGCGTTCCCCTCCGGCTTCCGTAAATAGACGCACAACCGGTTGCATTCGCAAGCACAGTCGCGCCGGTGCCTGGGACAACGCCCCAGCAACTGCATCTGGGGCGTTGCCCCAGGCACCCTGCTCAGTCAATCGATTGAACGACTGGGTGCCAGCGGGAAAAAAACGCCGTGACTTCCCCCGTTTTCGCGAATTCGTCAAAAAAACGCCGTCCGCCCGTAACAGCCGCCGGGCCGGCCGTAAGAGAGGGTGTCGCGGGGCGAGAGTCGCTCCCGTTTCTCAAAACCCTTTCCTACGAGGAGAAGAACGATGAAGTCTTTCCAGAACAATCTGGTGGCAATCCTGGCGATCGGCGCCGCAGTGCTCGCGGCCAACAGCGCGTCGGCCGGCGGCTTTAGCTTCGGGGGTGGCGGCGGTGGCGGTGGCGGCGGTGGACACCATGGTGGTTTCAAAGTCAGCTTCGGCGGCGGAAACCATGGCCATCACAACCATCACGGCCATCATAACCACCACAACCATCACCATAAGTTTCACCACCACCACGGTTATCACCACGGTTATCAGCACCACGTTCGTTACTACGAGCCGGTGCGTTTCGTTTACAACCAGTGCTACCAACCGCATTTTCGCTGCTGCTACGTTTTACCCGGCGACACGTGGTACACGCTCAGCAGTCGCCTCTATGGTGTTGATTTCCTGAGCAAACACATTGCGTCGTACAACGGGCTTAGCATGAGTTCGCCGCTTGTGGCCGGCCAGATGCTGCAAGTACCGGTCGTGAATACGAACGGCACCTTGGCGGCATCGAGCGCACCCATGCCGGCGTCGTTCGCGGCACAAGGCAGTCCGATTGGACCGCCGGCTGCGATGATTGGCCCGCAGAGTTCACCGGTCTCTCCGCAAGGACAAGCAATCGTTCCGCTGCAGAATGGCGCAACGATGCCTAGCGTTCAACCGTCGGCGACGATCGGCCCGGCTGCAAACATCCGCACGGTAACTGAAGAGCCAACTCTTCCTCGAGTTGCGATTGGCAGCACGCTGATGCTCGACGGCGAATTGCTGGGCGCCGAGAAGGGCCTCGTGCGGCTGCGAATCGGCGGCCTGGCGTTGCCGGTCGAAGTGATCGAGTGGACCGCGGGCTCGGTGAAAATTCAGCTCCCCAAGTTGGACCTGAGCCGCCCCGTGAAGGCCGAGCTGGAAGTCGTGCGGGCCGACGGCAGCCTGGCATCAAAATCGGCAATCGAGCTGACGCCGGCCGCCACCCGGCTGGCCCTTGGAAACTAAGGAATGCGTTTAGCCCCCGGTCATTGACCGGGGGCTAAATGTTCCAACGAGCATCAATCCGCGAGAACTGCCTATGGAACGACGATTAAACGAACCTCTAACCTCCAGACGCCTCTTACGTCTCCTGCCGACCGCCTGCCCAAACTTGCCTGGGCAGGCGGTTTCTTTTTTACAGCAACCTAAATGTCGCCAGCTTCGTTGATGGAGCTGAAGACGTCGTTGGCCATCGAGCGCAGCGCCGCTTCCGTGGCGCTAATCACTCCGTCGCCGTTGGTGTCGTAGATGGCAGCAAATCCCAATTGTGAGTCGGGCTGATCGGTCAGGGAGTCTGTCGCTTGCAGTAGTTGCAGAATCGTCAGGTCGGTTCCATTCGCCACGCCGAAGGCGGTGCCGTTGGTCCCGACGTTGACGATGTTGGTACCGATTCCCGTGTCGGTGACGTTGAAGCCGTATGCTACCGCCGCTTGCCCAGCGAGAATGCTGCTGGTGAAGTAGGTGGCGAGCGCTACGGCCATGAACTGTGCATCGACCTTTGCCGGCCCGGCAGATTTCTGGCCTAGCTGCTTGAAGAGCTGGTCGCGGTAGAAATTGGCGACGTCGCTGCCACTGGCGCCGGCGAGCGCATTGCCAAATATGTTCGAGAAATTCGTGGTTAACCAGGCAGCGAGCTG
>JAKEIB010000020.1 GCA_022614705.1 Planctomycetota bacterium | reverse complement strand
GTGGAAGATCCGAAGGACGGCAAGATTCTCGACTTCTACTACATGCCCGAGCGGGCCCACTTGGAAGTCGACGAAGGTCAGGTCATTTCGCCCGGCACGCTGGTGGCCAAGACGCCGCGCGAAGCAACTGGCACGCAGGACATCACGGGCGGTCTGCCGCGCGTGACGGAAATCTTCGAGGCCCGCAAGCCGAAGGACCCGGCCGTCATCGCGGAAATCGACGGCAAGGTCGAGCTTTTGAGTGAGAAGAAGCGCGGCAAGCGGTCGATTATCGTCCGCAGCGAGAGCGGCATCGAGCGTGAGCACCTGATCACGCACAACAAGCACTTGCGCGTGCACTCGGGCGACATGGTGCGTGCCGGCGATGCGCTGGTGGACGGCCCGCTCGTGCCGCACGACATCCTTCGCATTTCGGGCGAGGAGGCCGTGCAGCAGTACCTGACGCGCGAAATTCAGAACGTGTACCGCAGCCAGCGCGTCGAGATCAACGACAAGCACATCGAGATCATCGTCGCCCGCATGCTGCGGAAGGTGCGCATCGAGCACCCCGGTGACACCAATTTGCTGCCGGGCAGCGTAATGGACAAGTTCGATTTCCGCCAGGCGAACGACGCCATCATGCAGTGTCTGAAGATTACCGACAAGGGCGACAGCGATTTCGCCATCGGTGCGATCGTTCCCAAGGACGTGTTGGATCAAGCGAACGCTCAGATCGAAGCGCTCGGAGGCCAGATCGCCAAGGGCACGAAGCCGAAGCGGGCCACCGCCGCGACGCAGCTCTTGGGCATCACCAAGGCGTCGGTGCAAAGCTCCAGCTTCATTTCCGCCGCGAGCTTCCAAGAGACCACGAAGGTCCTAACCGAGGCGGCGCTCGCCGGCCGGACCGACCACCTGGTCGGCCTCAAGGAGAACGTCATTCTCGGCCACTTGATTCCTGCCGGCACCGGTTTCCGTCACATTCACGATGCGGAAGTTCGCATCCGGCCTGAAGCGCTGGAAGCGCTGGCGGCGGAAAAAGGTCGCGTTCTGGAACGGGCCTTCCCCTTGCTGCAAACGGCCGAGGCAGGCCAACGCGGCAATGGCGATGGAGCACCCAGTGCCCCGACCCCGCCGCAACAGGCGGCCCCGACCAGCCTGGACACCCTGTTGGGTGGCCCAGACGCCGGCGAAACCCCGTCGGACGACGAGTAATCGACGTCATAACGTACTAAATCCGCGCAGTGGTGGGGCCATGTGCCCCACCTTTTCTTTTCAGTTTTTAGCCGCTTCTGCCTATTGCCCGGCCATCGTCCGACTCATACAATTGATTGAAACAACAGTTTGAAACACACGTTTTCTTGATGCTAGCATGGCCACAAAGGAATTCGACACAACTCGAGAACGGATTATCGATGCGGCCGGGGAGATCTTCGCCCAGCGCGGTTTCGATTCCACGACGGTGCGCGAGATCTGCCAGTCGGCCGGCGCGAACGTGGCGGCGGTGAATTACTACTTCGGCGACAAGCAGCGACTCTACGTCGAAGCGGTCGTGCGAGCGCATCGCTGGCGGATGGAGCGGGCGAAATTGCCGGAATGGTCGGCCGATACGTCGCCGCAGCAGAAGCTCAGGGATTTTATTACCACGTTTATTCGCCGCGTGCGCACCGGACCCGCCGACACATGGCATTCGCGTCTCGTCATGCGAGAAATCGGGAATCCAAGCGCCGCGTGTGCCGAGCTCGTCCAATCCTCGATTCGGCCGCAATTTGACCTACTCACGGGAATTCTTCGCGAGATCTTGCCCAACGTCACCAACGAAAAAGAACTGCACCTCACGACCTTCAGCATCGTAGGGCAATGTCTGTTCTACCACTTCGCCGATCCAGTGGTGCGCAATCTGTTGGATGCGAAAGAGTACGACGGTCTCGATGTCGAGAAACTTGCGGCGCACATCGCAACGTTTTCCCTAGCAGCGCTCAAGCAGCGCGCGACGCGCGCAGGGGCAACACGATGAATTGGATCGCATTCAAGATGCTGACCGGCAACCGAGGCAAGTACCTCGGAATCATCCTGGGCATCGCCTTCGCGACGCTTCTTATCGCCCAGCAGGCGTCGATTTTTTGCGGGCTGATGCTGCAAACCAGCGGGCAAATTCGCGACATCCAAGGCGCCGGCATTTGGGTGATGGACCCCAATGTGCAGTTTTCCGACGACATCAAGCCGCTCTCGGACAGCGATTTGTATCGCGTCCGCGGCGTTCCAGGCGTGTCGTGGGCGGTGCGGTTGTATAAGGGGCTCACGCGCTCGCGCCTGGAGGACGGCAACTTTCAACAAACGATTCTGTTGGGGCTCGACGACGCGACGCTCGTCGGCGCGCCGCCCAACATGATCCTCGGCAATCTGTTCGACCTTCGCAAACCGGACGCGGTGATCATGGACTTGGAGGGGTATCAGTTGCTGTGGCCGGGCGAAGAGCCGCGCATCGGGAAGCGGTTCGAGATGAACGACCACGAAGCGGAGATTGTCGGCATTTGCAAGGCCAGCCGCACATTCCAGACGTTTCCGGTTGTCTACACAAGGTATTCGCAGGCGCTGGAGTTCGTGCCGCCGGAACGCAAAGTGTTGTCGTTCGTGCTGGCCGACGCCGAGAAAGGCGCGGACGTCAACGAAGTGTGCCGCCGTATTCAAGAGCAAACCGGCCTACGCGCTGTCACCGGCGAGCAGTTCGAATGGATCACGATTTGGTACTTCTGGCGCAACACGGGCATCCCGTTCAATTTCGGCATCACGGTGGCGCTCGGGTTCGTCGTCGGCACGGCGATTGCCGCTCAGACGTTTTACTTATTCACGATCGAAAACATCAAACAGTACGGCGCGCTGAAAGCCATGGGCGCCGGCAATTGGAGCCTGATGGCCATGATTCTGCTGCAGGCGATGCTTGTGAGCGTGACCGGTTTCGGCCTGGGCATCGGGGCCGCGACGTGGTTCGGCACGATCGCCAATGCGCCCGGCTCGCGGCTGGCGTTTTATATGCCGCTCGAGGTGTTTGTGGCCACGGGGCTGGCCGTTATTGCCATTGGCATGCTGTCAAGTTTGTTGAGCATGCAGCGCGTCATGGTGGTCGAGCCGGCCGTGGTGTTTCAAGGGTAGCCGCGATGAATGGCAACAACGCAACGCCGCTCGTAACGTGCCGCGACGTCGTGAAGACGTACGGCAGCGGCAACGCGGAGGTCCACGCACTTCGCGGCGTTGACTTGGATGTGTATCCAGGCGAGTTGACGATGCTCGTAGGACCGAGCGGTTGCGGTAAAACGACGCTGCTTTCCGTCGTGGCCGGCATCCTTCGCCCAACGGCCGGCAGTGTGAGCGTGCTCCGTACAGACCTTACTCATTTGTCGTCGTGGCGCCGGACCGCGTTTCGTCGCGATCACGTTGGTTTCGTTTTTCAACAGTTCAACTTGCTGCCGGCGCTCACGGCGGCCGAGAACGCGGCGGTGCCGCTCGTGATTCAGGGCCGCTCGCGGCGCACGGCATTGGCCCGATCCAAGGAGCTATTGGATCAAATGGGCATGGCCGATCGCGTCAGCAGCTTACCAGGCAAGCTTTCGGGCGGTCAGCAGCAACGCGTCGCCATCGCGCGGGCTCTAATTCATCACCCACATTTGCTTGTCTGCGATGAACCCACGTCGGCGCTCGACGCTAAGACGGGCCACACGATTTTGGAATTGTTGCGATCGATCGCGGTGGAGGGCGACCGGGCCGTGATGATCGTCACGCACGACAGCCGCATTTTCGAATTTGCCGATACGCTGGCTCGCATGGACGACGGCCACATCGTATCGGTCGAGCGAAAGAACGGCCGCGATAAACACGAGATTGATAATCAGGCGATTGCATCATGAAATGTTTTCGGAAATGTGTAGGGTGTGTCGAGTCCGCGAGACACACCAAGTGTGCTTCAGGAAAAGTGATTGAACAGGAGGAAACAGAGACAACAGAGAATTGCTTATTCTCCGTTCCCTCTGTTAACTCCTGTTCAAAAACCCAACAACAACGATTTTAGATTTTCAAACAATATGAACCGCCAAGACGCCAAGCCAGACGGAAATCAGCAATAACAATTCCTTGGCGTCCTTTGTGTTCTTGGCGGTTTGAATCATTCTGCTTGGAAAGCCATGTTCACCAAATTTGGACTACCGATACTGGCGTTGGTGCTGATCGCGCTGTCGGTGAAGTATCTGGCCCGAGCGCGCGAACGCATCCCGGAGGTGCCGCCGCCCGTCCAGCCAACGGAGAATCCGTTCAAAAATACCGTGGCTGGCGCCGGTATGGTCGAGCCGGAGACGGAGAACATTTCCGTTGGCTCGCCCGTTGCCGGTGTGGTGGTCGAGGTGATGGTACGGGTGGGTCAGAAGGTAAAGGCTGGCGATCCGCTTTTTCGGCTCGATGATCGGCAGCTCAAGGCTGAGTTGCAGGTCCGTCGCGCCGCTCTCGGAGATGCAGCCGCGCAGTTGGCGCGGCTCGATGCCATGCCACGCGCGGAGGAACTGCCGCCGACCGAGGCGGCTGTGCGCGAGGCCAAGGCGGATTGGGAGAATTGGGAGCAACAATGGGCGCGCGGGGAGGAGTTAGCCACCAAGAAGGCAATTTCTGACGAAGAGTTTGTCGAGCGCAAACAGTCGGCCATTCAGGCCCGCGAACGTTACAACCGCGCAGTGGCGGATCAGGACTTGCTCATGGCCGGAGCCTGGAAGTTCGATAAGCAAGTCGCCCAGTCGGCCGTCGATCGCGCACAGGCCCAAGTCAAACAGGTTGAAACCGATCTCGACCGATTGACGACCCGCGCATTGGTGGACGGCGAAGTGTTGCAAGTAAACGTTCGCCCGGGAGAGTTCGTCGGCGCGCCGCCCGACCAAGCGCTCATCGTGCTGGGTAATGTGACGCAGCTGCACGTGCGAGTTGACATCGACGAGTACGATATCCCACGCTTCGTGCCGGAAGCCGCCGCGCGGGCGACGCTCAAGGGCCAGCCAAAGGAGTGGTTCCCACTCAAGTTCGTCCGCATCGAGCCGTACGTGGTCCCCAAAAAATCGCTCACGGGCGATAACACGGAACGCGTGGACGTACGCGTGCTGCAGGTGATCTACGCGATCGACACACGTGGAAAACGGCTGTTTGTTGGACAGCAACTCGACGTTTTTATCGATGCGTCGCCGGCCGCAGCCGACCAAATCACAGCGGATGGAACCTGATTTTTTGTCGATTCGCCTTGCCGCGATCACAGGGCCGCTCATAATCAAATCGGCCGCCACCTGTATCACAAATCGGAGGTGCACCATGGCAACTGCCGACGCCGAACCGCTTGTGCAGCCTTTCGAAGTCTGCACGCGGCTCTTCACGGCCGCTGACTTAGAGCTATTGCCTACGGACTTGCCGTCCGGCCCAATCGACTACGAACTCGACAATGGAAGGTTGGTATTCATTATGGTGCCACCTGGTGATCTACACGGCGCAGTGCAGTTGAACATAGCCACCGAGCTCAAGGTTCAAGGGGATCGGCGTAGCCACGGCAAGGCCCGCACGGAAGTCGGCATCGTCCTGTGGCGAAACCCAGATCGCGTAGTCGGCGCAGATATCGCGTTTGTGGCAAAGAAGTCGCTCCCAATACGCCGCACGAACGAAGGCTATCTAGAGACAATTCCCGAACTAGTCGTCGAAATTCGCAGCAAGAACGATTCGCTGAAATATGTCGAGCGCAAAGTTCAGCACTATCTGAAGGCGGGCGTCGAAATCGTCTGGGTCGCCGATTGGTCGGCACGGACGGTGACCGCTCACACCGGAGCCGGCGAACCGACCGTGTATGGCGAGTCCGACACGCTTAAGTTGCCGACTCTGATTCCCGATTTTTCGATGCCCGTCGCTGACGTCTTTCGCGAATGACCATGCCTGCCTCGATGACACAGCAAGGCGAGCAACCAAAGCGGCCGATGCTCCGCTATCTGCGAATCGCGTTCTCGGCAGTGTGCGGTATTATCTGCCTGCTACTGATCGCGCTGTGGGTGCGGAGTTATTGGCGGGTGGACCAGCTTATCCGACGGGGTTCGACAACTACTTATTACGCCTTCACTTCAAGTCAAGGACAGGCGTTCGTTGGAATGTCGAACGACCCAGGGCTTAAGGTCGTGTTTGGACAGGATTGGACAAAGCGCGGATTTTCGTTGGAAGACTGGTACGCGAGTCCAGGTACACCATTCGCATGCTTTCCCGCCACGACTCCAAGTCCCCTGAATGAAATAAGGTTAGTACTTTGGCCACACTATCGCAAAAACCCATTCGTTTCGATTACGCCCGGTGTTACTCACCATGAAGTTATGGTGCCATATTGGCTCGCCTTCTTGTTGACCATCTGGCTAGCCCTGATCCCTTGGATACGGTGGCGCTTCAGCCTCCGCACGCTGCTAATCGCCGCGACACTGATTGCGGTTTTGCTCGGGATAATTGCGAGTTCAAATTAGGCCACTACCGCGAGTTTCCCGCCCTTGACGGGGACCCCTAAAGGCGTAGACTTATTGGTTTCTACGCATTTTGCACGAATTGCCCCCGGATAGAAGGCGTTTGCATGCCGACAGTTAATCAGCTCGTTCGCCACCGGCGTAAGGCGAAGCGGAAATTCAGCAAGGCGCCCGTGTTGGACAAGTGCCCGCAGAAGCGCGGCGTGTGTCTGTTGGTGCGGACGATGACGCCCAAGAAGCCGAACTCCGCCCTGCGGAAGATCACCCGCGTGCGGCTCTCCAACGGCAAGGAAGTCACCGTTTACATTCCGGGCGAAGGTCATTCGCTGCAAGAGCACAGCATCGTGCTCGTGCGCGGCGGCCGTATCCGCGACCTGCCGGGCGTGCGCTACCAGGTCGTGCG
>JAKEIB010000199.1 GCA_022614705.1 Planctomycetota bacterium | reverse complement strand
GTTTGCTTCTGTCACCCCGAGGTCCGCCGAGGGGTCTGGCTGGATTCCTCGGCGGACCTCGGAATGACACGATGCAGAATCAGGCAAACTGTACCACTACCCCGCCCTCAATCTAGTATAGCGGTCGGTTCGCGGTTGCCTACAATGCAAGGTCCAAAGTAGTCCGCTCGCTCGGCGAGCGGAAATGCATCTCGCGGCTTCGGCCGTGAGCTCAGCCGAACGGAGCGAGACGCCTACACATGTGACACGGAGGCGTGGAATTACGCCGTTGTGTCGCAGATTCGAGGGACGTTGCCGCTGTTGCGGACCCGACAATCTCCTACTCCAAATACCGATCCCCCTGCCGAAGGACACCTGTATGCAAAAGCTTTTACTCATTCTCATTCCCGCGACCGCGATTGAACTGACGTTTGCGAGTGCAGCGTATTCGCAAGACGAACTTCCGGCAGCCGCCCCGGCGAGCCAACCAGCGGCCGGACAACCGGCCGCCGCTCCGGCTCAGAACGACGCCGTTTACCGGCAGCAAGTGAGCTACGCACTCGGCCGTAATTTTGCCGAGAACCTTCGCGACGGCGAAATTGATTTGGACCTGAAGGCCTTGGTTGCTGGGATCAGCGATGTGCTGTCCGGCGCGAAGCCGAAATGGACTGACGAGCAGCTTCAACCGACGATGCAACGGTTCTCGCGCGAAATGGAGCAAAAGGCCGTCACGCGAATGAAGCGATTGGCCACGAAAAACAAGCAGGAGGCGGATGCGTTTCTGGCTCAAAACGCCAAGCGTGAGGGCGTGCAAACGACGCCTAGCGGTCTGCAGTATCGCGTGCTTCAAGAGGCGGACGGACCATCGCCGACGTTGAACGACACGATCCGCTGCAACTACCGTGGCACACTGCTCAACGGCACGGAGTTTGACAACTCGGCGAACCACGGCGGGCCGGCCGAATTCACAATTGCGCCGGGTTTGATTCCGGGGTGGATCGAAGCGCTCCAGAAGATGCGCGTGGGCGAAAAGTGGCAGTTGTTCGTGCCGCCGAATCTGGCATACGAGCTGGAGCCGCCTGGCCCGCCGATTGAGCCGAACAGCATGCTAGTGTTCGAGATCGAGTTGCTCGAAATCGTGCCCCAGTAGTGGGCCCGTCGCGCGTCTGGTCCCAACCCGGCCAGAAATGGGGACCATTGCGTGGTCCGGCGGCCTCCAGTGTGGCTTGCGACCGGCCAGAATTGGCCGTGAGGAGTTCTGTTGGGATGATTCCCACCCGAGCGGGCCGCCTAGCCGGGTGCTGCTTAACTGGCCTCTAGCAACGGCGTGGGGTGGCCCACAATGGTGCGGAATTTTTTCTCTTTTTCCCATTTATCCGATTCTCTCAAAGTGGAAAATAGGATACTCTGGGCGAAGTTTGACGCTGCGCACGGCTGTCGCGTCGCGAAGTTCGAGTTGACGGCATAACGTTTGCCCTTATGCGAACGGCCTTTTCCGGGAAGGTTGCGCAAGATGCGTTGCTTGACTGGACGCGTACTCGGTTTTGAGGCGTCGCTTTGTTTGCCCAGGTTTCGCAGTTGCTTTCTTCGATGAAGGCATTGCATGCATTCAGGTCGCCGTACTTGCCCGCCCCGGTCGCGGGCAATTCCTATCTGCTGAACTGCTGTGACTAGGATGGAGGACATGTTGATGATTTACCGATGTTTTTTCCTTTTGCCAGCCTTTGCACTGCTGGCGGCCATGACGCAAACGCCCGTTTGGGCGGGGCATCGTGGCGGGTGCGGTTGTGAAAATTGTTGTGATGGAGGTTGCGGTGATTGCGGCGGCGAATGTGCCGCTGGCGACTGCGGTGGCGGCGATTGTGGGACCGTCACCAAGACGGTCTACGAGCCGGAGTACACGACGGAAAAGCGGACCGTCGAACGCCACGGCTACAAGACGGAAAAACAAGACAGGAAGGTGACGGTCTACAAGCGCGTGCCGATCGAGGAAGAAAAGACCCGCACGTACACGGTCATGGTTCCCGAGACCAAGACCAGGACGGTGACCTACAACGTGTGCAAACCGGTGTGGGAAACCAAGACGCACGAGTACACGGTGTGCGTGCCGTACACGGAGGACGTTGAGCAGAAATACACGGTTTGCGTGCCGTACACGGAAGAGGTCGAGCAGAAGTACACGGTGCGTGTGCCTCACTACGAGGATGTCGAACAGACGTACACGGTGCGCGTTCCCTACGAGGAAAAAGTCGAGGCCACGCGCACGGTAACGAAGTGCGTTCCTGAGACCGTGATGAAGACCGTCAAGGTCTGCGGCGGCCATTGGGAAACGCAGACCGAGGAAGTTGCCTGCGGCGATTGCGGCGGCGACGGCTGCGGCAACGGTTGTGGCAACTGCGGTGATTGCGGCGGCTGTGACGACTGCGGAGGCGGTTGCGGTGATTGCGACGGCTGCGGCACGAGGACCGTTTGCCGTCGTGTTTGGGTCCCGGAAGAGACCACGAAGGAAGTGGAAACGACTGTCTATAAGCGGATCACCGAAGAAGTGCCCTACACCTACACGGTTTGCAAGTACAAGGATGAAGAGCGGACGCGCACGGTGAAGAAGTGCTCATGGTCCGACGAAGAGCGGAGCCGCACCGTGAAGGTTTGCAAGACCCGCGACGAAGAGCGGACCCGCACGGTGAAGGTTTGCAAGTACCGGAACGAAACTCGCAGCCGCGAGTACCAGGTTTGCCGGTATGTGACCGAGCAGCAGGAAAAGGAAGTCCAGTACACCGTGTGCCATCCGGAAGAACGGAGCAAGACCTACACGGTTACTCGGTTTGAATGCCAGCCCGAGGAGAAGACCATCACGGTGAACGTGCGCGTTCCTCATACTTACACCGAAGAGGTTGAAGTGCGCGTTTGCAGGATGGTCGCCAAGGAAGTCGAAGTCCCCGCCTGCTGCGGCTGCAATTGTGGCGACTGTGGCGGATGCGGCTGCTGTTGCGGCGGCTGAGTTTTTTGCAACTAAATTGTGATTTCAAGCGGCCGGACTTCCGTAAGGGAGTCCGGCCGTTTCTTGTTGCAGGCACCGGGCCGGAGTGTGCCTACTACAGTTTGGCGGCTCGTGCCAGCAGTGATGTCTGGCGCAAGAGGTCTTGAGCCATGCCGGATTGGCCGCTACAACTGCCGCCTTTCGATGTCCGATGGACTCGCGAATAACTGCAAGAGCTATTCTGTTTGCGCTGCGTGCTTCGTGTAAGGCAACCTTGATGAACGGCCCGCTGCGGCAGGTGGCCGAGCAATCGGAGACCGCCGCGATGCGATTCAGTCGGCACTACCTGTTGGTGCTCGTGATGTTGTGCGGTGCGGGCCCACACGCGGCCGCCCAATCGCCAGCGGGCCCCACCCTGCTGCCGCCGCCGCAGTTGACGGCGCCGACTCCAGCGCCGTCCACTCAGCTAGTTCCAGCCGAAGAAGTGCTGCCGATTCCGCAATCGCCAGCCGGAACGCCTCCCGCAACTGGCGAGTCAAGCGTCATCGAGTCCGACGGTATCATCGTCGAACAGGAAGACCCGACTTGGTTCCAACCAGGTTATTGGATGGATCCATTACCTTGGGACACGGGCATCGAGCTGGGCCTCAACGGCTCGTCGGGCACAAGCGAGTCGTTCAGCATTCGAACGGGCGGCTACATCAAACGGGAATCGCGGTTCTCGAAGCTCGACCTGAGTTCGTACCACAATCGCACGACGGCCAATGGCGAGAACACGCAGAACAATGCCCAGTTCGACGTCCGCAACGATTGGCTGTTCGACGAAGAATCAGCGTGGACTCTCTTCGCCACGTCCAACGTATTTTACGACCAGTTCCAGTCGTTCGACCTGCAGACGAACGTCAACTCGGGTATCGGCTACCGGTGTGTCCGCGACCCAGACCTCGGGTTAATCGGGCGGTTTGGCGCGGGAGCGTCGCGGGAGTTCGGCGGGCCCGACGACCGTTGGGTCCCTGAATCGCTTGTCGGCTTTGAATACAACCAGCAGGTCTCACAAACGCAGAAGTTTTACGCGAAGCTGGACTATTTTCCAGAGTGGGACGAGTTCGGTGAATTCCGGCTTGTCGCCGACGCGGGCTGGGAAATTGAGCTCATTCAGCCGTCGAACTTGAGCCTCAAGATATCGGCGAACGACCGCTACGACAGCACGCCCAACGGCGCGGAGCCGCATTTGGTGAACTACTCGGTGCTGCTGCTGCTAAAGCTCTGAGGCGGGGGCGGGGACGCTCCGGCTCGCTGCTGATGGCGTCTTGCGACGCGACTCGCCTGGAGAAATCAAATCGGTTCGACTACGATGACGAGACACCCGTTTGCGCTTTATTATGCCCGACGCCGCCGCCAACCCTGTTTCGCATATGCAGCCGCCGCAGCTTGCCGAGTTGCAGGCCACGCTGGAGCGCGAGATCCCGATGTGCTCGCAGATGGGCATCAGCGTTCACAATGGCGGGACCGACGGGTTGGTGATGCGGCTGCCGCTGGACCGCAATCGGAATCATCAGCAAACGGCCTTCGCCGGCAGCCTCAATGCCCTGTGCACGATTGCCGGCTGGGGCTCGGTTTATCTGTTACTGAAAGAGCTTAATCGGCGCGGCAGCATTGTCATTCGCCGCAGCTCGATCAAATACCAGGAGCCGGTCAGCACGTCGGAGATCTACGCCCGTTGCCTGCCGGTTTCGGCCGAGTCACGGCAGTATTTTCTCGAAATGCTCGACCACAAGGGCCAAGCGAAGCTTGACCTAACGGTCGAAGTCGCAGGCGCCGACGGACCGGCCGTTTCTTTCCACGGCTCGTATGTCGTATTGCCTAACGGGCAGTGAACTTAATCACTGCCCGGGGGCAGAAAGCATGAGCTTCCATAGGCGGGGATCAGCGTAAATCCATCGAGGTCACGCCCCGCGAGTTCACGAGAGCCATCACACCGTAATCTTCACGGTCACGTCTCCTAGGCCGGCATTGAAATCGGCGAGACTCTCGCCCTCGATAAGCCGGTGCACCTCAACCAGTGGTTTTCGTTCCATCTCGACGCTGCCGGCACCGGCCGATGGCAACTGGCACTGGTCGCGCATTCCGACCGTGAATATCGGTCCAAGGGCGGCCGGCCAACTGCCAAAAGATCGTGGCCGCGTTGAGCCTCGGTTGCTGTCGCTCAACTCGTCCGGCGACGCGTGCGGCACCGAAAAGCAAGCGACGCGGCCACCGCGGAGATTAACCCGCTGGCAGTGCCCGGCTCGGGGATGGGCTCGCCCGACAGCTCCACATCGAACGTGTTGGAAAAGTCTGCCAGGGCGCTGCCGGCGCCGCGAGGATCGGCCAGCAGGCGCATCTGCGTCCGCAGCTCGTACACGTTGCCGGGGATCAAATTGATCAGTAAGCCGAAACGCTCTCGTGCCCGAAGTTGGTTCAGAGAGTTGTTCATATCACGCGAGTCGGCATAGACGAACCGTTCGATGCGATCGATCGGGCTGCCGCTCCCGGTGTACAATTCGATGACGCCGACCGCTTCCGCGCGCCCGCCGCCATCGGCGCGCAACAATCCATCCAGCACGCCGTTGATGAATACGAGGGTCTCGTCCATGCGACCGTCCTCACGCGCGAAGCGGAAGGTCTGCCGGGCGTTCGTACTTTCCAGCACCGGCCCCTGCGAAGGTCCGGCCTCAACCATATGACCATGCTGAATGCCAAGCGGCGTCGGCTCGATCTGTCCCTGCCCGGAGGTCGGCCCCTCGGCCAGCGAGAACGTCAGCCCGCCGTCAGCGTGGACTGGCGTGCTGAAAGGGTTAAACGTGTAGACGGCGCGCGCGCGAGGTGCGAAGGCCCGCTGGAAACTGGCCACGCTGACGCCCGCCCGGGCCGGACTTACGGCCAGATTCACCGCGTACGTTTGGCTCGCCTCGGCGATCACGTTGCCCAGCCCGATAAAGTGGTTCAGGTGTTCCTGGTTGGTGAACGTGAAGGTCGGCGAACCATGCCCCCGCGTTGGTGAGCTCACAAAGAAGCTGGTCCCGAACGAATTCACGGCGACCGTCGGTGTCCCCCCTTCGGTCGGCGCAGCGAAGTTCCACAACGTGCCAAACGGCGCCATGCTGAATTTCGCCGTCGTGCCGCTGTTACTGACAATGCTGCCCTCGTAAGCCGAGGTGCTGAAGTTCCTAATCGACCCGCCGTACAAGGTGGAGAATTCGAATGTCACATCCGATTTTGTCAAGTATCCCAATGTCGGATTGAACATTGGAATCCCGATTTGCCAGGGGCCCGTGCTAATCGTGGTGCCGTTGGCCGGCGGCGGCGCCGGATTGGGCGTCGGCCACTGAACCGTGAATGGGAGACTGTTCACGGTGATCGTGTTGGCGGTGACCGAGGTGGCCAACAGGAGTGAAATGCCGAGTACAATGCACGCCATCATTCGCGGAGACATAAGCCCTTTTCCTTTCTCAGCGACTGGCCAACGACCAAATGAAGATGAATTGCCCGAACGCTAATGTGACAGCCCCTCTTCGCCCCTGTGTGCCAGTCACCGGCTGGAAGTCCGGCGAGTTCTGGCGAACTTGACGGTGAATGGTCTCTTGGACGGCTTAGTGCCGGGTGACGCTTCGTGACGCTCCGCGAAGCGGTCGACGCAGCGAACTTCAACCAAGCGACCGATCTAGTGAGAGATGGGACTCGGCGCGGATACGATTGTGTCCGATCCCGTTTTGGATGGCGGCACGATCGTGCTTGATCGTTTAATCGGCACGTTGCCGATCAGCAGCCAAGTTCCAGAATTGCCCAGCGACAACCGGGGGAATCGGCGCGACAACCGACGAGAAAGCGCGATCCGGAACTCTCACCCTCATCGAGTGCCCCTAGCAGCCCGTTGAAAAATGTTGTAGCCGGGGTCTGTGACCCCGGAATCCTCGACGAAAAGCCGGCCTCACAGAGGCCAGCCACAGTTTTTCAACGGACT
>JAKEIB010000198.1 GCA_022614705.1 Planctomycetota bacterium | reverse complement strand
CCATCACGTTGGCAGACTCGCAATTCCAGAATGCCTAACGTCATAATCCACGTCCCCATAAATCACCAAGATCAACTACAAACGGCTAAACTGTTACGAATATCCAAATAAAGATTTCTCGCAGAGGCGCGGAGGACCTGGCGCGGCGTAGCCGCAACCAAGTAGCACGGACTTTAGTCCGTTCGTAACGGACTGACGGACTGAAGTCCGTCCCACGGAATTTGCGCACCGTGCGCAAAAATCCAACGTTTGCAGTGCGGAGAATCGGGAACACTAAGTGCCGCTAATTCTCGCTAATTTTGAATCAGATTAGTGATAATTAGCGCACATTAGTGTTCCGAAACAAATCCTAATTGACTATTGCCGAAATCCTCCGCGCCCTCCGCGCCTCTGCGCGTGAGATAATTCGCTTTTCGAATCATGAGTTTTGCAAGCGACAATTCGCCGCCGCCCGTCGTCCAGTTGCTCGGCCAGATCGAGCACCCGGATTTCCGCGATGCGCTCGATTTGATTCGTGAAAGCGCGAAGTGTGATGCCTTGGACATTTCGCCGGAGCTTGTCGTCGTGGCACAATCCCGACCAGATGAAATCGGCACCCGCGAGATTGAACTGCTGCAACGGCGTTGGCCATTGGCAGGAATCGTGGCGCTACTCGGCAGCTGGTGCGAAGGCGAAACGCGCACCGGTCGGCCCTGGCCCGGCGTCAAGCGATTCTATTGGTATGAGTTTCCAGCATGGTGGTGGCGGCAACTGGCACTCCGAACCGCCGGTTTATGCCCCGACTGGTCTCGCCCGACAACGGAAACACTTCGCGCTCCTACAATCCGCGATCCGCAATTCGAGCCTCGACTGAGCTCTCCGAAGTCGATCCGCGATCGTCAAAGTGGTACGGTCGTACTGAGTACCGCGAATCGGGCCATTGCGGATGCACTCGCCGACGCGCTTCAACATGCCTGTTACGCCACCGTTTGGCACGCTCCGCATGGCCCGCAGGCGGTCGTACGCGGCGCCATCGCGGGCATCTGGGACGGCGGTCAATTAGATGACCGCGAAACCGATGATCTCGCCGCTTTCTGCCGTCGGCTTGCGCGCGACTCAGCGCCGGTCTGCGCGCTGCTCGATTTTCCGCGCCGAGATCGCTGCGAACTTGCCCGACAACTTGGCGTCAAAGCCCTGCTCGGAAAACCGTGGATCAATGCGGACCTCGTCGCAACGATTCAAAAGATTGCGAATCGGTGCGAGGGTATTCCCACGATGACGAGCACTCGCGCCGCGTAGCCAACGATCGTTTCCGTCACTCCAATTGCCGCGACGCTCGCGTCGCGGCTAATCACTCAGTAGCACTCCGCGAGTTTGCTCCAGAGTATTTCCCGTTTCCAATCGGGCTCGTGAATCGCCCAACAGCGAACAAGCTCTAAACCGCTTTCCGCGTCCAACACGTCCTCGGCGTGTAGGCCCGTTTCGTGCGAATCGCGCCACACTGCTACCTCTTCCGGCAACAAGCGCGGCGGACGCTCGGTAACGTTACTGCGCCGCCAATGGACGCGGCCCTGGTCGCACACCGTAATCACAACGGGAAGACGCATCTCCAGCATCCGCCGTGCGATGAGCTCATGGCTCGCGGTGTGATACTGGTCCTTCAGCGCGATCAAGTCCCAGTCGAGCTCACGGCCGTCGGCGGCAAACCAGCGGCGCGGCAGCAGCAGACAACTCGCCAGGCGATTGGCAACCGATTCACGCGCCGTCGGCAAGACTTCCTGAAGCGGAACGCCGAGTCGCTCGAACACGCGGCAGGCCACGCTTTCGCCGATTTCATGCGCCACGGCCCATTGCTCGCGCTCGGGCCGCTCAGCCTGGCCGACCACGATTGTGGACTGTCCGCCGCCGTGCGTCCCCGGTTCCGCAAGCCGCGCAAAACGACCCCGATAGGGCATGGCGTAATCGCGGGCAACCACCAAGCCCAGCCCCTCAGCGACGGTCAACGCATCAACGGGCGGCTGGCTGACTCCCGCTTCCCAAAGCACCTCGGCCGCGCAGGCGTCGAGCGCGGCGGCGAATTCGTTGTCAGGAATTTCGGAAAGCATGGCTTTAATTCGGAGAGTGTCGGATGTGGGAGGCGTCTCCGACGCCGATTGTGGCATCCAAGATCGTGCGGGATCGGCGTCAGAGACGCCTCCCACCGACCTTCTTGTATATGAACAAGTGTATAGTACTAGGCGCCAAAATCAACAGTTCGGGCGTCGATTTGCGGCAGCAATTGGCCGCCGCGCGATGAGCCGCTAGAATTAGTAGTTTACCGCCGCGCGCTATACTATTCCTTGCGCGCTGGCCGTTTTGACGCCCAGAACCTTTTCCGAGACTTCCCTCCGCCGTGCCAGACACTTTTACCACGCAGCTCGAACGCGGCGCCACCAAGGGCCGCTACGCATTCATCAGTCTTGGATGCCCGAAGAACCTCGTCGACAGCGAGCGGATGCTCGGCATGCTGCGACTCGACGGCTACGAGCTGGTGAACGACCCGCGCGGCGCCGACTTCGCCGTCGTCAATACGTGCGGCTTCATCGAAGCGGCCCGACAGGAGTCGTTCGCCGCGATCGACGAAATGCTTGAGCTCAAACGTCGCGGCGAGCTTCGCGGCGTCATCGTCTCCGGCTGCCTGGCCGAGCGGCAGCGCGAGACGCTGCTCGAAGCGCGGCCCGGTATCGATCACCTGGTCGGCGTATTCGGACGCGAGGAAGTCACCAAGGTGGCCGACCGGCTGTTGGGCGGTCTCACCGAGCAGCGGACCGTGTTTCACCCCGCGCCGACGCACCCGCTTCCGGATACAGCCCGCATGCGGATCACGCCGCGACACTTCGCGTTCCTGAAGATCTCCGAAGGCTGCGACCGACTGTGCACGTTCTGTGCGATCCCGCGGATGCGCGGCAAGCATTACACGAAGCCGATGGAAGAAGTGGTGGCCGAGGCCCGCGAGCTGGCGGCCGACGGCGTGCGCGAGCTGGTGATCGTCGCGCAGGACACCACATACTATGGCATGGACCTTTACGGCCGGCCGCGGCTCGCCGAGCTGCTTCGCGAGCTGGAACACGTCGATGGCCTCGATTGGATCCGCCTCATGTACTTTTATCCAATGTACGTGACCGATGAGCTGATCGACACGATCGCCGCGTCGAAACGCATCGTGCCCTATCTCGACATGCCGCTGCAACACATCAACGATCGCATGCTGAAGCGGATGCAACGGCGAGTGAACCGCGAAGAGACGGAAGCGTTGTTAACCAAGCTGCGAGCACGGATTCCGAACCTCGTCATGCGAACCACGTTCATCACCGGTTTCCCCGGCGAGACCGACGCGGAATTCGATGAGCTCGTGGAGTTCGTCGGCGAGCAGCGGTTCGAGCGGCTCGGCGTCTTCACCTACTCGTTCGAGCCCGACACGCCAGCCGCACGGTTGCCGGATCATTTGAGTGAAGATGGAAAGAACGAGCGGCGGGATCGGTTGATGGCCGTGCAACAGGAAGTCGCGTTCGAGTGGAACGACGCGCAAATCGGTCGGCGGCTCGACGTGCTCGTTGACTCGGCCGTGCCGGATGAAAACAATGCCTGGGTTGGCCGCTCGTACGCCGACGCGCCGGACGTTGACGGCGTCGTGTACGTCAGCGGCGAGCAGTTGTCGGTGGGCTCGATTGTGCCGTGCGAGATCGTGGCCACCAGCGGCTACGATTTGGTAGCCGCAGCAGTGGGCGCCCCACGGTAGTTTGAAATGGGTGCCACTGGTTCTGCCAGTGCATTCCGCTAACGTCGAAGCACTGGCAGAGCCAGTGGCACACAGCGTAAAACCTCTTGCAGGGATAAAATCATGGATGACCGAACATCTTCTCCGTCTGCCGCCGCGAAACGTCCGCCTGCGCTTAGCGTCATCTGGAACGTGCCGAACGTGCTCACGACCGCGCGACTGGTCATTTCGCTGATCCTGTTTGTCTTCCTGACGATCGACTGGTATCTGACGTCGCTGATCCTGTTCGTCATCGCGGCCGGCACCGACTGGGTCGACGGCTTCTGGGCCCGTCGCTACGGTCAGATCACGCAGCTAGGCCGCATTCTTGATCCGTTCGCCGACAAGATCATCATCTGCGGGACGTTTGCGTTCCTCGCCGCCGTGCCGCCGGTTTACAACGCCAGAAACCTGGACGCCTCCGCTTCCGAGGTTTGGGCCTGGATGGCTGTCGTGGTGATCGCCCGCGAAATGCTGGTTACCGCGCTGCGCAGCTTCTTCGAGGAACACGGCACCGACTTCTCCGCCAAGTGGGCCGGCAAATGGAAAATGGTCCTGCAATGCGCGGCGGCCGCATTGAGCTTGTGGCGACTGTGGTACTACGAGTTCGACGCCTCAAGCCAACTCTGGAACGTCGATCCGCCCGCGTTGGTTACATGGTTGTTGAGATTGGTCGTGTGGGCGGCCATTGCAATGACCATCTATTCCGGCTGGGGCTACGTGCAAGCCGCGCTGAAGCTGCTGAGGAAGTAAGCGATCAATTCGAACGCCCCAGCGCGCCAGAGCCATGAATCAGCCAACGCCGGACGGATGGATCGTCGCACTGGTCTTCATTCTATGGTTGGCCAGCATCTCGACATGGATTGTTTTACTTTCCCGGCGGTCGCGGCAGGGCGTCATTCTTGCTTATGAACCTCGATCGCCCGTGCCTTGGGGAGCGCCGGCCGCGCT
>JAKEIB010000197.1 GCA_022614705.1 Planctomycetota bacterium | reverse complement strand
GGCCATCACGTTGGCAGACTCGCAATTCCAGAATGCCTAACGTCATAATCCACGTCCCCATAAATCACCAAGATCAACTACAAACGGCTAAACTGTTACGTGGCGAATTGTTCACGGTTTGTGGTTTCCATCTCCGCCGAGGATAAGCTCATGCCAACTTGGCAATTCGAAACTCATCTTAACCCCAACCAAACGGTGACGATTCCACCGGAGGTGGCTAACCAGTTGACGCCTGAAGCGACCGTACATGTCGTTTTAATGACGGGCGACCCAGACGAGGATGCTGATTGGCAGCGTCTTGCGACCGAGCAGTTCTTCCGGGGGTACGCGCCAGGCGACGACATCTATGACCAATTACCAGCGGGGTGATTTTGCTCCTGGTGATCTTTCCTTTCGTCCACGGAGGGCAGGGCAAGCAACGCCCAGCACTCGTCGTGGCCGACACGGGCGATAGTGACGTTGTCTTGGCCCGCGTCACGACGCAGAGTCAGAATACGACATTTGATGTGCAGATCGCCGACTGGCAAGCGGCCGGATTGCTCGCTCCTTCGCTAGCGCGATTGCATAAGCTCGCGACGATTGACAAGTCGCTCGTCCAACGCCGACTTGGCAAACTGACAGCCAATGATCGCAGTCAAGTCGGCGCAGCTCTCACGCAGATTTGCAGCGGCTGGTGAACGACATGCAATTGTGCCGGCCTCTCCAGAGTGTCACATCGAGACGATGTTACCCGGCCCGGCGGCGCGTCGGCCGCTCTGCGGCGGGTTGCGTCGTGCCGGCGATGATTGGCAGCGCGGGCATGGCGAACGGTCCGCGGCGGCCGGAGGGCGTGCCGTCCCACGAATGTTCCTCGATTCGCTCCAGAATCATCTCGGCGACGGCCACCGCGTTGCTACCGGCCACGCCATCGACTCGCGGCGCTCGGCCTTCGCGAATCGCGCCCACGAAATCGCGCTGTTCCTCCTGGATGGCGTTCCCCGCGGGTGAGTCGTACTGCGTGCGCACGAGCAGCTCATCGAAAAGATGCTCTTTCCAGTAAGTTCGCTCCGTCGCCGAAAGTTGATCGACGCGGAAAGCGCGCCGAAGCACATCCTCGCGGGGCTTCACGACCGTCGCCTCGTGCGTGGCGAAATTGATCGACGCGCTGCCGCGCGAAGTGAACACGGTCATGGTTCGCTGCTGCTGAAAGCTCACGCGCGACGCGGAAAGTTGCGCTACGCACCCGCTGGCGAAAGAGAGCCGCGCGGTGGCCATGTCTTCATGGCAGCCCAATACGGAAACGCCGATCGCCTGCACGTCTTCTACCGTCGACTTGGCAAGCGACAGCACGATGTCCAGATCGTGAATCATCACGTCCAGCACGACGCCGATATCCGTCGAGCGAAACGTGTAGCCGCTGGTGCGCGTGGCCTCGATATACTTCGGGTCGCGAACGTCAGCTGCCACGGCGTTGAGTGCCGCATTGAACCGTTCCACGTGCCCTACTTGCAGCACGACGCCCTTTTTCCGCGCCATCGACACCAAGTCCTCGGCCTCGGCGGCCGTTGGCGCGAGCGGCTTTTCAATAAGCAGCGGAACGCCGGCACCGAGAAGCTCCATGCCGATCGCATGATGCGTCGAAGTGGGCGACGCAACAATGGCCGCCTCGATCTGGCCGACCAGCTGGCGATAATCCGCTACCGCCTGCGTCTTCGCTTCCTGCGCCACGCTAACCCGCGCGGCCTCGACCGGATCGGCCACGGCCACCAACTCGATCTCCGGCGCCACGGCGGCGAGCCGCGCATGAATGCGGCCCAGATGGCCCGCGCCAACGACGGCAACACGCAGCGGTTTCACGCGGCCCTCCTTATCTCGCGGCTGCGGCCGTGTCGCCCATCCTGCTGGCCTTCCACGAACGCCAGTAGCTGGTTCACCTGCGGCACCAACTGTCCGTTGCCGCGCAAGATTTCGCGAGCCGGATCGAGCCCCACCTTGGCCCGATAAATCAGCCGATGCGCTTCCGCCAAACAGTCGATCACGTGCGACGAAAACTCGTGGCGCTTGAGCGCGACGATGTTGATGCACCGTGGCCGCGCCGGCGCGCCTTCGCACAGCATGAACGGCGGCACATCGTGCAGCACGCGGCTCAAGCCGCCGACAAAGCTATAGCTGCCGATGGTCGAGAAGTGGTGCACGGCCACGGCGCCCGAGATCGAAGCGTAATCGTCGACGTGTACATGCCCGCCGAGCAGCGAGCCGTTGGCCATGATAATGTGATCGCCCAGCTTGCAATCGTGCGCAACGTGCGAGCAGGCCATCAAAAAGTTGCGATCGCCGATGCGTGTGATGCCGTCTTCTTTTTCGCTGCCGCGGTTGATGGTCACGCCTTCGCGAATAATGTTGCCGTCGCCGACCACGACCTGCGTGTCGCTGCCGGCGTAGCTGATGTCCTGCGGCTCGCCGCCGATCACCACGTTGGGATAGATTACATTGTCGCGGCCGATTGTTACGTGTCCCATGATCGTGACCGAATTTAACAGTCGCGTGCCGCTTTGGATGCGGGCGTGCGGGCCGACGACGCAGAACGGGCCAATTTCCACGTCGCCATCAATTTCCGCCGCCGGATCAATCGACGCCGATTGTGCAATGAGAGTTGTCATCCGTGATTACTCCGACATGCCGACAAGTTTTTGCAGGATAAGATTGTTGCGACAAGTATTGTAGCTGGATTCGCAAGAATTCAGCCTGCCAAGTGATTGGTCTGAATTCTTGCGAATTCAGCTACGAGTTCTACAATTCTCCTACGCACACCGCCGCTGGGCCATGAATCCAAACCGACCGTCGTACGCCTCCGCCTGTTCCAGCAGGCGCTTGGCCAACTCGGTGTTCAGTTGGTGACCGCAGCGATAGGCAACGACGTGGCCAATAATTTCGCAACCGGCCAGCGCCAAGTCACCGACCACGTCGAGCAACTTGTGCCGCGCGCATTCGTCCGCGAAGCGCAGCGAATTGTCCACCGGGCCATGTGCGCCAAAGATCAGCAGGTCGCGCGGCGTAACGCGCTGGCCGCGTCCCTCGGCCAACATGCCTTGGGCCACATCTTCGGTGATGAACGTGCGGCACGATGCCAACTCGCGACGAAACGAGTCGGGCGTCACGTCGATGCCGTACGTCTGCCGGCCAATCGCCTTGTGCGACGAGTAATCGAGATCATATGTGACGGAGAGTCCCGCGCTTCGCGAGGGCTGAGCCTCGATCCAGCGATCGCTGCCGCCGACGCGAACCGTCTGCCGCACGACGATCTGCGGCACGGGACTGCGCTGTTCGACGACGCCCGCCGCGTCGATCGCTTCCACGAAGGCTTGCGCCGAGCCGTCGCAACCCGGCATCTCGGCGGCGTCGACCCACACTTCGCAGTTGTCGACTCGCAACCCGGCCAGCGCGGCCAGTACGTGTTCGACCATCTCCACGCGCGCGCCATTGAGTTCCAGCGTAGTGCGGCGCGGCATGTCGACGCGCAGCGCGGCGGACGCCGGAATCCGCGCCTGGGGCCCAAGATCGTGCCGGACAAACGTGATGCCCGTGTATTCAGAGGCCGGCCAGAATTCGACCTGGATGTCGCGGCCGCTGTAATAACCGAAGCCGGTTACCGTGACTGGCCGGGCGAGAGTACGTTGTCGGCGCGCGACTGACATCGGCGTGAAGCTCCCAAGCGAGGTTGTCGTCCGTGGCGGACTAGGTAGGTCAGGCTTTCCAGCCTGACGCTATATGTAGGTTAGGCTTTCCAGCCTGACCGTTCGGGCTTTCATGTCAGGCTAGAAAGCCTAACATACGCGCCGCGTCACCGTGGCGGCAGCTGCGAGCCCGGCTGTGCGGTGGTGCGCGGTTGCCCGTCGCGGTTGAGCAGCGTCAATACATCCGGCGTAATGTCGATGCGGTTCTGAAACACGACCTGCTTGTTGATGTCGCGCATCACGTGTTCCCGGTTGTTGGGGTCAACGTCGTCGCCGTTGAAGCGAATCACAATACCGATGTTGTGGCTAGACGCGTACTGGTTCACCGCGCCGACCACTTCCAGATAGGTCTGGTAGTAGAGCTTGGCTTGCCGCTCCATGAAGTCTTTCTGCAGCTTGCTCGTCTTGAGCTGGAACTCGGCCCCCATGCGGGCCAAATCCTCGTCGTGCTTCTTGTACTCGGCCGTGCCGACGTTGAAGGTATCGCGTTGCTGCTGAGTCTGGGCGATCTTCGCGCGCTCGGCCTTTACGTCGGCATCGATGGTTTCCATTTCCTTCTTCATGCCTTCGGAAGTCGCTTTGAAGCGATCGTAGTTCTTGAAGATGTAGGGAATGTCGACGACCGCCACGCCGAACTTCGGTGCATTGGCGCCGGCCGGATTGGGGGCCTGGGCACGCGTCGCGCTGGCGGCACATGCCGACAGGACTGCGGCAAGACATAAGGAAAGAATAGAAACCTGGCGATTGAGAAGCGTTCGCACGTCAGCACTCCTTGCTGTAAGGGGGTCGTCCGTGACCGTTCTTGAATGCCGGGTGCGCATCGGCCGTGCGCTACAGTGAATGCGGCGCGTGCCGTTTTGTCGCGGGAGAGGCCCCGGCTCAAAATTGCGGGGCGTATTCTGGCGAGAAGCGCAGAGCGCGTAAAGGCCATTTTTGCGGCCTTCGGCCGTGGATAGTTGATAGTGGATAGTTGTTCGATGTCGTTTGTCGGCATACGGCTCAAAGGGGAGAAACGCGTGCTATCACAGCCGACCATGACCACTAACCACTATCAACTAACCACCAACAACTAACAACGTTTGACACGCATCTCGCGCCACGATAATCTCCCGCCCCCTTTTACGGAGACCTCGCCCCCGTGACCGTCCTGCCCCGCGTGTTGATTGTCGATCGCTGCGCCGAATCGCGCGAGGTGCTGCGCACGATCCTGCAAAGCCGCGGCGCTGAGACGCTCGAAACCGATCGGCCGGAAAGAGCCTGTCATCTGGCCGACACGTTTCGCCCTGACGTGATTGTCCTGGACGCGGACAGCGATCATTCCACCGCGTTCGAGGCGACGAACCATCTTCGCGAGGCCGCGGGCCGCAACGACACGCCAATCGTTATTCTCGGCACTCTGCGCCGGCCCTGCGGCAAGCTTCCGGCGGGCCAAGTTCTGGTCAAGCCCTACCACTACGGCACGTTAATCCGTAGAATTGACGACTTGCTGGCCGTCGCGTGAAGGGCGGCTAGCCCAGGCTCTTCACCAACGGAATTAAGACGCGCTCTGCGACGCCTCGCAGACTCGGCATTGCATCGCGGCTAAACCGTTTAACCGCGACGCGCAGCGGAGCGCGGCGTTCAAATACTTCCCGCGGAGATCTATCGTGCCATCGCTGTTCGTGATCCAAGGCCGCGACCAGGGTACGCGTTTTCGTCTTGAGAACGCGAACGTCACGATCGGTCGCGGCTCGACCAGCACCGTTCAATTGCACGACACCGAAGTCTCGCGCGAACACGCCGAGCTGCGCCGCCGCGGCGACGTTTTTTTGGTTCGCGACCTGGGCAGCTCGAACGGCACGTTCGTCAACGGCAAGCAGATCAAAGAGCAAGAGCTCGCCAGCGGGGACCAGTTGCAGCTCGGGCGCACGCTGCTGCTCTACACGGGCGTCCCCGAGGGCCGCGTCGAGGACCTGGCGGACAAGATCAACATCGTGCCACATCAGGACGACGATGACGGCTCGCGCATCGTCCACGCGATGCACCAATCCGAAGGCAGCGAGATTCTCTCGCCGCCCAGCGACGAGACGACGTCCCCCTGGTTGGCCCGCGCGCGCAGCAATTTGCAAATCATGTATCGCACCGCGCTGGCGGTGAGCCACACGCTCGACATCGACCAACTACTGGCCCGCATCATGGACATGATCTTCGAGTGGGTCGACGCCGACCGCGGCTGCATCATGCTCAAGGATCTCGACACCGGCCAGCTCGTGCCGAAAGTGCGGCGACATCGCCGCGGCTTGCAGACGGACGAGCGAATCACGATCAGTCAAACGATTCTGGACTACGTCGTCGACCGCAATGAAGGCGTGCTCACCAGCAACGCCCGCGACGACGATCGCTGGGACGCCGCCAAGAGCATCCTCCGGCTCGGCGTGCGCGAGGCGATCTGCGTGCCCATGCAGGGCCGTTACCACGTCGTGGGCGCGATCTACATCGACACGTCGCTCACGCCGCAGCGCATGTTGCAACAAGGCTCCGCCAACAAATTCACGCAGGAGCACCTCAAGCTCATGATCGCCATCGCCCACCAGGCTGCGCTGGCGGTCGAGGACACATCCTACTACAAGGCAATGGTGCAGGCCGAACGCCTCGCCGCCGTGGGCCAAACGATCGCGTCGCTGTCGCATCACATCAAGAACATTCTGCAAGGAGTGCGCGGCGGCAGCTACCTCATCGAAATGGGCATGAAGGACCATGCCAAAGCGATCGCCGACGGCTCAATGGACATCGAATCGGCCGAGAAAGCGGTGGAAATCATGCGCAAAGGCTGGGGCATCGTCGAGAAGAACCAGGAGCGCATTTCCACGCTGGTGCTGGACATGCTCACGTTCAGCAAGGAACGCGAGCCGGTGCCGGAGCCGGCGAACCTCAACGAGCTCACGGCCGACGTGGTGGAACTCATGAAAACGCGCGCTTCGGAAGAAAGCGTCGAACTTGTCTGGCTGCCAGCCCCCACCATGCCAACGCTGATGTTCGATTCCGAATCGATGCACAGAGCGATTCTCAACATCATCACCAACGCCATCGACGCCTGTCACGAACGCGAGGCCGGACGCGTGGAAATATCGACACAGTACAGTCATGCCGAGCGCATGGCGCGCGTGCAGGTCGTTGACAACGGCAGCGGCATCGAGAAGGAAGACCTCGAAAGAATCTTCGCCGCGTTCGTGTCTCGCAAAGGCGGACGCGGCACCGGCCTGGGTCTGCCTGTCAGCCAGAAAATTCTTGAAGAACACGGCGGCCGGATCCGCGTCGAGAGCAAGTTCGGCGAAGGCAGCCGCTTCACGCTCGAATTCCCTGCCACCATGCCGCAGGCGGCCACGACCGGCGACGTCCTGTCGCCAGTCCGCGGCAGCACGAACGTCGAACGCGTCTCCGCCGACAGCTCCCATGGCTGACGCGTTTCTCGATGCCGACCAGCTCCGCGCGGCCACGTTCGTCCGGCACGTGGAAATCCACGACACGCTCGGCTCCACCAACGACCGCGCCGCCGAGCTGGCGCGTAATGCGACAATCGAATTGCCGGCGCTCGTGGCCGCGCGTCAGCAAACGGCCGGCCGCGGCCGCGGCCAAAATACCTGGTGGTCCGCCGACGGCGCGCTCACATTCAGTCTCGTTCTGGAGCCCGCCGTACTTGGCATCAAATCAAGCATATGGCCGCAACTCTCGCTCACCACTGCCGTCGCCATCTGCGACGCGCTCGAGGCAGAACTGCAAGCAACATATCGGCGAGCCGGGGCGTCCCCGCCCCCGAGTGAACGCGAAAAGCTACTCGACAACTACATTAATCAGAGCACGCCGCGAGTCGCGCCCTCCCTCGGGCTCGAGGACGAGCCGGCTCGCTCCGAAGTAATACCGCACGTTGGCATCAAATGGCCCAACGACGTTTACATTAACAACCGCAAAATCGCCGGCATCCTGCTCGAATCCCCAGGCGGCCCCGTGCCCACCAAAAACCGCCTGATCATCGGCATCGGCATCAACGTCAACAACTCGTGGCAAAACGCGCCACCCGAAATAGCTCCGAATGGCATCGCGCTGTGCGACGTTACCGGCCGGCGGCACGACCTGCAATCCATGCTTGCCGCTGTGATTGTCGCGATGGCAAATCGCGTGAACCAATTGCGATCGCAAGATCCAGCACTCAATCAGGCCTGGCAACAATTCAACCTTCTCGCCGGCCAAAACGTGATCGTCGAAGCCGACAACCGCCGCATCGAAGGCAAATGCCACGAAATCGCACACGACGGAGCGCTCGTTGTCGATGGACTAGACAATCTTCATCGCTTCCACAGCGGTTCAGTACGCGTTGAATAAACACGGCTCGAGTCTACGACTTCAGCAATTGATCATACTCGCTGTGATGTCCGATCCAGAACCAGACAAGACCCTCACTTCGTTCCTTGGCAAGCGCTCGGTAGTGAAGCCCGACGCGAGCGGACCAATAGATGCCGACCTTCTTGAAGCGCAAAGATGGGTGATACGTGTCTTGCTTGAGAAGAAGAAAATTCGTAACAGTTTAGCCGTTTGTAGTTGATCTTGGTGATTTATGGGGACGTGGATTATGACGTTAGGCATTCTGGAATTGCGAGTCTGCCAACGTGATGG
>JAKEIB010000196.1 GCA_022614705.1 Planctomycetota bacterium | reverse complement strand
GGCCCTCACCGCCAAACATCAACCGTTTCCAGAATCCTCCGACCCTAACCAACTGAAACTGTTCGACTTATAGCCGGACACTACTGTCTTGTTAGGTCTCTTCAGCGCGCCCCAAACATTACTTGTTACGATCGTCAATCTTCGGCCGATGGGGATGTCGGACCTACCGATTTTCAAAAATAGACTCGCCCCGCCTGCCCGCCGGGGCGAGCCTTGTAGCTACGGACGATCATCCGTATCTTCTTTTCACCTTTCAACGTTCCATACTTCGGGAAAAATTCCCAGTGCATCGATCGACCCATCGTAAGGTCGATATTCGTCCCTCTAGTTAGTGACCACTCGTGGTTGCGATGAGGTTTCGTCGGCAGCGTGATTGTGCCGCCACTTGTGGCTGGGTCGCAAAGTATTGGATTCGACGAGAGGCCTGTTATCGTTCGCTCCAACCACAAGCTGCCGACTGCCGCCATCCCTTCCTTGGGCGAAAAGATAAGCCGCACTGCTACAACACCCCTCGTAACATCCTACGTGCGTTATGATTGCTACGCGCAAATCCGTCATTCAGTTTGGTTCGGAAAATATTCAGGTTTTTGTTGACCATCCGCTACAGACTCTCGGCTCGGCGGACTTCGGCGAGCTCAGTCGAGCCGGAGCCTCGCACTCCCTGTTCGGAGAGCCTCTAACATAATGAACCGCCATGAACGCAAAGAGCGCCAAGGAAGGCATGGAGATTATTTGCCTTCTCGGACGAAGTGCCGGAGATCGGTTCTTTGATCATCCGGCTCTTGGCCGTCTTCTTGGCGAACTTGGCGTTCTTGGCGGTTCATTCCTTGGGTTAGATGTTACTTCGACTCGGTCGCGAAATCGAACGTGTTGTGTCCGGCCTCGACCGTTCGCTTGAGGTCGGATTTCGTATGGTATCTTGGCGGGAGCCGTTCCGGGTGATGAGTGATCCCCTTGAGCGGATCCTCCTCCTCCCAGGCCGAAGTGATCGTCACCTTGTGTTCGCCGAGGAGGGCTCCCATTTCGCTGCCGACATAACTGAGTTGATACTTACCATCGGCTCCCGTTCGGCCGCGCGACAAGCGCCCGAGGCTAGGAGCAAACTGAACGGTCGCGCCCTCCAAAGGCTTGCCATCGAGCGTCACGATGCCCGAGACGGTTCCTAACTCAGGCCCACTCGAACCGCAGCCGATCATCGCCAAGGCCGTGCAAGCGAGCAGTAGCGCCGTGGCTACTCGCTGCGAAACTGCGATCGGGTGCGTCCAGGGATGAGTCGACATGATATTTGGTTCTTCCGGAAACTTTAATGGCCGATTCTGGTACTGCGAAGCGGTGGAGGACACCACCGGGGCAAGTCACTCTCCGCAAGGATCACCCTGCGCTGCAGTACTAAAACGGCTCGGGCAGGACTTCGCCGTCGGCTCGGCTGGCTAACCGGCCATAGGTAACCGTGTCGATGTCCTGGGAGACGAAGCGGACGGAACCATCCGCCAAGGCGAAGTGCGCTCCGCCAGGATGGTTGCTGCTGAAGCCATGCCGTGCGTGACGACGGTCGAATGTATCATTTATCAAAACCGTGATGGACGAACCCCCACAGCTCAACACGTTGTCAACTTGCATGGTCCCCGCATATCCGGCTACTTGTTGCACTCCGTAAAATGAGCTGTAGCCGAAGTTATTGCCGTTTACGCCGAAGAGGTTGAAGGCTCCGGCGAAGTCGGCATCCTTTATAAAATTCGGGTCCGCATCGGGACTTGCAATTGTCCGGAGCCGCGTCCCCCGTTCGCCAACCATCAATGTTTTTGATGTGCCGTCGGTGATTTTCTTCACGGCAACGTCGCTTGCCCGATAGAGTACGCCGTCCCCCGCGGATCTTCTACCTGGGAGGCAATCCCCCCCGAGGGTGTCTGCTGGCCCCACCTTGGTGCGCAAGCGGCTGTTTTTCGTGAATTTAGCATTGCCGAACACGCCACCGTAATTGGAGCGAGTACTGGCAATCTTTGGACCTTCACCGGGTGCCGTTTCCAGTTTATAAGAATCCACTTCAGGATCTTCGACGAGCACTGAACCATCATCGGTCGGACACCGAAAGACAGGAACCGGGGACTGAAGGGCTTGCGTCACTCCTGCATCTCCACTTCTCAAGGCGGACCACATACTCGTCATGGTATTGAGCGTCGGGCGCTGACCAACGCGCGCCCGGTCGTACAAGCTGCCCTCTTCGATGTACGGCAACGTATAGGCGGCCCATCCCCAACCGGCGAGTCCATCAACATCGCCGCAATCTTGACACGCGGGGTTGCCAGTAGTCGTACAGGCATGTTCGAAGCCCGGCGGAAAGACGCCGTTGGCATCGTGATAGTTCATCAGCGCCAGCCCCACGTTATGCATATTGCTCTGGCAGCCGCTACGACGGGCCGCTTCTCGCGCGGCCTGAATCGCCGGCAACAATAGCGCCACCAGAATTCCGATGATCGCAATCACGACCAGCAGCTCGACCAAAGTAAATGCCTGTTTTTTCTGGGACACGGTACTGATTCTCCTTCCTGTAGGCCGCCTGTCTTGGCTCGCAGTTCCCGTGGAATCACGGGTGCTGATTTTGCGAGCTCACAGCGTCGTGGTCATCGCAATCTCCACGGAAACGTGAAGTGAGGTGCTGCACAATCCCAATTGCGAGGACACTGAAGGGTTATTGTGATAAATTCCTCAATTCGGGTCATTCAACAAAGGCAAAATTCTCTTTCAGGAAATTGATAGACTATCGCACGCCGCCGATGACGGCTGTGTGTTGAAGCACGCACCGGGGGCTGAATGGCGCTCCGGTGCTAGGGCCGGAAGCGTCGTATTGAAACCAGCCTACGTTCCGGCGGGCATTTCTAGCCCTTTTTCCCATAGACGCGAGATCTTTCCATGCTATCAGGTTGGCCTGCTGTTGAAAACCTGTTCCAGTTGTTACGGGCGTCTCGATGCCCATGTCGCATGGACACCGCGATCATGCCAACCGACAAACCTGAATGACGGTAGCATAGATCGGAATGATAGAAGTCCGCCGCTTTGCGATCATTGGAAGAGTCTTGGTATTCTTCGTTTCATGGCCCTAATAGGAAAGAGGGAAACTCTTGCGGTCGCCGTGTTTTTTCCATGTTGCATGGGTGCTCGTCCTTGTGGGCGGTGCTGCGCCGGTCTGCACGGGCACCGGCCGCGAGACGCCGGATCGGCCAAACTTCGTGCTGATCCTGGCCGACGATCAGGCATTCGGAGACTTCGGCTTCATGGGGAACGCGCAGGTCAAGACGCCGAATCTCGACGCGCTGGCCCGAAGTTCCGCCCGTTTCTTGAACGGCTACGTGCCAACCAGCGTTTGTCGACCGTCGTTAGCGACGCTGTTAACGGGTCTCTACCCGCACCAGCACCGGATCCATTTTAACCACCCGCCGCCCGGCTTCAGCCAGATGAAGGAGCTGACGGTGGGAGAATGGAACGCCCGCCGAGCCGCTGCGGAACACTTCATTCGCGACGTTCCCACGTTGCCGCGCGTCCTGGCCGAACACGGCTATGCCTGCTTTCAGGCGGGTAAGCACTGGGAGGGCGATTTCAAAAACGCCGGCTTCACGCACGGCATGACGCTCAACAAGCCTTCTTCAGAACCAGCGTACGGCAACCGAAAACTGAAAGACGGCTGGGTCGCCCACGGCAACGGCGATGCCGGGCTAAACATTGGCCGGGATACGATGCAGCCGATCTTTGATTTCATTCGTGAGCACAAGGACCAGCCGTTCTTGGTTTGGTACGCTCCGTTTTTGCCCCACACGCCTTTCGATGCGGCGGAGCGCTTCAGAAGCCCCTACGAACGCCGCGGCGACATTCCCGCAAACATGGTCGGTTACTACGCGCAGATCACTCGATTCGACGAGACGGTCGGCGAGTTGATAAAGTATGTCGAAGACCAAGGATTGGCCGATCGCACGATGTTTGTATTCGTGGTGGACAACGGCTTTCGCCCGACTGCCAAGCCAGGCAGCGATGGAACGTATGGGCCGGATGACCGCAGCAAGCTGTCGCCGTTCGAGAACGGCGTTCGCACTCCGATTCTGATCCGCTGGAACGGTCACACCCAGCCAGCCACGCATTTGCAGCTGGTCCAAAGCACGGACATCATGCCGACGGTTCTTGCCGCGGCAAGGTTGGAAAAACTGATCGGCGATTTGCCGGGAATCGATCTGATGCCCGCCGCAAGGGGGGCCAAGCCGCTGCCGAATCGGCCGGCGTTTGGCGAGATCTATCCCAACGACGCTAGCGCGCTGGGGCGTCCTGCAGATGAAGTCTCTTACCTGTGGGTACGCGACGGCTATCTGAAGCTGATTGAACGCGTTCGACGCAATGGCGGCCCAAGCGGCGGACAAGAATCCGCCATCGAACTGTTCGATTTGGAAAAGGACCCGGACGAGCGCCAGAACCTGGCCACGTCCCCTGATCATGCGGCGGACGTGTCGCGACTAAAGCGCCTGTTGGATCATTGGTGGCAACCCGCCTTGCCGCACCGACCGGCCGAAGACATCACAACACATTGAAGGCTAAGCTCATGTTCGTTCTCCGCCATAGATTCTGCTGGCGCTCGTTGTTGTCGCTCGGTGCCGTGACTGTGCTGAGTTCGGTGATTTGGCCCGGCGCCGCTCCGCGGGCCGCCGCGCAATCGGATGCGCGCCGGCCCGCCACCAAACAACCGGCCGCGGCCGGCCGCGATGCCAGTACAAGCGAAAACTTCCGGATTCACGCCGGCTGGGAGCCGTTGTTCAACGGCCGCGACTTGAAGGGGTGGTATACCTTCTTGCAGCAACACGGACGCAACGCGGACCCGGACCGAATCATTGCCATCGACGACGGCGTGATTCATCTGTACGGCGATACGGCCGAAGGCAGCCGCGTGGTGATGGGTTACATTGCGACCGAAAAGGAATATGGCAACTACCACCTGCGGCTTCAGTATCGGTGGGGACAGAAAAAGTTCGAACCGCGCGTGGCGCTGCCGCGTGACGCCGGCTTGTACTACCACTTGATGGGCGAGGATGTCGTGTGGCCCATGGGCCTGCAGTACCAGATTCAGGAGGGCGATGTCGGCGATCTGTTGGCGCTCTCCGGGCTCCAGTTGGATTCGTCGGTGGACCCGACGACCAAAGACCTCGAATCGCGGACGTTTCAGGAACAGAAGCAGGGTGGGTTGCCGGTTGTGTTCGGCGGCAGCGGGATCGCCTACCAACTCAAAGGCGGCATGAATGAGTTGGCAGGCTGGAATACGTTGGAGGTCATCGCACGGGGCAGCAGCATCACGCACGTCCTCAACGGCAAAGTGGTGAACCGCGGCGAAAATGTGCGGAAGGTAGACGCGGCTGACCCGCAGCAGGCAACGCCGGTCACCAAGGGGAGAATCGCACTGGAGATCGAGGCGGCGGAGATCGAGTATCGCAACATCGAGATCAAGCAGTTCGACGCGGAACAAGCGGCCGACAAGCGTGCCACGGAACAACCGGCGCCGAGAGAAGCTCTGGACGTACGCGTCGGCGCGTCGGCTGAGAATCTACGCTCCGATGGAACAATGGTAATAGCCGGCGGCATCGAGCCGCACTACGCCGCAGAACTGGAAGGGGAACTGAGGGCCGTGGCCGTGGTCGTCGAGCGGCCTGGACAGGCGAAGCTGGCCGTTGTCGCTTGTGACGTGCTTTGGATTCCGCGAGATTTGGCGGACGCGGCGGTGGCCGAGATCGAGCGGACGACGGGCATCCCGGCCAATCACGTGCTCATCAACGCCACGCACACCCATCATGCGCCCAGCACCGCGCCAGCTCACGGTTTTGGCGTGGTGCCAGAGTTTCGCGACGAGCTGAGTCGCGGCATTGTGCGCGCGGTTGAGCAGGCCAACGCCCGGCTCGAAGGCGGCGACGCGCAGCTTTTCTTCCACCTCGGCAATGAATACACGGTCGGCAGCAACAGTCGTCAACTGCTCGAGGACGGCAGCATCACGTGGGGCGGGCAACAGGAGCCGAGCGTAAAAGCCAGGCCGACCGGTCCATTCGATCCGCAGTTGCCGGTGCTCGATTTTCGGGACGCGGCGGGCAAGACCCGGGCGCTGCTATTCAACCACTCGACGCACACCATCGGCACGCGTTCCGGCCGAGACGTGCGGTCGCCGAGCTTCTACGGATTGGCCGCGCAGGAACTGGAGACGGAATTGGGCGGCGTCGTGGGATTTCTGGAAGGCGCGTCGGGATCAACGCACAACGTCGCGCCGACGGTGCCGGTGCCCGAATGCATCGAACGTCTGAAGGCTGCCATCCGCGACGGGCGCGCGCAGGGCCTGCCGCGGCCCATTCCACATCTAGCCGGCATCCGCCGTCCGTTTAAGTTCCGCGTCCGCCAGTTCGACGACGCGGAGGAAGACGCCAGGATTGCCCGGTACATGACCACGCACTCGCCGCCGCAGTCGGACCGTTTCCGCGAGGTCTTCGCCAACATGCGTAGACAATTGCGCGACCGCCAAGGCGCGGAGCAAGAGACGTGGATACAGGCCATCGTCCTCGGCGATGTGGCGATTGTCGGCGTGCCTGCCGAGTATTTCACCTCGCTTGGAGTAGAAATAAAACGGCGCTCGCCGTTTGAGTTCACGTACGTCGCAGAACTGGCCAACGACTGGATCGGATACTTGCCGGACCGCGAAGGGCACCGCCTGGGCGGCTATCAAACGTGGATGGGATTGCACTGCTATGCCGAGGAGGGTACGGGCGAACGCATGGTGGACGAAGTCGTCGGAATCCTCGAAGAGCTGGCGGCTGAAGCGAAAGGGGCGAACGCCACGGTGCCGAAGCCTGCCGTACCGGCAGATGAGGTTGGTGCTCCGCGCGGCCCACAATCGCCGGATGCGGAACGGGCCAGCTTTCAGTTTGCCGACCCCAACTTGCAGATCGAGCTGGTTGCCCGAGAGCCAGACGTGGCCAGCCCCGTGGCCGTCGCCTGGGACGCCGACGGCCGCATGTACGTTGCCGAAATGACTAGCTATCCGACCACCGAAGGCCTGGGACGCATTCGGCGACTGGAGGATCGGGACGGCGATGGCCGCTATGAGCACGCGGTAACATTCTGCGACGGCATGAACTTCCCAACCAGTGTCATGCCGTATCGTGCCGGTCTGCTGGTGACGGACGCACCGGACATCCTTTATCTGGAAGACACCGACGGGGATGGTCGTGCCGATGTGCGGCGCGTGGAGTGGACCGGCTTCGGCACGGGCTCGCAACAACTGCGGGCCAACTCGCTCCACTGGGGGCTCGACAACTGGATCTATGTCGCCAACGGCCGCTGCGATGGCGACGTACGACGCCCCGACGCGTCGCCGAATCAGGCGACGCCGATCCGTGCCCGCGACTTCCGTTTTCATCCAATTTCGGGCAAGGCGGAGGCGATTGTCGGCCAATCACAATTTGGCCAGGCCCACGACGCCTGGGGCCAACGATTCCTGTCTTGGAACACCGTTCCCGTGCGGCACGTCCTGCTGGAGGACACCGACGTGGAGGACTACTCCGCCGCAGCGGCCGAGGCGGTGGTCAATATCTCCGAGCCGAGCGACACCGGTCGGGTCTACGCGATCAGCGCGCCGCCCAGGCAGTTCAATACGGAACAAGCCAATTACTACAACGCGATGTGCGGCCTGACGATTTTTACGGGTGATGCACTGGGAACGGAGTACGCAGGCAACGCGTTCGTCTGCGAATCGCTCACCAACCTCGTGACTCGACGCCTGCTGCAGCCGGCCGGTCCGACATTCGTCGCGCGGCGGAGCGCCGGCGAGTCGGACCGGGAGTTTCTCGCCTCAACCGACAACTGGTTCCACCCGGTCAACCTCGCCACCGGACCGGACGGCGCGCTGTACGTCGTGGACTTTTATCGCGAGTTCGTCGAGCATCCCATCTACGTGGCCAATGAAAAGCTCCGGGCCGAGACGAATTGGCGCAACGGGGCCGAACATGGACGCATCTGGCGGATCCGCCACACGGATCCCCCCCAGTTACCCGCCGAACGCCGTCCCCAACTGAGCCGCGCCGGCACGAACGAACTGGTGAGTCTCCTCGGTCATCCCGTCGCGTGGTGGCGGAACACAGCGCAGCGACTACTCGTGGAGCGGCAGGATCAATCGGCCGTGCCACAATTACGTAAGCTGCTGGCCGAATCCCCCTCGCCGCTGGTTCGGTTGCATGCGATCCACACGCTGAACTGGCTCGACGCGGGCGACGCACTCGACACGGCGTCGCTACGGAAGGCTCTTCGCGATCACGACGCCCATGTTCGTCGGAACGCAGTGCGATTGGCGGCCGAGCGCGTGGCGGACCGAGTCGACGAACGGGCCGACTTGGGCGGTCCGTCGAAGCATGCCGGTCGGAACACTGCCAGTACGGAAGATGCATCTTCGCTTCGGGGCGATATGTTCCAAATGTCCAACGATCCGGATTCCGGCGTCCGGTTCCAACTTGCGTTGGCGATCGGTCCGGGCAACGATCTCGAAGCGCCCCACGCGCTGGCTGCGTTGCTGGGTCAGGACGATACGCCGTGGTCGCGACTGGCAGTGCTGTGCGGGATCGGGCACAACCCCTGGCCGCTGACGCGGGCACTCCTGGAAGACGCCGTCCGCGCGCGGCAACATGCGCTCTTCCTCGAACAGCTGAGCGAGCAATTCGGATTGCACGCCGGCGAGAAAGACTTGGCCGAATGCCTGGACTGGCTAACTGCCGATTCGGTCCGGTCACGCGACGCGGGCGGACTGGCGGCCCTGGCCGGGTTGTCGCGCGGCCTGTTCGCTCGGGGCCGATCTCTGCGTGATCCGGGACTGTCCACGGAGTTGCTGCCGAACCGTGTGAAAGCGGGCCTGAGCGACATTGTGTTGGCCGCCACGGCGCTGGCAGGAGACGCGAACCAAGCTGTTGAGGACCGCACCAGGGCGATCGCCATTGCGGCCAACGGCGAACCGGATGCCGTTGGCACGTGGGTGCGCGAACTTGTTCAGCCGACTCAGCCGCAGCCGGTGCAATCCGCGGCGGTGTGGGCTGCCGCGCAGGCAGATTCGTCCAGTGCTTGGCAAGAGTTGTTTCTTCGCTGGTCTTCCCACACGCGGTCGACGCGCGAGGTCATGTGTGACCAGGCTCTCCGCTCGCCCGCCGGCATCGACGCCCTCGTCGTCGCGCTCGAGGCGGACACTCTCTCGGCCCACGAGCTCCCCGCCAGCACGCGCGAGATCCTGGGCCAACTGCACGATGAATCGTTGCGCCGCCGCGTCGAGCCCATTCTGGCCGCGGCGGCTCCAGCCGATCGCGCTGAAGTCCTCGCACGCTACGCCGACGTCGCCGGCCGCCGTGGTGATCCGGCGCGCGGCGCCGTCCATTTCAAACAGCACTGCCTGCCCTGCCATGCCATCCAGGGCATCGGCCAGCGTGTCGGGCCAGACTTGGCGAGCGTCGCCTCGCGGCCAAGCGACCTGCTGCTGGTGGACATCCTCGATCCGAGCCGCCAGGTTTCGCCGGACTTCGTCAGCTACCTGGCGGAGACCAACGACGGCCGGATCTTGACCGGAATGATCGCCGCCGAAACCGCCGAGAGCGTCACCTTGCGTCGCGAAGCAAGTCAGCAGGACACGATTCGCCGCAGCGACATCGAGCAACTTCGGGCCTCGGGAAAATCGCTGATGCCCGACGGACTGGAACAAAAACTCACAGCGGATCAACTCGCCGACCTGTTAGAGTTTTTGCACCGCCCCGACGTAAGCCGGCTCCACTAGCGTGCCGTCAAGGCTGACATGACACGTAGACGAGTCTCTCCGAGACTCGAATCGGCAGTCTCGGAGAGACTGCCCTAAGTGTCATCCCAGATTGGTTCAGGGAGCTCGGCCGAGCGCCAGCCATCTTCGGCGCCGCGCTAGCCAACCGACCGAAGATGAGCCAGTAGCTCGATGTCGCGCATCACGCGGATGCCATGATTCGTGCAGTGTTCGATCACTACCGGCTGGTACAGGTGCTTGTCGAGCGTGCACAACACGTCCGCTTTGCCAGTGACGGCAGCAGCGATAATCGGATCGTCGTCCGGGTCGGAGGCAACGATGTGTTCGGCGAGAGCGGAAGCCGGTTCAACCAGAAGGCTAGCAGCGGCCACATCGGCGACAAAACGGTCGATTTCCACGCCCGTCAGCCCGTGAAGGCGTTGCAACCGCGGATATCGAAGGACCCGGCCCACTTCATCGAGCAGCAGCGATGAGGTGATTAGCGTGTGGCCAGGCTCGCCTAAGCGATGCAAAACTGCCGCGGGGCAGGTCCAGCAAGACTATATGCCGACCGTGCCAGGATATTCGTGTCCAGCACGACCCTCATTGCCTGTCTCTTGGCGGGCGAACGTTCTCCATCGCCTCATCAACGGCTTTGTTCGCTTCGTCCACCGACACGCCCAAGGACTCACGGTTTTTGGCGCCTCGCGCACCAAGCTCCCGCAAGTCCGCAAGCGCTTCAGCCCGTTGCCGGTCGCTTGGTTCAACTCCCGGTGTGACGACGATGACGTAGACACGTTGGTCGTCGCGGAGCGTCTCACCGAGCGCCGTTTCAAAGCCGCGACGCGTTTCCGGCGGCATATCTTTCACGTTGTGGACGAGCGACTCCATGCTGTCATTATGCGGTCGCATCCTGCCCAATGGCAATACGAAAGCGTTAGCTTCTGCGTCTTCTCAACCACAATACCGCGACCATTCCAAACGCTCCGAGGCACGCCGTACCTGGCTCAGGGATACTTGCGACGCGAAAACCTACGCCGTTGCTCTCGTTGGACGGGCTGCTCAAGCTCCGGTACGACGACGACAAGAAGGGGGAGAAGTTGCTGTCCCAATCGCTGCCGCGAATCCCGCGAGCGGACGAAGTTAGAGTTGGGCCGTTCACCAGATCCACGTCCGTCTCTTCCCACTCCCTGACGTTGCCGCCCTGGCCCATCGTCCCATACGGACTCAGGCCGCCGGCCAGCGTGATGTCGGCAGGGCCGGACTGGAAGTTATACACCGCTGTGCCAGCCGCCGTGCCGCTGGCCACCGCCGTGGGCGCCGCGTTGCTCCCGGTGGGGTAGTCGTAATAGACGCCGCTGGTCGGATCGTAATACGCCGCCTTGTACCACTCGTGGGCGCTAGGCAGGAAATACCGCGCCAGACTGTTGCGGTAGAGATTGTTCGGGTTGTAGCCGGCGTCGCCGATCGTCCACAGTTGAATGTTGGTGTTCGCAATGTAACCAGCTTCCCCAGGCTGAATGGCAAATTTATAGGCCGGCACGCTGCCGGTGCTTATGTTAAGCCAGTTCACGAACCGGGCCGCCTCGTTCCAGGACACCCTGGTGGCCGGCTTGTCGGCACCGCGGATGTCCTTGGTGATGCCGAGTCCGCCCAAGGTGTTGGCCTTGTCGATCATCTGCTCGGAGATTTCAAACTGGCCGATGCGATAGGCCTGGGCGACCGAGCCGGCCGGATTGGGGTTGCCCGTGGTGTCGGCCACGTTGCCCGGATTGCCGATCGTGACGAATTCGATGTCGAACGTGTTGGCCCCGCTGCCGAACGTGTCGCTCCAGGCAGGGTCGGCACTGGAAGTAACAACGAGTGCCGCCAACAGGATGGCAAACCGATGGATGATTTTCATGAGCGTTTCTCGGGACTGATTTGAGTCGTCGATCGGAAGATCACGAATCAATCCTGCAGCGAAGCTTAGCGGAAATTCGAGCGCCTAACAAAATGGCCGGGGGCCGGTTATTGGGGACGGGTCGTTCGCCGTTTCGCTCCACCGGCAGAGGGGTTGACCGGACCTGATGCATACGCGCTTTATGCGACGTGCAAGTTATTTTTTACAAGGAAACCCGATTTTTCCAGCGGACGAACTCACAGGGGAACTGCAAAGTCCCGCCGACTTGGTCATTCTGAGGTCTTCCGAAGAATCTGGCCAGACACTTCGGAGTACCTCAGGGTGACTGCTTCTGGGACTTTGCAGTTCTCCTGGGTCTTGTATCGCAGGACACCGCTCGCTGTTAAATAATGGCCAGCCGTGCGAGGCAAGCAGCGCTGGCTGAGCCCGCGACCCTGACTCCTTCGCCGCGAGCAGTGGGACATGCGCCCACTCATGTACGACAGCGACATGGCCGAGTATGTTGGCAAGGGCAACCCGGTCCGCGAGAGAAAATATTGCATCGATGAAGAAATGGGCCACGGAAGGCACGTGAACCTCACTTCCGCGAACCAGTTGAACGCGGAGTCGCGTATGAAAAGTCTGCTTGTTCTCGTCGCGACGACGTGCGCTTTGGTCAGTTGGACGCGGTCATTCGCCGCCGAGCAGCGCCGCCCCAATATTCTCTTCATCGTGGTCGATGATCAGTCGCCGTTCGATCTCAGAATCTACGAGCGGAAGTCCGCCCTGCAGACCCCCGTGCTCGACCGGCTGGCTGCGGAGGGGATGGTTTTTGATGCCGCGCATCACATGGGATCGTTCATTGGCGCGGTCTGCACTCCATCGCGGCACATGATGATGAGCGGACGAACGGTCTGGCACCTGCCCATCGGACCGGGAGCGCCAAGCCACTGTCCGCCCGATCTCGATCGGCACACCATGGCCGCCGTCTTCAATCGCGCCGGTTATGCGACGATGCGCACCTGCAAGGTCGGCAATAGTTATGAAGGCGCCGACAAGCAGTTCACCGTGCGAAAAGACGCAGCTAAACGAGGCGGCAACGACGCCGACGGAAGCGCATGGCATACCGAGCAGGTACTCGACTACCTTCAACAGCGCGAGAGCACTCAAGACGCCCGTCCGTTCTTGATCTTTTTCGGTTTCTCTCACCCGCATGACCCGCGCGACGGCAAACCGGAGTTGCTCGCCAAGTATGGTGCGGTCAATCATGCCGACAAGAATTCGCTGCCACCGGCAAACCTCAAACAGCCCGCCTTGCCGGTGAATTACCTGCCAGCCCACCCGTTTCATCACGGCCATCCAGACCTGCGTGATGAAGTGGCCGTCAGCGGCGTGTGGGCGAACCGCGACGAGTGGACCATTCGCAATGAAATCGGCCGCGAATTTGCCTGTAGCGAGAACATCGACTCGCAAATTGGCCGGGTACTCGAAAAGCTCGCGGCGATGGGCGAGTTGGAAAACACCTACGTCTTCTACACCGCTGACCACGGCATCGCAATCGGCCGTCACGGCTTGCAGGGAAAGCAGAACCTTTACGAACACACCTGGCGAGTCCCCTTCATCGTCAAGGGGCCCGGTATCAAACCCGGTGAGCGCGTGAAGGGGAACATCTATCTGTTGGACGTACTCGCGACGCTGTGCGATCTGACCGGAGTGCAGCCCCCGGAATCGAACGAAGGCATCAGCTTCAAGCCCGTCCTCGAAGGTACGCAGCAAACGGTGCGCGACGTACTCTACGGCGTTTACAACGGCGGCACCAAGCCCGGCATGCGCTGCGTGAAGCAGGGAGACTGGAAGCTGATCCAATACGATGTAATGGATGGCCAGGTCCGCGAGACTCAGCTCTTCAATCTCGCCGAGAATCCCTGCGAGTTCATTGAGCAGCACCACGACTCGCAGGTCATCGAACTCACCGGATACACGCCTGAGAAGCAGCAGCGGAACCTCGCCAGCGACCCGCGCTATGCGGAAATACTCAAAGAAATGGAATCATTGCTGCTCGCCGAAATGCGCCGGCTGGATGACCCGTACCGACTGTGGAATCAACCCGGCGACGACCTTCAGCCACCAGCGAACGAGTAGCCAACTCCGTCAACGCTAGGGCCTCCCGGCGTTCCGCCCTCGTGATCCTGTCGATCGAGTGAAGTAGTGAAGTAGGATGGGTTCGCCGCGGAGCGGGAACCCATCGGCAAGATGATGTGCGCGGTGGCGATGCGTTCCCAAAGCGGAACCCATCCTACTTGCTACCAGCTTGCTAGCGCGCTCGTCTCCGCAGCAACATACCAAGGCTCGCCAACGCCGCTAATAGAATCGTACTCGGCTCAGGGATACTTGCGACTCGAAAACCAATGTTGTAGCCCCCGAGCGTCGGGAAGCCGTTGAGCCGGAACGAGGCGAGTAAGTGGCCGGAGTCGGCGTCCCAACTGCCACCGCGGACGCCGCGGAAAGAGGGACTAAAGTCGTTCACCAGATCAAATTCGGTTTCTTCCCATTCCCAGACATTGCCGCCTTGGCCCGCCGTGCCATAGGGGCTCAAGACCCCCACGTTAGTGATG
>JAKEIB010000195.1 GCA_022614705.1 Planctomycetota bacterium | reverse complement strand
CTGCTGGCGAGTTCAGATCGTGTACACGCTTTGTCGAACGCAACTTGTTGAAATCCTAAGAGTTAACCGAAGTCACTCCGGCGTTAGCCGGACAGTAGTGACTCAAACTGCAAACACAACCTCTGGATAGCCACGAAGCAGCACAAAAAGTCGCAAAAAATAAATTCGTGATCCGAAACGGACAATGCCTTGGATCAATCGAAGGCATCGGTCTATTTTTCGTGACTTTTCGTGCCGTTTTGTGGCCATTCATCTTTCGATTACATTTCAGTTTGAGTTATTACGCACAGGCAACACAAATCGGTACACGACCGCCGCCGGCTCACCGTCGCCGATCGGCTCGCCGCTTTGTGAATCCACCAGCCGGCTGCCGGCCGTTTTCACGTCGGCCACAAGAACTGCCCGGCCCAAATCCGGCACCCGGCTCAAATCGCAATAGGCCTGAAAACGATTCGGCAACTGGGCAAACCCGAACCCGCCCGCGGCCTCGTAAAACATCATCAGATTGAAGATTTCCTTGAGCGATGCCCGTTCGGCCACAAATACATTCTCCTCGGAACGGCCCGATGCAGCGGACCCGAGCGCATCCTGCGTAACAATCGTCTTCATGCTGCGTGGACTTAGTTCCTCTCTCACGTCGATCCGTTCGCCGCCGTCGACGTTGCCCAACCGATATCCCCAACCATTGTAGAACAGACGAACGTTGCGAAGCGATTTGCCCATGCGGTTTTCGATCGATCCAGCGACCAAGCCGTCGTCGTCCACGAGCTCGGCGTCAACAAGCAGGCCGGCCGGCGCGGTCCAACGCGCCAGAAACGACTTAGTTCCCGACGTCAGAACTGGCACGCCGTCCAATCCGCTGAGATCTGACGCGTAATGATAGCCGTCGCCAGCAATTGCCAAATCCAATCCGCTGGCTTGCGTGCCGCCGATGCCGGCTCCCGGCAGCGGCCACGAGGAAACTAGAACGGCTGCCTTCTCCGTTCCCCCGGCGAACGGTTCCACATCAAGCCGCAAATTGAGTTGGTCGGCATGTGGACTGAAGACCGCCGACCAAACAGTTCCACGCGCCTGGCCGGAGATGGTATCGATATCAACGAGCTCCAGCTGATTAACGCGTCGATTGCCGCTGCCGTGCCGCCAATCCGCCAGCGCCAACGCCATGCCGCCAAAAAGAAGCACGATCAGCGGGAACGTAAACCACCCCGCCCACGTGCGCTTCAGCCAGCGTTGGACGACAAAGTAGTCGAGCGGCCCAACGACGAGCAAGTACGCAATGGCAAACACGGTGACCAGCGAAAACGTGATCGGCGCCACTCCGGAGAACGATCGGCCCAGTCGTTGCCGCAGCGCGCCGGATAAGTCGTTATACCCACGCGTCACCAGCTTTTGCGTCGCGCCGCCAGAATCGTCGTCGGCAAGGTATGGCTTCAACAGCGCCTGAAGAAAGGCAGCGCGTCCCGGCCAGTCGGCTAGCGGCGGTTTGGTGAGGTCCACGCCAACAAACATAATCTCACCGAGACCACGCGCCGACCGCACGACCAGCGGCAAATCGGTCGGCCGCTGGCCCGCGAACACTTCAATGTTGCCCTCGACGTCGACCAGGCGCGGCACCACGATCGCGACCCGAGCGCCGCGCCCGGCGATCGGCGCCTCCGAATTCGCGAAGTGTTCCAACCGTCCGGTCTCCGGCAAGCGGACTAATTCGGACAGTTTGCCTGGCAGAAGCGTTGCCATCGGACGGTCTTCGCCGAAAACGGCCTGCGCATTTTCGCCGCCGCAGAAGACGACCAGCCGACCTCCAAGTTCGACCCATTGCACGAGCGCATCGAATCGCTTTTCGTCCGTCGCCAATTGTGCATACTGCCGGCCGAATAAATCGCCATCACCGACGGTCAGAATCACCAGGTCGACGGCATCATACCCGAACCACTTGTCCGGTAATTCATTCACGCTCTCCACGCGCACCGCTTGCCCTACAGGTTGCCCATTCGCCGGATTGCGCTTGGTATATGAATCCGTCAATTCCGGTGAAGCCGGTCCCATAAACAGCACAAGCTCAGCAGTAGCCGGCAACTCGACAAACTTCGATTCGGCCGATGCCCCGTTCGCCTTCAAACTTTGCGACTCGACGGCCCTTGTACCCGTGGCCAGGGCGACGTCGATCGGTGCGCCAATTCGTCCCACGTTCGTGTAAACAGTGGCAACTCGATCCGCATCCGGCATTGTCGGCAAGGGGAGCGGTACGGTCGCGACTGTCGGTACGCCGTCATTATCCGGCGCGGTTGCGATGACGTGAGGATCTTTGAGCGGCGTCAGGCCATCCACGCTGACTCGAATGGGCGTCCAATGACCAACCTTGAAGTGATCCGCGATGCCGACTCGAATCGCATTGATGTCCGGCAAATTGCCATCCGTCGCCTGCTGACCTTCGTCCGCCGCAAAAACTCGCGCGTTTGCCAACACAGCGAGGACGAGCAGCACGAAACGCGAAATGTGGACGGCCATAAATCGACCGGCGGCAACTTGAGTCATCAAACCAAATCGGCGTCGGAGACGCTTGGCAGTTTTGTCATTCTGAGCGAAGCGAAGAATCTATTATCCGCGTCACGGCAGATCCTTCGCTGCGCTCAGGATGACAATCAAGGTTTCCCAGCGTCGTCGCAGGTGCAGACCAATTGTCCGCAGCCGGGGCAACCGGAGCCGTATTTTTGCCGCACCGCCGCCGCCAGGTCGACGCCCGCCACGTTGGCAATCGTCGTCAGCCAGGCCAGCACGTCGGCAAACTCCGCCGCCTGCTCGTCGCGCGTCCCTTCACGCAGCGCGGCCGCCAATTCGCCGACTTCCTCCAGCAGCCACATGAACGTGCCGTCGATGCCGCGGGCAACGTCCTTCTCCATGTACATCCGACGAATCAGAGCCTGGAAATCTTCGAGCGATATCGGTGCAGGTCGATCGGCCACGGCATTGTTCCGAGTGCGAGCCGGCCGCGGGCGAAAGGCGATTCACCTATTCCATCCGCAGCCTATCATTTATTTTACACACTTCGCCCCGCGCCGCAGCAGGCAATAGCCGCGAGCAGGCACCGCCCGAAGGGTCGTCAGCTGGCCGGGATGTCGCGATACGTCAGCTTGTTCGTCGTAGTGATGTCCGAACTATCTAATAACAATTTCGTCACCGTCGCCAAAGTGGGCGCCATTCCCGAAGGCGAGGGCCGCTCGTTTCAAGTTGGCGAGCGACTGGTGGCAGTATTCCATCAGGGTGGCGACTACTTCGCAATCGACGACCTCTGTCCCCACATGGGCGCGTCGCTCGGTGCCGGTTATCTCGACGAGGAGGGTATCGTTACCTGCCCATGGCACGCCTGGCGCTTCTGCATTCAAGACGGCAAATGGGCCGACAACCCGCGTCTTGCCGTCGACACATTCGAAGTCCGCGTCGTGGGCGACAACATCCAAGTCCGCGTGTAACGCATCCCGTTTAGCCGCGACGCGCAAGCGGAGCGCGCTTGGGGGCACGTCGGGTGCCATGGCCACTGCTCGGAGTGGCCATGCCAAACTCAATGATCATGCCCACGCAATCCGTGGGCATGGCACGCATGCACAGTCGAAAACCCTTACTTCGTTGCCTCCGCCGCCGGCTTTTCTTCTTTCTTTTCACCGGCCGGCTTCACGCTGACCACGATTTCCTGGTCGATTTTCGTCTGGCCTCCCCCAGGCTGGTCGATCGTCACATGCTGCTCGAGCTTCGACGAATCCAATCGTCCCTCAACCACGTTGAACAGGATCTCGCCGTCCGACGCCTGCTCGGAAATCTTCACTTGGGCGCCCTCAAAGTTCATCTTGATCGTCGGCTGGAACTCGGCGAACTTCACGCCTTCCACGTCCTTCGTGCCCTCATAGCGATACGTCGTTTCGACGATCTGTTTTCCAGCGGCCGGGTTGTTGACCTCCACCTTGGTCGTCCACTCCTCGCCTTGTTTCGGTGCGCCCTCGGGCAGCACGAGCGAACCTTGCGAGATCATTTTCTTAAACCCATCGGCAGTCGCCATGTCGCCCATCGCGGCCGCGCCGGGGCTGTTCTTAAGGGCCGCCACCACCTCGTCGGGGATTTTTACGTCCTTGATCTCACCGCGCGGCGTCATGGTGATCGTGAACGCACCTTGCGTCATCGCCTTGTACATTGGAGCCAGCATCGCCGCGGGCCCCACCGGCAGCTTTTCCGAACTCGAATCGTATTCGATCGCACCCACCGGAGCCGGCAGCGTCATCTTCATTTTGACGCGGTCGATTTTCTGCTGAATCACGGCGTCGCCTTCCTTCGAGACGTCCTGAACGTCCCAGGTCATTCCCAATTCCTGGTGCATCGTGACGTTCTGGGCGCCAAGTGGGCCGCCCATGCTGCCGATCGTCATGTCCTGCACCATGTTGTAGTCGAACTTCGCGCCCTTTTCGAACTTCCAACGCAGCGGCTCCTGCGCCATCGCGCCCGACGCAATCGACATCACCGCGACTGCGGCAATCAACAAACGGACGCGAGACAACCCTACAAAGACTTGCATGAGATATTCCTTAACCGTGATTTTGCTGCGTTTCAGGCAAACCCTCATTATGCCTGCTTGCTCAGGCCGTTCGCAATCCGCAATCCGCAAGTAGTTCACCCGCCGTGGCGGGCAATCCGAAATAGCCCGGATTTAGACGTTAATCTTGTCGCCAGGCTGTAAGACTACCGGCTCGGCCGCCGTGTGCGACCGAACTCGCTCGGCCCAAGCCGCCGCATCCTGCGCGATCAGCGGCCAGGTATTGTAATGGCACGGCGCGACCCGTTTCGGGTTCAAGAGTTTGACCGCGTCTATCGAGTCGTCCGGGCCCATGGTGTAGAGGTCGCCGATCGGCAGCACGGCCAGGTCGAGCCCGCCGGCGCCGATCAACTTCATGTCGAGAAACAGGGCCGTGTCGCAGGCGAAGTAGATACGCGTGTCGCCGAGCGTGATCAAAAACCCGCCCGGCACGCCGCCATAGCTGCCGTCCGGCATGCTGGAGCTATGATGCGCGACGGTAAACTTCACGCGCCCGAACGGCTGATCGATGCCCCCGCCCGGATTCATGCCGATGATCTTGCCGCCGCTGACGCCTTTCTTGCCGAGCCACTGGCCAACCTCGAAATTCGTGAGCACCGTCGCCCCAGTGCGCTTGGCGATCGCCACCGTATCGCCCAAATGGTCCCCATGACCGTGCGAAAGCAAAATAAAATCCGCCTTCACATTCGCAGCCTTGACCGGTGAAGTCGGGGAATCATCCAGAAACGGGTCAACCAAAATCGTCGCACCGCCGGTCTCGATCGACCACGCGTTGTGACCGAACCAGGTTAGTTGCGTTGCCATAACTTGTAGCAATAGGTTTGAACAGGAGGAAACAGAGATAACAGAGAACGGAAAACCGTACGTTTATCTCCGTTCCCTCTGTTACCTGCTGTTCAATCAATTGCCTTTCCTCTCAGGATCGCATTCATATTCTTCTTGTATGCCTCCACCCCGGGCTGGCCGTACGGATTGATTCCGATCAACCGCCCTTCCACGACCGTGGCCAGCATCATCATTTGGAACAACTGCCCGAGTGTGAATTCATCAAGTCGCGGCACGCGGAGGGTGGCGGTTGGTCGCCCGTCGTCGAGGTACGCTTTGTTCGTCCCAGCGATCGCCGCCGCCATGACATCCGGCAGCGTTTTTTCAGCCAACTCATTGAGTTTGTCCTGATCCATATCACTGCGTCCGATCGCCAGCGGATCGCCCTGCGTCCGCTCGATGACGAGATTCGTAATCAGCTTGTCGCGCTTCCCCTCCTGGTGCTGTTGCCCGCGCGAATGCAGGTCGCGCGTGTTGACGATCGTCAGCGGCAACGCGCCGCGATCCTGCTTCCCCAGGCTCTCGGCCAGAAGCTGGTCATACCACAGTCCAAACGATTCCAGCCGTTTGCCCCACGTCGACAGAATCCGCACGTCGCAACCTTGCTCCTCCATCAAGTGACAGACGCCGACAAACTGCAGCACGACGTTTCGATCCGGTGCCGCCGTGCGAAAGTGCTCATTCACTTCGGCCGCACCCTTGAGCAACCTTTCGATATCCAACCCTAAAAGCGCCCCCGGCAATAGTCCAACGGCCGACAGCACCGAGAATCGCCCGCCCACGCCGTCTGGTACCGGAAACGTCTCGCGGCATCCGAGCGCCTTCGCCAATTCAGACAGCTTGCCGCTCGTCCCCGTGACCGGAACGACCAACTCGCCAATCGACTTCGCTTCGCGACCCAGCGTTCCGCGCAGCTCGCGCAGCAAGACTCGAAACGCGGCCGCCGTTTCCAGCGTCCCGCCGCTCTTGCTGATCACGACGATGCCCCAACGGTCGCCGCGGCTTTCCAATAGCCGCACCAAGTCCAACAGCGCGTCGTTGTCGACGTTGTTCCCCTCGAAATACATTCGCGGCCGGCCACGCCGCATCGCCGCCGCGACTTCGTTGTAGTACTGATGGCAGCACGCCTCGAGCATCGTCCGCGCACCCATGTACGACCCGCCAATGCCCAACACGACCACGCTATCGACCGCTTGCGCCAACCGATCCGCCGACGCCCGAAGCCGCGCCAATTCGCTCGCCGGCCCGTTGCTTGCGAACTCGGCCAACAGTCGCTCGGGCAGTTCGAAGAATCTGGTATCCAGCGGTTCCTTTTCCACCGGCACTGGCCCGCCGCGTTCCCAAAGCCGCGCGTCGGCCAATACTTCATCCCGCGCCGCCGCCAATCGCGGCCCTAGCGCAGCCAAAGCATCCCGACGAATTCCGCCGCGCTCCAAAAACACTCCCGTCGGATCATAGTCAATCAGCATCGTCGCGTTCCAATTTCCTTTCGATGTTTGCCGCCCCCGTACAATTTACCGTTGCCGCCTCACCCCCAACACCCTTGCGGTCCGCCCAGTTTTCACGACGATAGTCGTTATCCTCAAGCCCCGAGCCCCGTGCCCCCAGCCTCCCCCATGGACCTCCACCGCCTCACCCGCGAATTGCACGTCAAGAACGACACGAAGATCGTCATGTATGTGGCCGACGGCCTCGGCGGCCTGCCGCAACATCCCGGCGGTCTCACCGAGCTGGAAACGGCCCGAACGCCAAATCTCGACGCGCTCGCCCAGCGCGGCATCTGCGGCAGCAGCGTCCCCGTCACCCTCGGCATCAGTCCCGGCAGCGGCCCCGGCCACCTCGCGCTCTTCGGCTACGACCCGCTGCAGTATCTTATTGGCCGCGGCGCACTCGAGGCCACCGGCATCGGCTTCGAGCTCGAAGAGGGCGACGTCGCCGTCCGTGCCAACTTCTGCACGCAGGGCGCCGACGGAAACATTTCGGACCGTCGCGCTGGCCGTATCCCCACGGAAGAAAGCGCGCCGCTAGCGATCAAACTTCGCGAAGTTTCGATCCCCGGCATTCAAGTCTTCGTCGAACCGGTGAAAGAGCACCGCTTCGTCGTCATCTTTCGCGGCCACGCGCTACACGGACGCGTTCACGACACCGACCCGCAAGTCACCGGCGTCCCGCCGCTCGATCCTGTGGCGGTTGACTCCGATAGCAACAAAACCGCCGAGGTCGCCCGCCAATTTATCCACCAGGCCCGCAAGCTCCTCGCCGACCAACCAAAGGCCAACGGCCTCACGCTGCGCGGCTTCTCCGGCAAGCCCGAGCTGCCGAGCTACGAAGAAGTGTACGGCCTGCGCGCCGCTGCGATCGCCGTGTATCCGATGTACAAGGGCTTAGCCCGACTCGTCGGCATGGACATCGTCGGCCAACCGCATACGCTCGACGAGCAAATCACGCTGCTCGAACAGAACTGGGCCAGGTACGACTTCTTCTTCATCCACTTCAAATACAGCGATAGTACCGGCGAAGACGGCAACTTCGCCGCCAAGGTGAAACGCATCGAGGAGTTCGATGCCGCCGTGCCGCGCATCAACGCGCTGAATCCCGACGTGCTGATCGTCACCGGCGACCACAGCACGCCCAGCATGCTCAAGAGCCACAGCTGGCACCCCGTCCCAACAATTCTGGCCGCCAAATATTGCCGCACCGACGCCTGCCAAAAATTCGGCGAAAGCGAATGCCTCCGCGGCGGCCTCGGCCAATTCGAGGCCAAACACCTCATGACCCTCGCCCTCGCCAACGCCGGCCGACTCGGCAAATACGGTGCTTAATTCGCCTGTTCCCCACTTGAGAAAGGTGTTGCAATGGCTATCGCGAAAGTGACCGAGATTATCTCGTCCTCGAAGAAAAGTTTTGAAGATGCCGTGCAGAGCGGCATCAAGCGGTCGTGCAAGACGCTCGACCAGGTTCAGGGCGCGTGGATCAAAGAGCAAACGGTGAAAGTCGCAGGCGGCAAGATTTCGGAATATCGCGTCGCCATGCTCGTGACATTCGTCCTGAAAACCTAGCGACGGACGCCTCGCTGGCTGTCATTTCGTCAACCTCGCGTCGAGCCAGTCCGCGCGGTCCAGTTCATCCCCGCGATCCGCATAATCAACCGTCAGCGTGAGCCCCTGTGCGCCGCTCACATCCACCGATACCGGCTGCGGCGTATCGCTACCACGAACGATGCCGCTCTTGTACGCATCGTTCCACTTGCCGTCTCGCAGCACGTAAACGCCAAACGTCACGCTGCCGCGTCCCCCCGCCGCATCATCGATCGCCACCGACGCATCGAATCGCTTGTATTTGCCGTCGAGTCGATACGACAGCCGCCCGGCCGAATGCATGCCGATGCCCTTCAAATACCGTTTGCCGCCAGCCACCAGCGGCTCGCCCAGCACATTTTGATCGCGCTTATACGGCCAATCGACGCTCAAATAAGGCACATGCCGATAATCGGCCGCGTCTAAATCCGAAAGATAAACGGTTCGCTCACTCAGCGGCTGCATGAAAACAACATCCCCCACCTTCCCGCCGTTAAGCGTCACCGATTTCCCGAGCGTCAACTTCAATTCCTTGTCATTAGCGAGCACTTCGTTCGCATAAGTCAACGACCCATCTCGCAGTCCCACGACAATAATTCCCCTCCCTTTTAGGGAGGGGCTAGGTCGCTCGGGACTCGCCGTGGCGAGGGAGGGTTCGTTATGCGTGCTCAACACCACCGCATCCACCCGCGACAACGGCAACTTCGCCGCCCCCGCGTTCGTCTCAATCGTCAACGACCCTCGCGAAAGCGCACTAAGCGTGCCCGTCACCCGATCGCCATTCGAAAGAAGCACGACATCCGAATTCCCCCTCCCTCTTAGCGAGGGGCTAGGTCGCTCGGGACTCGCCGTGGCGAGGGAGGGTTCGCCTCGCACGCGCTCGACCAGCTCTTCGCGCTCCCTCGCATCCCGCTGCTGCGCAAACACCACGCCGCGCACCATGTCGCGCGCGAGCCGCACCTCTCCGAACAGGTCACTAAGGACAACGACTGTGTCTCCTTCGAGCCGCACCGCCGCGCCGCCCGACCAATCCGCCGCCGTCACCAACTGCCCGCCATCCGTAAGTACGACAATCGTTCGCGCCCGCGGTGCCACCGGATTCCCCCACCGCACAAGCTCCGCCAGTCGTAAGGTACGCACATCGTCCCCATCCCCTGATGGCGCCGCATTTTGAAACCTCACGACGCCATCCGCCCCCACCGAAACCAACTCCCCGACAAACGCCGCCCCCTCAACCGGCACAACCTCCTGCGGCGCCGCATTGGATTCGGCGACGACGGAAAGATAACCACAAAGCACACAGAGAACAGGGAGTGACGATTGCAAAATGCAAATTGCAAAATGCAAATTGCAAGTTAGGAACTCAGCAATTAAAAATTTGCAATTTGCAATTTGCATTTTGCAATTGCTTCGTACGTCTGTGATCTCTGTGGCCTCTGTGGCTAACATGTCAACTATCGCTGGAAAATCGGCACACTATTATCCGGCATCTGCAAAATGATCGTCGCCATCGCCGTGCCGTATTCGAACGAAACCGGATCAGCCCATGAGCCGTTCGCCTGCTGCCGGGAAATAAGAATGTCGCGAATGGCCGGATACCATCGCTCCCACCGCTCGCCGTCGGCCTGCCACATTGCCTGCACTGCGTAGTAATGCCCGTAGAAAAAGTGCCCGTCCAATCCGACGGCCTGTCCGCGTGGCAAATGCTGGTCGATGTACGCCAGACCACGATCGATCTCCGCCCCCTCGTACACACCCGCGCTGTACAGCGCGACCACTCCTGCCGCCGAGCGTGGAAACGCGCTCTCGCCGCCTTGCAGCATGTATCGAAACCCGCCGTCGGAGTTCTGGCACTTCTTCACATACTCAATGCACCGGTCGATTGTCTCATTCGGCACACGCAGCCCAGCGTTCCGCGCCGCCCTAAGTGCCATCACCTGGCAAATCGTCACCGAAATATCCGCATCCTCGCGCCGCGGCTGATACCGCCAGCCCCCCTCGGAATTTTGCGTCCGCACGATGAGGTCGATTGCCCGCGTGAGCTTGTCGCGCAAATCGTCGCGCGGACTCATGCCATACACTTCGGCCAGAAACAGCGTGGCGAAGCCGTGCTCGTACATCGGCCCATGACTCATCGCCCCTTCGACGCTGATGAACCCGCTCTCCGCCACGTGATCGAGCAAGTAGTCCGTGACGCGCCCAACCTCCTTCCCATACGGCCCGCGCCCCGGCGTGCTGCCGGCCGAGAGCCACGCCATCCCCGCCAGCGCAACCACCGCCGCGTTCCGCCCGTACCCGCTCGTCGCAAACGAGCCATCATCCTGCTGTCGCGACTCCAGGAACTTGAGCCCCTTGTCAATCGCCGGCCGCGCTGGATCCATCAACTCGACATCCGCTTTCGCCGCGCCCGGTAATGTAGTAGGCATACTCCGTGGACCGTCGCTCGGCTGCTGCGCAACTCCAGTACGGGAACAATCAATTAACGCGAGCAGCGCTATGGCGATCAGCAAAATTTTTCGAAACCGAGCCCTCATATAGACCATCGTCCCGAACCGCACATCGCGGCGTCAAGCCAGTGCCCCCCGTGGCCGAGGCTCGCCGAGACTCGGGTTCGGCCCTGGCAGCCACTGCTGGAATGGATCGCTCGTAATGGAACAGCCGCGCAGCGGCGAAATCGCTTAGCCGTGGGTGTCAACCCTCGGAACGCGAGGGTATAGCATTCCAAGCCGCGCAGCGGCGACATTTTCTCATCGCGGACTCCGTCATCGATCAGATATCGCCGCTGGGCGGCTTGATTTCAGCGGCCCAACTTTTTTCCGCTACGCACGTGCAATTTCTCGTCACCGCGCAGAGATATAATTGCTAAACTACGTCTAGCGCACGCCGGCCACAATCTCACCCTCGCGATCGAGGCCTAATCCAATGACCACGCCCAACCAGCCAACCAACCAACAACTGTCGCGCCGCAATTTCATTCAAGGCTCGTCCGTCGCCGTGGCCGGCGCACTCGCTGCCATGCAAGTCCCGCGCGTCCACGCCGCTTCGCTCGAAAAGGATCCCGGCGTGAAAATCGGTCTCATCGGCTGCGGCGGACGAGGCACGGGCGCCGTGCTAAACGCCGTCGGTGCCGCCGTCAAAAGCATCTATCCCCAGGAAGGCTATCACACGGAAGACGTGGCCGAAGGCGCGACTGTCAAGCACACCAACATTCAAGTGCTCGCACTCGCCGACATGTTCGAAGATCGTCTGGCGATCTGTCACGGCAACCTGGCCAGGCTCGGTCTGAACGTGCCGAAGAATCAGTGCTTCATCGGTTTCGACGCCTACCAAAAGCTGCTCGCCAATCCCGAAATCAATTACGTCATTCTGGCCACGCCTCCCCATTTTCGGCCCGTCCACCTCAAGGCCGCGATTGAAGCCGGCAAGAACGTGTTCATGGAGAAGCCGGCCGCCGTCGACGTCCCCGGCGTGAAGATGGTCATGGAGGCCGGCCAGCTCGCCGCCGAGAAGAAGCTCGGCATTGCCGCCGGCACGCAACGCCGCCATTCGCCCAACTATCGAGAAACCGTCCGCCGCCTCCACGACGGCGCGATCGGCGACATCGTCTACGCCAAGTGCTACTGGAACGGTGGCCAAATCTGGGTGGTCGATCGCATGTCCGGCTGGAGCGACATGGAGTGGCAGTTGCGAAACTGGAACTACTTCACCTGGCTCTCGGGCGATCACATCGTCGAGCAGCACGTCCATAATCTGGACATCATGAATTGGGTCATCGGCACGCACCCCATTAAAGCCGTCGCCGCCCTGGGCGGCCGCCAATCCCGCCGCGGCAAGCGCCACGGCTACGTCTTCGATCACTTCGCCGTCGAGTACGAATACCCCAACGGCGTCACGATGTTCAGCCAATGCCGGCAAATCAACCGCTGTAATGACATTGTCGGGGAGTTGGTCGTTGGTACGAAAGGCCGGAGCAACTGCGCCAGCCTCATTGAACCCAACACCGGCGACAAATGGCGTTACCGCGCGAAACCCGTCGACGCCTACGAACAAGAGCACGAAAACCTCATCGCCAGCATCCGCTCCGGCCACCCCATCAACGAGGCCCAATCCCTCGCCGAAAGCACCCTCACCGCCATCCTCGGCCGCGAAGCCGCCTACACCGGCCAGGAAATTACTTGGGACCAGACCATGCAATCGTCCACACGCTTGGGCCCGCAAGACTACGAATTCGGCTCCTACGAAATCCCTGCGGTCCCGCGCCCGGGCACGTATCGATTTTCGTAGCACAGCATCCTGCCGCGCCGACGTCAGTGCAATTGATTCCTCGGGCGTTTCCATCCACAATCATCGCATGAGCCCCACGGTTTTCCGGCATGGTCCGTATCGCTTCTATTTTTTCTCACGTGAAGAAACTAGAATGCACGTACACGTGCAATCCGCAGCCGGCGAAGCAAAGTTTTGGCTCGAGTCGGAAATCGAGCTGGCCCAGAATTACGGCCTAAATACACGGCAGCTTAACGCCGCACTCCGACTGGTTAAAGAGCATGAAGACGAAATCCGCGAAGCGTGGCAAGCCCACTTCGGCAATTGAAGTCACAAACGTCTCCACCCACGGCTTCTGGCTGATGATTGATCAGACGGAGTATTTTCTTCCATTCACGGAATTCCCGTGGTTCCGCGATGCGACAATCGGCCAATTGACCAACGTCCAATTGCCCAGCCCACATCACCTTTATTGGCCCGACTTAGACGTCGACCTGGCCGTGGAATCGCTGACCAACCCTGACCGATACCCACTAATAAGTCCCGCTCTCCGTAAACAAACGCCCAGGGAATCGCCGAAAGCACCATGACCGCCATCCTCGGCCGCGAAGCCGCCTACAGCGGACAGGAGATCACCTGGGACGAGGCGATGCAATCGAATACACGACTAGACCCCGAGAAATACGAACTCGGCGCCTACGAGATTCCATCAATTCCTCGGCCCGGCACCTACCGGTTTTCATAACTTGCCCTTCGTGCCCAGTCCTGTTCACTCCAATTTCCAGGGTCGGCTTCTAGCTGAGTACCATCATGCCGAAACGATACGAAATCCTGGGACTCGAAGAATTGACGACAAAACTTCCCAGAAGGCTGGACTCATTTACGGAACTTTACCTCGGGCCTGGGAACTATCCGCCTCAAATGAACCAGCGTGCAATCCGTATGGACGATGTAGAAGCTTGCTTGGAAATCGCAACTTACAAGCATTTGCAGCTTGATATTGGTTCACGAGATGTCGAGAAGTCATCAGCGAGGGCGTCGATGTCGCCATTGACTATTTTTACGGCGACTATCTGAAAACAGATGAGAATGCCGCATACATGATGCGCAAAACTCGGGACTCCCATAATCTGAGTTGGTTTGAAGTGTACCGAGGTGGGCTGCTCCTTTCTTTTCTGTCAAAGAACGACGCAGGCCAGCGTAAGCTTGTCGAATGGATCGAGCCGTGGCTTCCCTTTGACGAAAGCTCGTACCTGGTAACAGTGCACGACAACACGTATCACAAGTTGCTTGCCGAGTATATCAAGAATGGTCAAATCGATAGCACAGCATTGGCGAATGAAATTCAGCAATGTCGCAAGCAGCGTCCCAAGCTGTTGTTTACATGCCTTGCCGCCATTCGAGATCGCGACGTATCTGCGTTCAATTCGCCCCTGAAGAAGGTCTTGAATGATCATTTGAAAAAAGAGTTTGGTTCGCGGGTTGCATCCGATTTTTGTATCGAGGCTACTATCCTTTGGCATGTTGCGCAGCGCGCCGGCATTACACCGGCCGATCTGGGTGAGAAGCAAGCGGCACTGAATATGACTCGCGAGTCGCTTGGATTGTCTGCGTAATCGTGTCGTGAGTAGGAAAATCGTTTGTGCAGCTAGCTGATGCCGTACGACTTGAGGCGATCGTTTGGGAGCATCCCATCTCCGCTCACTCACCTATCAGTGATAAAAGAAAACCACATCCAACCCCTTCTTCGCCGCCGTTTCCAGCCAGCCCGTGTATTCTTCCAGTAACTCTCGAATCTCCGAATCCTGGGATTTTTCCAAGCGACCTCGGGCCGCCTGAAGATAAGCATTCACTTCGCCCCGTCGAATGTGGCCGATCGTGGGAAAGTCTGAATTTGGAGCAAGGTCAATAGGCGGCCCGGTCTTGGTGAGCAAATCCTCAAGGCCGCATTCCTCGACGGCCGCCCACCGGACGCCGTTCCAAATGTCCACTGGCAGTAATTCGCCGCAATAACCGCAAATCTCCTTCAGGGCGTAACCGAATTGGTCTGCCTCAACCGGATACTTTTCTTCGCCCATGATCAGTTGATAAATCGCTTCTTCTAACTCATCATCTATTTGATCGTCGTCGTCTTCCTCGTCAAAGTCTGCGGAAGCCTCGGCGACCACGGCCTCCACGAGCGACTCAACTTTTGAGCCGACGATGGATTTCAGCTTGGAAATGTCCACTACGTAGGGAATGAGCACGTAGCTCATGTCGTTCTCCTGAGGCAGATGGCCAATACTAACCGGATATCGTGCAACAGGTGTCATTATGGGCAGACCCCCACTCTCCGAACAACTCCCCGAATGTGACGACGCGTCCTGGCGTATCGTGCTCGTGAAGCATGTTCGTCGCGGATCCGATTTGGACACACTCGTCGGGGCAATAGAAGAGTCGCGCCTTAAAGGCGAAGTAACGGATTACAAGGACGTTTCCGTCAAGCAGTGGCTGAACGGCGAAGCGCCCGAATGGCCCCGCCCCTGGATGGCGCTCGTGCGGCTTGCAAGCCACGACTGGGTTCTTGCGGCCGGACCGCAAGTCGACGACGAACGGATCAGCCGATATGGAAAATCTCGCAAGCTGCAAACCATCGTTGCAGGTCACGATTCAACTAAATCAAAGTCTTATTTCCGCTCCTACGACGGTGGAAAGATACAAGTTGACTACCACGCGGAAGGTTCGCCTCAAGGTCCGCTTGGCAAGACTCGTCTAAAATCCTCAATTCCAGTTGACGCCTGCCTGGCAAACGCAAAAACTCCCGAAGCGGCGGTTATGGCCCATCGCAATAAATCTGCAACATTGGCCTGGACAAGTACATAATATCATGGGACAAGGCGCGCGCCATGAGCGTAGGCGCCTATTCGACGT
>JAKEIB010000194.1 GCA_022614705.1 Planctomycetota bacterium | reverse complement strand
CACGTCGAATAGGCGCCTACGCTCATGGCGCGCGCCTTGTCCCATGATATTATGTACTTGTCCAGGCCAATGTTGCAGATTTATTGCGATGGGCCATAATCTGGTCGGCCGGTTCGACGTCGCCAACATGAAATACAATCTGATCGGGACCGGTTCGATAATTTACGACCTCGACGGCAGCTCTGCGGCGTTGGATTCCACCAATTTCACAGGTACCACCGCCGACTCGCCGCAATTGGGTTCGCTCTCGAACAACGGCGGGCCAACGCCAACTCATTCGCTGATGAATGACAGTCCGGCGATTGATAAAGGGTCCAACGCATTGGCGAGCGATCCTCTGTCGGGGAATCTATTTACGAGCGATCAACGAGGAGCACCTTTTACGCGACCCTGGGATATCACGAGCATTGCAAACGTTTCCCCAGGTAATTTCGTCGATATCGGCGCTTATGAAATCGGTCTGCCCAAGGTGATCGAAGTCATTGTCAGCGACTCTGTCCCTCCCGCGCACACACCCTACAGCTTTGCCACGGCAGTCGGCAGCGGCGAGCAGATTCGCACGGTGCCTGTCGGTGGCGCCAATCGGGTGCAGGTTCGATTCAGCGAAGTGGTGACGATTAGTGCCAGCCACGTCACGGTTCAGAACGCTAACGCGGGTACCTTCTTCGCCGGAAACTTGAGCCTCAGCGGCACGACGGCAACTTGGACGCTAAACGCCGGCGTCTTCTTTCGCGGCCAAATTATCCTACGAGTGGATGACGGTGTGTCCGGACTTGGCGGCTTTCTAGATGGAGAATGGACGAACCCGACTTCGCTTAGCTCGGCCGGCACGAGCGTCTTTCCCTCGGGTGACGGCACAGCCGGTGGCTATTTCCAGTTCTACTTCACGGTCTTAAGCGGCGACTACAATCGCACCAACATCGTCGATGCCGCTGATTGGGTCCTGTGGAAGAAGTTCAACGGCACAACGAGCGGCGCGCTTTTTTGGATGGGCGACGCCAACGGCGATGGCGCAGTTAACCAGGCCGATGAGTACATCCGAACCAGCATGTTCGGCGTCGACTATACACAGTGGCCAACGTAGTCGTCGTCATCGTTCGGGCGGGTGCCACTTCTGGCTGGTCCAACAGTGCTTCCTCTGCGGTACGCTTGCGGCACATATTCTGTCGGAGCCTTGCCCAAAAAAGTCGGAAGACGTCTCTGCCGCCAATTCGGCATTGCTTCACAACATGGCGAGCAATTCTGCCACGTTCGTCGGTCGTTGCCCGGATATGGTGTTTACACCGGTGTCAAGCAATCGGTAATTTTTTTGCGGCCTGACGGAATGAGAACCTTTCGACCAGGCTGGGGTTATAACTTTCGTAGTGGAACTGGGCGACCGAGTCGCCTAAAATTGTCCGTTTCAAGTGACCGAGCAACCGTATCGGCCTTGGGCATGTGCGCGGCGTTGGTTGCTTGAGACAGGTGGATTGACCGGAACTTTTTAAGAGGAGAGTGCGACATGGCTTGGGCTTCTAGTGCGCAGCGGCGTGGAAAATTCGAAGCGTTGGAACCGAGGCAGTTGTTGGCGGGCGATGTGCTGGTGAATGTCGTCGGCGGAAATCTGAGGATTGAGGGCGACGCCGAAGACAACAAAATCATGATCGTGTCCGGCGCGGATGCGGGGACGTTTGTGGTCACGGGCTTGGACGGAACGACGCTTGAGGGGGCGACGGATCCCATTACGGTTTCGGATGTGCTCAACATTCGAGTGAATCTCGGCGAAGGCAACGACTTGGCCGCGATTGTCGGCGCGAACGTCGGCGGCAACGTATCGATCCAAACCGGTGCCGGCGACGACCGCGTCTTGGTCGGTACCGGCGAAGGAGCGGCGGAGCTTGCCGGCGTGCTGCCGGCCGACTTATCCGTGGACGTGCACGGCGTCTTAAGGATCGACACCAACGGCGGCCTGGACCACGTCGCCGTCGACGACGCAATGGCCGGCCGGCTCTCCGTCCACGCTGGTGAGGATAACGATGTCGTCTCGCTTGGCAGCACGGCGCCCTTGGGCGACTTGACCGCGCGGCTCGCCGTTGGCCACGGTGTACACGTCAACCTGGGCGCCGGCAATGACGAGCTGAATATTGACCAGCTTTCCGCGCACGGCGGCATTGTTGTTTGGGGCGGACAGGGTGACAACTCGATCGACGCGAACATAGCCAAAGCGAAGGCGATGCTCGTGGCCAGCGACGGCGGAGTCGACAATGTCTCGCTCATGGGTCTCGACGTGCATCATCTTGGTGTCCACACGGGCGCCGGAAACGACAATGTGGACGTTCGCGATTCGGTCTTCAAATCGCTTGGCGTTTCACTGGGCGACGGCGACGACACGCTGACGACGGCCAATTTGGTAGCAAAGGTCGCGGTGTTTGGCGGCGGCGCGGGTGAAGACACGTTGGACGAAGCGGTTGCGAGCATGATCGATCACAAAAGCATCCAGGGCTTCGAGATTCCGCCCGACGTGAATGTCAATGAGTTGCCGAATCGTCGTCGAATATTCTCGCGTCTGTTCGGTCTTCTGCGATAAGACGTAACCTGCATTCGCTGCAAGTATGTGATCGCTTGGCGCGCAATCAGCAACAAGCATTGTTCAACCCAATTCCCGCGCGACGCTAGCAGTCGCGCGGGAATTTTTTGTTGCGACTTGCGTGTGCTAGCACAGCATTGCTTGCGTCAACTGCTGTTAAGTCGGGCAACTTCGACGATTCGGGTACCTGCCATCAAAGAATTCGCTGCATGCGACCGATGCGATGAATGGGAGCAGATTTGTTCCTGAAAAACTCGGCGGATCGTTCCCCGTGCGATCGCGCGTTCGAGTCCCCCCGGACACAGCCCCCTACCCCCCATTCTCCAAGGAAGGAGTCGCACGTATGCTTCGTTTATTCATCAGTCGCTGGCTACCGGCCGGGCCAGCCGCGGTGACCATCGTCGCGTTCGGCTTTGGTCTGACCGCTTTCGCTAAGGAGCGCAGCCAAATTCACGCTCCGAACAACTTCCCATACGCTCTGCTCGGCGACACGGGCGCGAACGAGTCGTTTCAACCAAACACCGATCCTGGCGTGATGGGTGAAGTTGAACTAGTGCGCGAGCGCTACAACGACGGCGCGACTCACGTCGAACGGCAAACGACGCTTGACCGCGACGGCAACTACGTCAACCACGGTTCCTACAAGATGTTCTCGCCGAAGGGCGAGGTGCTGGCCGAGGGGCAGTATCACTTTGGCCGTCGGGTGGGCTTGTGGACGCGTTGGCAGGCCAAGAACGACTCTTCGCTGTTCAGCGAAGCGCCCTTCAAGGAATTCAAATCGCCGTTCATGTCGCAAGTGAATTTCACCGACGGCGTCATGGACGGCGAATGGATCATCATGGACGCGAATGACCGCAAGGTTAGCCAGATTTCTTTGAAGGACGGCAAGCGGCACGGCCTGGCAATCGCCTGGCTGCCGAACGGCACGACGTTCCGGCAAGCCACGTATGAACACGGCATGCCGGTCGGCGAGTTGCTCGAATTCGATAAGAAGACGGCCAAGCTGGAGCGAACCGCAACCTATGCCGATGGTCGCAAGATCGTCAGCAAGACCGGCTACTACGACGGCAAGAAAGACAAAAAATCGGAAGTCATGTACCTCGGCGCGGAAACGACGCAGCAAGCGGCCGACGAATTCTGGAACGCCCGCCTCGCCAAGTTCGCGGCTGAAGGCAAGACTTTACGCCACGGATTGGCGAAGACCTGGTTCCGCAACGGCCGGATGGAGTCGGAAGGCACCTACCAATATGGCCAGAAGTCGGGCACGTTCACGTTCTGGCACGAGAACGGACAGGTGGCGGCCACCGGCGAATACCGCGAAGATCGGCCCGAGGGTCAATGGGTTTGGTGGCACGAAAACGGCCAGCGTTCGGCCTACGGACGCTACCAAGACGGCGAGTTGACCGGCGACTGGCGCTGGTGGAACGAAGCCGGCAAGCTGACCAAGCAGCACACGTACGATGGAAGCGAGTCGGCGTTCCACGAGCCGGAAGAAGCGATCGACATCAGCAGCCGCACGCCGGATCTCGCTCGATAAGTACGACCGCGATTGCGCGGAATGAAACCTAAAACCCTGCCGGGCTTCAGGCCGGCGGGGTTTTTTCATGATGAGGCTTGGAAGGCGTATCAGTACTCGGGAGGCGAGGCTCCCGCCGAGCCGAACGTCCGCGAAAAGTGGCTCAGCAGGAGCTTCGCCCTCCCCGAGTTTCGGTATTGTTGGAGACACTTAGAAGAATCTGACGCCGCAGATCTTTGGCCACACGATGCTAGCGCACAGCGGTCGTAGCCTTCACGTCGTAGCACCAGAGCGTGCCCCAATCGTGGAGATAGAGTCGGCCGTCGGCGACGACCGGATAAGTCCACGCCTGGGACTGGCCTTTATCGGGCACTCCGGGCGGCGTGAATTTGCCGCGCTCGCGGTATTCGTCCGGCGTGGCCTCAATTAGTGCGACTTCGCCGGTCCGCTCGCCATGCACGTAGAGCGAGCCGTCGGCGTAACAGAACGAGGCCGGCGCGAGACCTCGCTCGTGGATCCACTTGACTTCGCCGGTTTTGAAATTGAGGCACGTCATCGTCGCGCGATTGGTGCCGTAGAGATAATCGCCGACGAGCACGGCGCCGCCAATCGCGGTGGGCAGCTTGCGGTCAAAGTACACTTCTTCGGCCTTGAATCCGTCGCCATCCACGACAATTCGCACCAACCCGCCGCCTGCGTAGTGGCTGCCGCTATAGACGCAGCCGTCGCGGGCTACCGGCGTGCCGATGTTGGCGGGGCTGCTTTGGGCGGTGCGATCGTATCGCCAAAGAAACTTGCCAGTCTTCGCATCGACGCCGACCAAACCCTTCGCGAGAAACTGCACGTATGGCTCATCCGAAAAAATCTGCAACACAACAACGGAAGAAGATGCCGCGAATTAGCGAAGGGTTATTGGACATACGTGTGAGCTTGCTTTGGGTG
>JAKEIB010000193.1 GCA_022614705.1 Planctomycetota bacterium | reverse complement strand
TTTTACCTTGGTTGAATTGCTGGTGGTCATCGCGATTATCGGCATCTTGGTGGCCCTGCTCCTTCCGGCAATCCAAGCCGCGCGCGAATCAGCGCGACGCAGCAGCTGCCAAAACAACCTCAAGCAAACGGGGGCGGCGACGCTCAATTATGAGAGCGCCATGGGTCGGTTGCCGGCCGGAACCTTGATGCCCGACGTCGGCGCGTACGGGTTCTCTTCACAGGCGCAACTTCTTCCTTACTACGAAGAGGGGAACGTTCACAGTCGAATGGATTTTGATAAGAGCTCAGCGGACGTAGTGAACTTCACCGCCGCAGAAGCGCAGCCAGAAATCTTCCTATGTCCCACCGACCCCCAACGCGGCGGGGCCGAGTATACAAATGACTCTAGTGTTTTTACCCGCAGTGGGTGGACGAGTTATCACGCCAATAGCGGCAGTTGGGCTCATGTGGCAAAAGAATGGGACGGAGTCTTCGGCACAGATAGGACCATAGAAGGCATCGTTGGGAACGCGCCCTTTCGGCTGGCGCTAGTCGTCGATGGCACAAGCAAAACCGTGGCGTTCGCAGAAGTGGTCAATGGCTTGGCTCCAGACCTCGCGCCAGCCCTGGGAGGTGACCCGAAGGCTGATTGCTTCGAGTTTGGCGCGCCACCGAGCGGTAGCACCTGGGCAGCGATTCGCGGCGCATTTCTTGCAAAAAGCCACCAAACTGCTGCGGTGCCATGGAGTGGTCTCTGGCGTTTTCGCGGTTATCCCTGGTCCGAAGGAACGCCGTGGCGGAATTGGTACAACCATTTGCTGCCGCCGAATTCAACGTGCTGGCGGCCCGGGAGTTGGTGGAAGCTGGTCTCGCCCGCCTCCAGTTATCACAGCGGCTCAGTGAATGTGGTGATGTGCGATGGCAGCGTGCAGGCCATCGACGATTCCATCGATGCCGATGTCTGGCTAGAAATGGGCACGCGGGATGGTTTGCCTGAGTTAGCTGGAGGCAGATGAAGATATGGGTAAAGGTCGTTTTCATTTGGCGGTTGCTACGGGATTTGCTTTGGCGCTGATTGGCAACTGCGGTTGCGGCGGCGGGGAGCGACAAGCGCCGACAGAGCTATCCGCCGAGCAGCGCGAAGAACTGCGGCAGAAACACATTGAACTCTCGGAACGTGAACTTTCGGAAAAATAACGACGGCAACGCCTCGTCGAATAACCCTGGTTTGATACGTTGGCTACGGCGAGTGTTTCGCCGGACTGTTTTTCTTTTAGCACCATAGGAGTCACGCTGATGAATCGATTTATGATTATGATTGTGATTGTGGCCACTTTAGTGGCCGCGGGGGGAGTGGGCACTGTCGCCAACGCCTCGAACATCTTGTTTTCGGACAACTTTGATAGTATTGGTCCGACCACGGTTACGACCAGTACGTTCTCCAGCGGCTACAAAGTAGTCGGGCGCCTCTCCGAGGGGCCCACCAACCCGGTCGAGGAGGATCACAGGGTGATCTTCGGCTACGACTACGGAACACCGGTCGCCACTCCCGTGGCCATTCCCTCCGCGCCAAATTCGATGGGAGGAACGACCAAAGGACTTTACATCACCACCAACAAAAACAATGCAAATTCGAACACTAGAACCGCTGTGAATGTCTACCCGGTAGATGGGTTGAACGTGCCTCTATCGTTCAGCGGGAATTTCTCTTTGAAATTCGATCTTTGGCAGAACTGGGGCGCTGGTGCTGGTGCAACGGCTACTGCTGAACTGTCGCTGTATGGCATCAATCACTCGGGCAACGCGGCAAACATATACTTTTCAAGTGTGCCCACGACGAGCGACGGTCTGTTTTATTCCCAGTCTGCCAACGGACGTGTTCCAGCCACCGATGCGGGCGCGCGCGACTTCGGAGTTCACCAAGGCGCGGGAGCAACGTATGCTGCGCTGAAGACCAGCGGGTTCATTTCGCAGTTGGGACCCAACTTCGACAATCTCGACCCCGGCTACTCAGCGTTCTTTCCGGCAAGACCGGCGTTCCCAAACATAGAAGCCGGCGGCGCGGGAGAGCGGTGGAACGAAGTTGAAGTCAGGCAAGAGAACGGCGTCATAAGTCAGTATCTGAACGGCACACTGATTACCCGGTACACCAACACCACCGCCTACACCGCCGGTGACATCATGTTGGGATATTGGGATTACGTCGCTACAGTCGGACAACCGGACCACTACGCCATTTTCGACAACATCAGGGTTGTTATACCTGAGCCTTCCGCGCTGGCGCTGGGAGGAATTGCAGCCGCGGTTTTGGGCGCCTTCGTGCGCCGTCGTAAATCTTGAACGAGGTGAAAGCGACATTTATTACAAGTGCCTTCGGGGCAAGGAAGCCCTGGACAGGCATTTCGATGGTGAATGTAGCGGAATTGTAGAGGGTGGCCAGCTTGCAACGTGGACCGTTGTCAGCAATGTACTGTTAAATCTTGGCGAAACTTTCACGAAATAAGGGATTCTGCCATGCGAGCGCATCGTGCCAGGCGGGCTTTTACGTTGGTTGAGCTGCTGGTCGTCATTGCGATCATCGGCATTCTCGTTGCGCTGCTGTTGCCCGCGATCCAAGCGGCCCGCGAATCGGCACGGCGACAGCAGTGCTCGAACAATCTCAAGCAGCTCGCGTTGGCCGCGATCAACCATCACGACGTGGCAGGTCACTTCCCAACGGGCGGTTGGGGCTGGAATTGGGTCGGCGATCCCGACCGTGGCTTTAGCAACAAGCAACCCGGGGGCTGGGTCTTTAACCTGATGCCCTTCACGGAAGAGAATTCGCGCTACCAGTCGGCGTCCGACGGAAATCCCGAGAACATTACGACCAAACAGCTGGACGCGGTCCGTTCGATCGTTGTGAACCCGCTTCCACTAATCGATTGTCCCTCGCGCCGGCCCGGCCAAGTATTTGATAAGCCGGCAAACGGCCTCTTTATCGCGTTCAACTCGGCGCAAAATCCGGCGGACGGCAACGTCGCCGGCCGAAGTGATTACGCAATCAACGCGGGCGATCGCAACTACACGTATACATCAAAGATGCCCGCAGGGACTGCTGCCGGAGCCCCGCATCAGAATTATGACTCGGCGAAAGATTTCAGTTGGAACTGGAGCCCTACGGGCACTCCTGTGATCCCACTCCCTCCCTTTCAGCCCAAGCCCTTGTCGACCAACTACCTAACCGGCATAAGCTTTCAACACAGCGAGGTGGGAAACAAACACGTGACCGACGGCACGTCGCACACGTACCTCATCGGCGAAAGGTACCTCAATCCGACCAACTATGAAACCGGTTTGGAAAATTCCGACAATGAAACCTGGTGCACGGGGTTCAATAATGACAACTTTCGTTGCGCCTTTGATCCGCCGGAACAGGACCGTCCGGGGGTGTCCTATGAGAATCGCTTCGGCAGTGTCCATTCGGGGGGATGGTTCGTGTCGTGGTGTGACGGCCATGTGGAATCAGTTAATTACGACATCGACCTATTGGTGCATCGCGGCAACGCCAACCGCGCCGATGAAGGGAGCCCCTACGGCTCACCATGAGGTCAAAGGGGACCTGACCATTTGCTTTCGACCTTGCAGTTCTCCTGTCTGGGACGGACGAATTCTCGTAGGTTGCTGCATTGGCAAGGTACAATACGATTCGAGTGTCGCAGCCGGAATTTGGCAGCACATGAGCAATTCCTGTTGAAACGAAACAGAGTGACAGAAACGAAGCTCCGATCGAGTGAGTAATCCATCATGAAGACACGATCCTTATCCGCGTTGGTGGTCGTCGGCGTTTGTGCGGTGATCTCGACACCCAATATCGCTTACAGCATAACCCTCTTCTCGGATAACTTTGATAGTACACCTCTGGCCACGGTTACGACCAGTACGACCTCCAGCGGCTACAAAGTCGTCGGGCGCCTCTCCGAGCCCACCAACCCGATCTTGGAGGATCACAGGGTGATCTTCGGCTACGACTACGGATCACCGGTCGCCACTCCCGTGGCCATTCCCCCCGCGCCAAATTCGATTGGAGGAACGACCAAAGGACTTTACATCACGACCAACAAAAATGATGCCACTAGCAGCACTAGAACCTCTGTGAATGTCTACCCGGTAGACGGATCGCTACAACCTCGAGTGTTCGGCGGGAATTTCTCTTTGAAATTCGATCTTTGGCAGAACTGGGGCGCTGGCGCCGGTCCAACGGCTACCGCTGAACTGGCGCTGTATGGCATCAATCACTCGGGCAACGCGGCAAATATATACTTTTCAAGCGTGCCCACGGAGAGCGACGGTCTGTTTTATTCCATGTCTGCCAACGGACGTGTGCCAGCCACCGATGCGGGCGCGCGCGACTTCGGAGTTCACCAAGGCGCGGGAGCAACGTATGCCGCGCTGAAGACCACTGGGTTCATTTCGCAGTTGGGGCCCAACTTCGACAATCTCGACCCCGGCTACTCAGCGCTCTTTCCGTTTAGACCGGCGTTCCCAAACATCGAAGCCGGCGGCTCGGGAGAGCGGTGGAACCAAGTTGAAGTCAAGCAAGAGAACGGCGTCATCAGTCAGTATCTGAACGGCACACTGATTTCCCAATACACCAACACCACCGCCTACACCGCCGGCGACATCATGTTAGGATATTGGGATTATGTCTCTTCTGTCGGACAACCGGACCACTACGCCATTTTCGACAACATCAGGGTGGAGGGCGACGCTTTCTTTGCGCCAAACTTCGCGGTGGAGATTGACCGTGATACCGGAGGTGTCACTTTGACCAACGGCGGATTGGCCGCTGGTTCGATCATCGGTTATTCCTTGCTCTCGGACGCAGGGTCGCTCAACAGTTCGTCGTGGCTATCGATTGCCGATAACTACGACGCCAATAGCGGTGGGAGCGTGGATAACAACGACACGTGGATCGAATTTGAGGCGTTGAGCGCGGATCTGAGTGAAGGCACGCTGGGATCGGCGAGCATCGCCGCCAACCAGGATGTCAATCTGGGGACGGCGTGGCGGCGCAGTCCACTCGAAGACGTCGTCGTCGAAGTTCTGCTCAGCGATGGCACGGTCGTCACCGAGAACGCCATATTCAGCGGCGACCCCATCAAGCTCGGCGACTATGATCTCGATGGTGACGTCGATGAGGCCGACTTCGATGTGTACAACGCCGGGTTGTCTTCCGACCTCAGCGGCCTCAGCGCGTACGCGGCCTATCAATCAGGTGACCTAGACGGTGACGGAGACAACGACAAGTTCGACTTCCTGCTGTTCAAGAACGCCTACCTTGACGATCTTTCCGGCGCCGGCAATGGGGCCTCCCTGCCCGAGTCGGCGGTCCCCGAGCCGCATTCTATCTTGCTGCTCGCCATTGCCGGTTTGGCATGCATTGCCGCCCGTCGCGCTCGATTCCTGTCCTCAATCACGAAGACACGATCTTTTTCCGCGTTGGTGGTCGTCGGCGTTTGTGCGACGTTCTCGACCCCCGATATCGCTTTCAGCCAAATCCTCTTCTCGGACAACTTTGATAGTACGCCTCTGGCCGTGGTTACGACCAGTACGATCTCCAGCGGCTACAAGGTCGTCGGGCGCGTCCCCGAGAATACCCCCGTCCAGACCGAGGATCACACGGTGATCTTCGGCTTCGACTACGGAGCGGTCACCGATGCCGCGGTCATTCCCTCCGCGCCAAATTCGACGGGCGGAACGAAAAAAGGACTTTTCATCACTACCAACAAGAACGATGGAACTGCGAGCACTAGAACCTCTGTGAATGTCTACCCCGTAGTTGGATCCGTTTCTCGCTCGTTCAGCGGGAACTACTCTTTGAAATTCGATCTTTGGCAGAACTGGGGCAGTGGTTCCTCCATTTCGGCTACGACTGAACTGTCGCTGTATGGCATCAATCACTCGGGCAACGCGGAAAATATATACTTTTCAGTCCCACCCACGACGAGCGACGGTCTGTTTTATTCCATGGCTGCCAACGGAAATGTTGGAGCCACCGAGACGGGCGCGCGCGACTTCGGAGTTCACCAAGGCACGGGAGCATCGTATGCTGCGCTGAAGACCACCGGGTTCATTTCGCAGTTGGAGCCCAACTTCGACAATTCCGACCCCGGCTTCGCAGCGCTCTTTCCGGCAAGACCGGCGTTCCCAAACCTCGCGGCCGGCAGCCCGGCAGAGCAGTGGGTCCAAGGTGAAGTCAGGCAAGAGGGCGGCATCATAAGTCAGTATCTGAACGGCACGCTGATTTCCCGGTACCAAAACTCCACGGCCTATACAAGCGGTGACATCATGTTCGGTTATTGGGATTACCTCAATGGTGTCGGCGATGCGAGCAACTTCGCCATTTTCGACAACATCGTGGTTTCGGCATTGCCGGAACCGTCGACCTTGAAACTCAAAGTCAACACGACATCCGGTGCAGTCTCGATCGACCATGTCGTGAATGCGGCGCCAGTTGGCTTCGATATCGATTTATACGAAATCGAAAGCCCCGGTAACGGGACGACTGGCTCACTGCGTCCAGCAAACTGGAATAGTCTGGATGAGCAGGGATTCGATTCGAGTGCCGCCCCCGGCGACTACAACGCCAATGACGTCGTTGGCGCGGACGATTATGTGGTTTGGCGCAAGACCAACCTCAACGGCGAGGCCGGCTACAACACATGGCGGTCCAACTTCGGTTCCACTGGTGAATCGGCATGGGCGGAGTACGGAAATGTCGACAGCACGATCGTCGGCGAAACGTCTTTGGGGAGCTCCCTACTCGCAAATGGTATCTCTCTGTCGCTGGGGAATTTGTTTGACACAACTAAGCCCCACGACCTTGTGTTTACGTACCACGTCGCTGGCGAAACTGGTTTCCGCACAGGAGTAGTGCAGTACTTCTCGAGCGGTTCCGGGGGATCGGCCGTGCCGGAACCAGGCAGCGTTCTCTCGGCGCTAGTTTGCCTTGGCTCGATAGCACTCCTTCGCGGTTACCGATCCAGAGCCGCGGGCAGAGTCGCCGTCGTGCTGGTCGCGTTGTCGATGATGAGTCCGATCGCTTCGGCCTCGAACTTTATCGACCGAGACTACAAGCTCGGGGAAGCATCGGGTGAGAACGGCGTCGCCGGCCAGCCGGTTGGTGTCGCCAGTGGATTCGGCGTGACCTTCGATGACGCCGGCAGTCCCGGTACCGGAACCTTTCAAGACCTGACTCCCGTGGGCGACGTTGTGTATGAGAACGTATCTAGTCGGCCACTCGCTGGAGGCGGTCTGCAACTTGGCATTCGCTTCGACGGCAACGGAGACTACCTTCGCGGTCTGCGATTTGGCTGGCCCAGTACATCAGCTTCTACATTCGGCTCTCCACCAGTTGACTTGGCTGGAATTTTCGATCGCGGCCTGCAGTTCTGGGTCAATCCGAACGACGCCCAACTCGGCAACGGGAGTATCCAATCCGTGGTGAGAGACACCAATCAGCACGGCGTGCTCATCAGCGGCACCGGAACCTGGCTGATGGATTACCGCGACACTCTGTTTGATACGGGGGTGCCGGTTCATACCAACGCTGTCAACGGAGGGTGGCACCACGTGATGCTAGTGCGCCCCAGCGGGGTTTCGAATGGCTCGCGGATGTATGTCGACGGAGTGGCCGTTGCGTTTGACGGATCAGGCGAGTATCTCCTCGCCGACGATGCCCAACTCGTGGTGGGCTCGAATACCGGCGGGGACAGTTTCGCCTTCACCGGTGGCACGGGAGAATTCTTCAACGGTGTTGTCGATGACCTAACGGTGTTTGCCTTTGGCACCACCACCAGCGGCACGGTGCATGGCACTTTTGACTTCCGAGCCGATAACGAGTTTGCCGCGAACGCCCTGGCCGGCGTTGTAACTGGAGATCTGACCGGTGATGGAGACGTCATGGGCGATGGCCTGCCCGGCAGTGGCGAGCCTAATGCCGACGACGATGTCTTGGCGTTCGTTCAAAATTGGGGGATGAGGAACGAAATCAACGGCGGATTGGTTGGCGACATCGAGACATTTGCGCTGGGCGATTTCACGTTCGATGGCCGCATCGACTGGCATGATTGGTTTATCCTGCGCGGCGCCCATTCTAGTCCGGCAAGTATCAGCGCTGAGGCCTTTTCCCAGACGGGCGTACCGGAACCCGGAGCGATCCTATTGGCACTTCTTGGCGGATGTTTTAGCCTTCTTGTAATCCCGCCGCGTACAAGGCCCGCCCTATACAACAAGTGATCGGGACTTGAGTTTTTTCCCAATGGAGTCGGCATGAAAATGGTCTGTCCGAAGGTGAACGCAATCGCAGTTGCATGGCTGGTCGCGATCATGTCGCCGCTGCTGCATCCTGCGCGGGGCGAAGAAGCAGCCGGCAGGCAACCGATCCGTATTGCGATTTACGCCGATTCGGGGGCCGGCGAAAAAGCGCCGAACTTGAGCCGGTGTCTTTCACCCGCATCGAAGTTCGTCTATCAGCTGGTAACAGCCAAGGAAATTCGCGATGGCGCGCTCGACCGCTTCGACGTGGTGATCCATCCCGGCGGCAGCGGGCAAAAGCAGGCAAACGCGCTTGGGGTCGACGGCCGCCGCGCGGTGTGCGGCTTCGTCGAACGGGGCGGTGGCTACGTCGGCATCTGTGCCGGAGCGTATCTTGCTTCCGACCACTTCGTGTGGTCGCTTGGCCTGCTCGACGCTCGCTTTGTGGACCGCAAGCACTGGGCACGAGGCACTGGTGAAGTTCAGTTACGCCTGTCCGAGTTGGGTCGCAAAGCTCTCGGTGTCGATCGAGAGACGCTGGCAATTTATTACGGTCAGGGCCCGCTGCTGGCCCCCGATCATAACGACGACATTCCCGACTACGAGCTGCTGGCCACCTATGAGACGGAGATCGCCGAGAACGGCGCGCCGGCGGGCGTCATGAAAGGCACAGCCGCAATTGCACGGGGTATTTACGGCCGCGGACGTGTATTCTGTTTCAGTCCCCACCCGGAAAAGACGGCTGGACTGGAGACGCTCGTCCACGCGGCCGTTCGCTGGGCGGCGGGAGCGCGAAACGCCGACCAATAAACTCCGTGACCAGTCGCCGCGCTCGAGTACGAGCTATCGCGTAGATTGCGCTCATTCGGTGCGCTGCGCAGCCATTTGGCTCATTGACGATTCCCTCGGGAAAGAAACGAGTGAAACTTGCAACCTTAAAATCGCATGGCCTCGAGACGGCGGCAATCCTGCATGAGGGACGTCTTTTTTGTATGCGTGATGTCAATGCGGTGTTTGGATTCACGTATCCTCTAGGGCTACTGGAGATCTTGGAATCGGGCCAGCTCAGTAAACTTGTCGAATGGTATGAAAATACTGGCATGCAAGCGCTGAACGCCCTCGAAAACGTGTCGATCGAAGAAGACGTCGCAATCTTCGCCCCGCTCTATCGGCGCCCCAGAAAAATCTGGGGGATCGGCCTAAACTACCGCGAACACGCTTCTGATCTTGCGGAACACCCGCCAGCCGTTGAACCGGCCAGCTTCATGAAGCCGGACACTTCGGTCATTGGCCATGGGGACACAATCGAGTTGCCTCTCATGTCGCAGAAGACTACGGGCGAGGCTGAGCTGGGACTAGTTTTTGGGCGGCAATGCAAGAACGTATCAAAGAGCGAATGGAGGTCGGTTCTTGCGGGTTTTACGACCATCATCGATATGACCGCCGAAGATATCCTGCGTCGTAATCCTCGCAACCTAACGCAATGCAAGAGTTTTGACACATTTTTCAGCTTTGGACCGATTCTTTATACGGTCGACGAGATTTCAGACATCTCGCCGTTAAGGGTATCTACTGTAATCAATCACACAGTCCACGCCACCAATCTTGTGGAGAACATGACATTTGCTCCAGATTTCTTGGTGTCATACCACTCGCGCATCATGACAATGCTCCCCGGCGATATCATTTCGTCGGGAACTCCCGGCGCGGCAGAACTGAAACATGGCGACGTGGTCGAGTGTCACATTGAGGGATTCAAGCCGCTCGTCAACAAGGTTATCGACCACAAAGTGGTGCAGGCGAATTAGAGCGATGGATTTCGGGCTCAAGGACAAAGCGGCGCTCGTATTAGCCTCCGGAAGCGGCATTGGCAAAGGAGTCGCCAAGGAGTTTGCCAGGGAAGGAGCCAAGGTAATGTTATTTGGCCGCACTGAAAAGTCGCTGCAGGAAACACAGGCGGAAATCGGCAATGCGACCCGAAATAGGCCGCTCTATTGCGTCGGTGATCTTACCAATCCCGCAGACATTGAGCGGGCAGCAGAAGAAGCACGCCGCGAATTCGGTTCGATCTACGCATTGGTAAACAATTCGGGGGGGCCGCCGGCAGGGTCATTCATTGAGCTGGACGATGAAGCTTGGATGCATGCTTTTTCGCTGACGTTGCTCAGCTATGTGAGAAGCATCCGCGTTGTGCTACCGATGATGGAGAAAGCCGGTGGCGGACGCATTGTCAACAATACTTCCTCCTCGATCAAAAGCGCGATTGACGGTCTGCTGTTGTCCAACGTATTTCGACTAGGGGTTACTGGGCTCTCCAAGACGCTGGCGCGAGAGCTTGCGCGAAAGAATATATTGGTGAATGTTGTCGGCGCGGGACGAATAGCGACGGATCGAGCGGACTATCTTGACAGTCTGAAAGCGAAGAAACTTGGTCTGACGAAACAAGAGGTTCGTCGGCAGGCTGAGCAGCTGATCCCGATGGGTCGCCTTGGATCCGTCGAGGAGATTGCCCGCCTCGTCGTTTTTCTTTGCTCAGAAGCCAATACCTATATCACGGGCCAAAGCATTCTTGTGGATGGGGCCCTGGTCGGAAGCTACTAATTTGGACACA
>JAKEIB010000192.1 GCA_022614705.1 Planctomycetota bacterium | reverse complement strand
CACGTCGAATAGGCGCCTACGCTCATGGCGCGCGCCTTGTCCCATGATATTATGTACTTGTCCAGGCCAATGTTGCAGATTTATTGCGATGGGCCATACTTTCGATATGCGCCACTTTGGGAGCAGGCCCGGCAAATGTCGACTGGTTCCGCGGCCCTGTCGAAGTTGACGCTTAACCCTCCGCGGTTTATGGACCTGACAATTCCGCTTCCGCCGTTGCCACAGCAACGGCGGATTGTGGCGAAGATCGAACGCCTCGCCGCCAAAATCGACGAAGCCCGCTCGCTTGTGGAAAAGCGAACGGCAGAGACAGAGTGCGTGTTGTCCACAGCCTCGCGCGAACTTTTGTCGAATAACTCATGGGAGTGGCGTACCGTTGAGCGTGCTTGTAAACAAATGATCGATTACCGTGGTCGCACTCCGCCGATCGCTGAATCCGGTATCCCACATATAACCAGCGCGAACGTCAAGAACGGACAAATAGATTGGACGACGTCAAAGTTCGTCACTGAAGCAACCTATGCGGATTACATGACTCGTGGCATTCCAAAAAGAGGAGACGTAGTTTTTACGATGGAAGCGCCGTTAGGCGATGCGGCTGCATTGAAAGATGATCGAAGATTTTCCTTGGCCCAACGGACCCTACTGTTGCGCGGCAAGTCCGGACAAGTCGATGGTGAATTCCTAGCTCGCGCAATGACGACGCCAGCAGTGAAGGAGGCAATTTACGCGAAAGCTACCGGCACAACTGTTAAGGGCATTGCTTCAAAACGGTTAAAACATATCCTTATTCCGGTTCCTCCGATTCCAGAGCAACGTCGGATCGTCGCGTATCTCGACGGCCTGCAGGCGAAGCTGGACGAATTGAAGCAGCTCGCGGCCGACTCCGCGGCCGAGCTCGACGCCATCCTCCCCGCCATCCTCGACCGGGCCTTCAAAGGCGAACTCTAGAGGTGGCCAAAACAGAACTAGAAATCCGTACACTAATCTGCTATGCTCAAACCCACGCTGCAATCCAGCAGGTGTCGCTCTTTGAAAATTTGTTTAGAGCTATTCGCTATTGGCTCTTAGCTGTTAGCCAGTCGCGGACTCTGCGACTTGGCGCCTCTGCGTGAGTCTTTCTGGCGGCGGGCCCTCGGCTCTTGACTCTCGACTTGCGCAGTAAATCTGCCGAGTTTTGCGCGCCCTGTTGTTCGGTGGACGCTTGTTTTGTCGAGTTGTCGGCGCGCGCTCGCGTGCAAAATAGACGGGTTTTGCACCGGCGATGTGGGTCCCCCCGGCTGGCCGTGCGAAATCCATTGTGGCCGGCCTCTATTGTAGCTGGCCTCTGGGAGGCCGGATCGCCAGCGGTGCCGTGGGTCACAGACCCAAGCTACAAGGAATGCCCGGGGTCACAGACCCCGGCTACAAACGCGACGCGTCGGCACGCCCTAGCGACGGCGGACCGCCACGATGCTCGCCGGCGAGCGCTGTTCCTCCGGGCCACGTTCGTAGTGACGTCGCACGAACGCCACGGCGTCGGCCGCCATCATGCGGCGATGCGATTCTGCATCCAGCCGGGCGAAGCTACTGGCGACGGAAGACGCCAACTTGGCTGGACGCCGAAACGGATTATCGGCCACGAGCACCAGCCGCTCGCGGAGCGATAATTGCACCGTGTGGCTGGCATAAGTGAAATCGGCCAGCTCGCCCAGAAAAGGTTGGCGAGTCGCGAGCTGCTCGGTATTTGCCGCGCGCACACGCCACGCCAGGCAATCGCCCGCGATGGCCAAACTAGCGCGGCCTTCGGTCGTATCGATCTCGCCGATCGCAACCGACGCCTGCACGGAAGAGTTTGGAATCGTCCACAGGCTGCGCGCGGCAATCGTCAGCAGCTCGCCCGCATCGTGGACGTAGTGTGCATGGGCGCGAATCGTGGCCCACGCCGCTTGAGCAACCAGTGCCGCTTCGGTCGGATCGATCGATTCGGGACCGACGGCTTGCCCCACGGCGACCAACATGCGGCCGCCGTCGAGCATCAACCAATCGTGAAAGTTGCCGCTCAACGTGCGGCGGTGCGAGCTCCATCCGGCGACCTCCAGTTCTTCCAGCAATGGAGCGAAGGCGGGGAACTGAGCGCACTGCCGCGCGACGGCCGCGCAGCTGTTTGGTGATTGTTCAGACGAAGGCTGGGCCGAGCGAAGCGTTTCGCCAGTTCCGCGATTGGACCGCAGCGGATTGGTTTTGCGGGCCGCATCGCGGGAAAGGACTTGCGCGAGCGCTTTGGTCGTCGAAAGGTTTGGCACGTCAGGGTTCCAGCAAACGCTTGCAGCCGAGCGAGTCGGGCCGGCCCGGCGAGGCTATCAGTATTCGGCCTATTTTCGCCAACCGGCATTATTTAACATCGGATGGGGATTGTGCGAAGTTTGAGGATTATGGGAAAAATTTAACGCTGACGCAGGAAAACGAGGAAAGCTGGCAGGTAAACCCAGCCAGCCATGTGTGCTTCAACCTTCGTGGAGAGCGCCGCAAGCGGAATCTGGCACGAAACACGGACGTATTGAACAGGAGGCAACAGAGGGAACAGAGGACCGATGAATTTGATTCCAGCCCTCCTCCGTTTCCTCTGTTTCCTCCTGTTCAAAAACAACACCCGTAAAACCAAGGCACGAAATACGAATGCGAATTTGGCCGTTTCGAATTGTTACTCTTTGATCATATCCCGCACGGTATGGCCACTGGGGATCATGGGAAGGACGTGCTCCTGATAGGGCACTTCGACGTCCAGAACAAAGGGGCCGGGATAGTTGATCATCTCTTCGAGCGCGGGAACGAGATCGGCTTTTTTGCGGATGTAGGCCGCGCCGCAGCCGTAGCCTTTGGCGATGGTCACGAAGTCGGGGTACCGCTCGCTGGGGCCGAAGCCGTCGCCCTGGCCGCGGGCTTCGGGGTGCTCGATGGGGCCCAGGTACGTGTGAGCCCGGTTGCCTTGCATGAACCGATCTTCCCACTGCACGACCATGCCCAGGTGCTGGTTGTTGAGGAGCAGCACCTTCACGGGCAGCTTTTCGCAGTAGCAGGTGGCCAGCTCCTGGATGTTCATCTGGAAGCTGCCGTCGCCGTCGATGTCGATCACGAGCCGGTCGGGGAACTGGCTCTGCGCGCCCATGGCGGCCGGCAGGCCGAAGCCCATCGTCCCCAGGCCGCTGCTGGAAAGGAACGTGCGCGGCCGATCGAACTTGTAGAACTGCGCCGCCCACATCTGATGCTGGCCGACGCCCACGGTAATCACCGGGTCGCGGTCGCGCGTGAGCTTCCATAACTCGCGAATCGCGTGCTGCTGGAGGATGCCTGGGAAGCTCTCGTTGTAGTGGAACGGCTCGTCCTCTTTCCACCTGCGGCATTGCTCGACCCAACCGGAAATGTCTTCCGGCGGCTCGACGATCTTGTTGAGCTCGATAAGCGCGTACTTCACGTCGCTGCACACCGGGATGTGGGCCGGCTTGTTCTTATTGAGCTCGGAGGCGTCGATGTCGACGTGGACCACCTTGCCGTGCTTGCAGAATTCTTCGACTTTGCCGGTCACGCGATCGTCGAAACGCACGCCGAGCGCGATCAGCAAATCGGCTTGTTCCACGGCGTAATTCGCGTACACGGAGCCGTGCATGCCGAGCATGTCGAGCGTCGAGGGATCGGTGCTGGGAAACGCGCCGAGGCCCATCACGGTCATGGTGACCGGGATGCCGGTCTTCTTGGCCAGCTTTCGCAGCTCGTCGCTGGCGCCGGCGCTGATGATGCCGCCGCCCGCGTAAATCACGGGCCGCTTCGACAGCTTGATTGCCGCGGCGATCTGATTGATTTGTTCCGGCTTGGCCCGCGGGTTCTCCATGCGGAAACCGGGCAGGTTTGGCTCGGCGTCGTAATCGGGCACGGCCTTGTCGACTTGCACGTTCTTGGGCACATCGATCAGCACCGGTCCCTGGCGGCCGGTCATGGCGATGATGAACGCCTCTTTCACGACGCGGGCGATGTCGTTCACGTCGGTCACGAGGTAATGGTGCTTGGTGATGCCGCGGCAGACTTCGACGATCGGCGTTTCTTGGAACGCGTCCGTGCCAATCACTTTCGTCGGCACCTGGCCAGTGATCGCGATCAGCGGAATGCTATCGAGCTTGGCGTCGGCGATGGCGGTGACCAGGTTCGTCGCGCCGGGCCCGCTGGTGGCCATGCACACGCCCGGCTTGCCGGTGCTGCGCGCGATGCCCTGGGCGGCAAACGCGCCGCCTTGTTCGTGGCGCGGGAGGATCGTCCGCAGCTTGTCGCTGAATCGAGTGAGCGCCTGATGCAGCGGCATGCTCGCGCCGCCTGGGTAGGCGAAGATCGTGTCGACGCCGTGGTTCACCAGGGCCTCGACGAGGATGTCGGCCCCGCTTGTGAGCTCGTTCTTCGTCTTCGGTTTGGTCACAGTCGCCACAGCGGCACCTCGGTAAAACTAGGGGTCAGGGGTCAGGTGTCAGAAGTCTGGTAGGACACGGACGGTCGCGTGGGGTTCGCGGGTGGGTTGATCCTAAACCTTACCATGATAAGTACTTCGGTGCTTGAGAACAAGGGAATGCGAAGGGAGGTAGTGGTACAGTTTGCTTCTGTCACCCCGAGGTCCGCCGAGGGGTCTGGCTGGATTCCTCGGCGGACCTCGGAATGACACGATGCGGAAATTGGCAAACTGTACCACTACCCGATGGGACAGCGGGAGCGGAGTAGGTCGTATTTTGCGGTAATTTCGGTGTAAGCAGTCGGTCGGTGTAGGTCGCTCGGCGCGTCGACGATAGGCCGACCGACGTACAGAGCATCGGCGCGGATCGCGACGAGGTGCTTGATAGCTCGGTCGAAGTTGTACGGACGCGGTTCCGGTCGCGGATTGGCACGTAGGCGAGTTTCTCCGAAAACGCGCGATTCGAGTGTCGGAGACACTCGGCTACGTGGGGCGCGGCTAAGCCGCAAGCGTTGGGGTGGCGGTTTTACGTTGTGCAGGTCCTTTCGTTTCTGGCTAACGGCTAACGGCTAACAGCTAACAGTTAATCGCTAACGGGTTCTTCAAAAAATGAAATGCAGGGCCCTTTGGGGCGGGGATCGGCGTTCCAGCGCGCACGGCCGACTATGACAACCGTGGCAAGCGGTTGACAGCCGTGGGCGGGCACGATTCGATCCTGCTTTCCAACCGCCCCATCGCAAAACTGAGATCCCATGGGGGT